>CAJWNY010000004.1 GCA_913043815.1 uncultured Gammaproteobacteria bacterium
ACCACAGACTCCGGGACCACAGACTCCGGGACCACAGACTTTGGGATCGCAGACTCCTGGGCCGCAGACTTCAGGGCCGCAGATTCCAGGACCACAGACCTTGGGGTCGCAGACTTCCGAATCAATAGGTGGATCTCAGCAATTCACGACTGAAACAATTCCTAGTAAAAGTTACAGTGATGAATCTAAGGTGATTGCGGAGTCAAACACGGAAGTAGCCTCTTCAATTTTAAGTGGCTTGTTGAGTAAAAGCGCTTTACGAAATAACCCTGCAGAAAGAACTATTGAAAATGCATCGCAGGGCGCATTAACTCAAGCCACAAATCTGGATAGGTCGGCAGACAGCACCTTGTCGGCGCTACGAGCGCTACAAGCCTTTAGTTTGGTAAAGCCAGACGCCAAGACTGGCGACCTTCGTCCCGGTAGTGGTGAGTTGGTGAACCCGATGGCCAGCACTATGATCGGTGCTCATGATTTGCGCGCTCAGCGTCAGCAAATAATACGCGGAGGGCAATCTGCTGAAGCAAGTAAAGATTTTGCTGAAAAGGAAGTTGATGGGTCGGACAAAGCGAGCATGGCCAAGATCATGTCCGAAAAATTATCTATCTCTGACTTGAGACAAGCAAGACAAGCAATTGATTCAGCTATGGAATTTGCTCGCTCGAACGTCCAGAATAGAGAGGATTTATTATCTGCGCCGGTTGCGGGGGAGAGCGCATTTGCTGCTAGTTCAACGCTAGCTGCACCGCCCGTCAGCGCACTTCAAGGTGCAACGACTAACGTAGCGCCGGTGACCACCAGTTTAGGCGGAGTGCTAAGTGCCAATGATCCGAGTTTAATGCAGGCGCGGATGCAGCCTTATCAAGATTGGGCTGAAAAATTCGGCGAAGTGCTGGGACAAAAATTGTCCTTAGCAGTGAAGCAAGGGACCTGGGCGATAAAGTTAAACCTGAACCCACATAGTTTGGGTGAAATTGCTATTTCGCTGGAGGTTGGCGAAAAGGGAATTGAGGGCCAATTGTCAGCAAATGACGGCGCTGTTCGTCAATTAATGAGTGACGCACTGCCTAAGCTTCGCGCCTCGCTAGAGGATCTTTTCGGTCAAAGCGGTAACGTAAATATTGAAGTGGGCAGCGACGACGCGACCAAAGATAAACAGTCATCCGGGGACATGGTGGAAATAGCCATAGATCTTGAAGACGAAATGTTTAATGACAGCAAAGTTATGTCAGGAAGCGGTATCACCTTGCGAGATGGTTTTGATGTCTTGGTTTAAATTTTACAGGTGCAGTGCACCAAAAGTTAGGAGAATAAAGTGGCTGAAGTAGAAGATGTTGAAGCATCCGGCGGCAAAGGCGGTCTGATTAAAATTATTCTTGTTGTTCTTTTAGTGCTAATTGTAGCTATTGGCTCAGCCTTGGGCAGCCTCTTTTTTACTGGGTTTTTTGACGCGCCCGAAGAAGATGCGGCAGAAATAGCCATTGCCGAGTTAGAGGCTGAAATAGAAAATACTGAAGCGCTGCAGCAACCGGAAAAAGTTTCTAAGGAAACTTTGGAGGAAGAAAAATTCAAACCAGCGTATCACTCGTTTTCTGCGCCTTTTGTCGCCAACGTAATGAACTCGCGCAAGGTTTTGCAAATCTCCTTAGCCATAATGACTTACTATGACGAAAGGGTAATAGAAGCAATAACGACCCATGAGTTGGCAATCACTTCGTCAATTCTTGACCGC
This sequence comes from uncultured Gammaproteobacteria bacterium, assembly GCA_913043815.1. Taxonomy (GTDB): domain Bacteria; phylum Pseudomonadota; class Gammaproteobacteria; order Pseudomonadales; family Azotimanducaceae; genus UBA4421. Next base: position 1,733 of record CAJWNY010000004.1, read on the forward strand.
TTGCGTATGATCACAGAGCCGGAGATTAAAGATCCGGATTTTCGTCGTGAGCTTGCCGAAGACTTAACGTTGGTGATTAACGAGGTTTTAGAGAAGTTTGAAGAATTCAAATTCGCTGGCGTTGAAGAGGTCTATTTCACAGGTTTTGTAGTCCAATAAAATTCTAGCATTTAGCTTTACAGTTGGCGTGATCAATTATTCATGCCCCGATTCAGAAGAAAAATATGGCTGATGACAATAGTAGGTTGCTGTCCGATGAAGAATTGCTCGCCATCGAAGAAATGGTTGCTTCGGGTGACCTAGATGGAGAGGGATTTAACGTTGGCGTTGCGTCAAATCGCTATGACTTGACACTGCAAGACACCAGCGTTGGCGTTAATGTAACGGCCATCGAGCAGATCAATGATCGGTTTCATCGTTTCTTGCGTGCCGGGCTGCTTGAGGATTTGCGCTACAACCCGAAGCTCAAATCGGGGCGTATTGACATCATAAAGTATAGTGAATATGTACAGAGCACGGAGCCGCCGGTTTCTGTCAATGTTTTGAGGATAGACCCACTGCGCGGAGAGTGTCTTTGTCTAATCCACTCTCAAGTTGTTTTTAGTTGTTTAGATAACTGGTTTGGTGGTAACGCACGCACACTTGCGTCTGTGCCAGCGGGGCGGATTTTTACGCCTACAGAAACAGCAGTGATCGATAAAATACGCAGCGTAGTTTTTGACTCGCTTACTGAGGCTTGGTCGCCGTTCCTAAAGATAGAATGCGAAATTTCCTCTGCCGAAATTAGTGCGGTGTTTGCAAACATCGCTGCAGATGACGATATGGTAATTCTTAATCGATTCGAAACGGAAATTATGGGCGATGAGAGCGAGAAAGGCTTTATAGATATCGTCTACCCTTACGCTAGCTTAAAGTTAGTTCGCGATGTGCTGCGTGCTCGAGTTGAGACCAGTCCTGGCAATGCTCAGGCAGAGAGTGAGTGGAGCAAGACTTTAAACGCAAGTGTTGATGAAGTAGAAGCAAAGGTCGTGGTGAAGGCCGCAGAAATTTCTATCTCCATTGATCAGTTATCAAATCTCAAAGTGGGAGATTGGTTGCCGTTTAGAGCGCCAGACCATGCCGAAGTCTCCGTAAATGGGTTCCCAATTTTTAACGCGGATGTTGGAAGTCGCGGTAACCAAGTCGCAGTTCAAATTGTCAGTAGCGTTTTGTCAAAGGAAAATCATGAGTGAAAATGAAGAAAATTTAGAATCCCCAGCCGCTGAGTCGGAGGCCGAATCGAATATTGATCAAGAGGTCATTCGCGCAATACCCATCTCAATGACGGTTGAAGTCGGCAGCACCAGTTTAAAACTGCGCGACTTGCTGCGACTCTCCCAAGGCAGCGTCCTAGAGTTAGATCGCTCTGTAGGGGAATTAATGGACGTGAAGATTAACAATACCATCATCGCAAAGGGCGAAGTGGTTACAGTGGGCGATAAGCTTGGTATTAGCGTTGTTGAAATCGTCGCGCCGCTGGAAAGAGTTAAGCCGGTCTAGCTCAATGGAAGTTTCACCGCTAGTTTCAGCTTTTCTTAGCTTCTTATTTGTTATTGGTTTGTTGCTTTTGACTCTTTGGTTTATCAGGGCTAGAGGCGTAGGCGTTGCGACAAGAACAAGCGGAGATCTGCAAGTGATGCAAACTCTGCGTATGGGAGCCAAGCATCATCTTAGCGTTGTTAGATATGGCGATCGGACATTACTGCTGGGCATTAGTGGGCAACAAATATCCCTTTTGGACAACCAAGCCTCGGATGACTCGCCTATGCGCGAAAATAGTGAGGACTCACTAAACGGCCCTGCCTCAGGCCAGCCTCCAAAATCGTTTGCGGCAAATCTGAAAAGCCTATTACCGAAGCGCTAGGCTAGTGAGGTGTTGGACCATTGGTCTTGTACCCCTTTTGCATGCGGTTCATAGTAATGGTACTTCCAAAAGTAATTTTAAGAATAATATCCCTAATCAAAATAAAAGAGTCCTAATCTCGTGAATAAAACTAATGATTACAGCGATGATAAAGCCTACCGAAGAATGCTTTTTGAACTTGGTTCTCTGGTGAATGGTAATCGGGCCAGAAGTCATGCTCACCGAAGTCAAATTATCGATAATGTGACGAATGGCCTAAGTAGCTTGTTAACAGCCTTTAGCCGAAATCGCAATTTGATGAGCGAGTCTACGACTAATATCTACCGGTCGCGTAGGGTGTTTCTTGAGAGCAAGTCTGATTACCAGGCGCTAAACGCCGAGCAGCGGCAGCGAGTTATGGACGAGATAGAATATCAATGCCTAAAGCAACGCTCTGACAGCAATCGAGAAATCATGTCTTTGAACGTCGCTTTGACGCGCTTCAACCAAGAATTCGTTCAACTGTTGGAAGCTGTAAAAGAAACTAACGCAGCCAAACTCTATTTCAATGATGTTCAGCACGAGCACAACGTCGAAATATTAGATAACGGTTTGGACGCTGTAGGTCTTACAGAAGGAGCTGGAGAATTTGGTAACCTAATTGCCCAGCTTACGGAGCAAGTAAGCGCAAATACCGAACTTTTAGAAGAAGGTTTCGAAGCTTCTAACCAGAATGGGCAGAAATTTGCAGAAATCCGTGAATCCTTAGAGGCGGAATTAGCAGCTATTGACGAGTGTTGGGATAAGATCGAAGCCCAGCAAGCTCTAGCAGCTGAACTGGTGGCTTCACTCTGATCGAACTTCTGCTTTTGTTGTGTCTGACTGAGCTCAAAAAATTGCCAACGTTGGCTTTGCGAGAAAGCTGCTCTTAAGGGTGGTGCGCGCCAGAGAAGTCAGGGCTGTAGACTCTTTTCTTCTAAAAGTATTTCCACTGCGCCCAGTAACTCCGAGTCCAGGGTGGTGCCAAGCCACACTGGCAGGTTGTTACGTAGCTTAAGCAACTGTGATTCAGTGCAATTTACCCCAGTTTTTTCTAGCCAGCGGCGAAACTTCTCCCCGCGTTCACCGGGACTGTGGTGGCTCAAAAGCAGTGATCTTACACCTGCGGTTGAACAAGGGTTGTCGGGTTTTGTTTGGACTCGCCCTGTGCTCTTTACGTCAAGAGTCTGGTTGCTAAACGTATTCGTGGAAGTGGGCTCGTTTGACAGAGCTTCTTGAAGGGCATTTTGCGCTTCTGGCTCCTCTGTAGTTTCCAGCGATTCTCTAAGCAAAGCAGCGTCCTCCGCTAGCTCGGGCGCCGCGCTGGCGGCTGCATTTGCTGATTTTTCTTTTATTTGGTTTGCGATTTTTTCGGAGGTTGTGTCGTCTTCGGCAAGAATATCGCGCTGTTTAAATACTGCTTCCGCATAGTCTGTTGCCTGTTGTGGAAACCCCTCTGCGTTTGCAATTGTGGTGGGTCCAAGATGGTAACTACCTAAGGCTTGAATTAAAGAATCGTTACTTTCAATTTCTGCATTTTGGTCTATTAGTTCTTTAAGATAGCTCACTCCTGCGTCTATATTTATGCATGGGTCAAATAACAGTTCGCGCTGCGTGATACCCAAATGCTCTGCTGTGAGAGGCCACTTTATCTGCATAACACCGATCGCTTCTGAACTAGATACCGCCTCTGGGTTTAAGCTGCTTTCTACAATAGCCACGGCGATAGCCAGTTCAACATCGATACTGTAGCGCTCTGCAGAGCGAATAAAGCAGGTTATATAGGGTATATCGCTAAGACGCTTGTCTGGTGTCTTGCCCGAATTTTCTGCCTCGGCCCAAGCCGTGTTTAAAACCGGCATAGTTAAAAAAACAAGCATTGCGAACTGCATCTGTCTCGTAAATGTTGGAGAGCGTAATAGTGATTTAATCAAGTCGAGGTATTCCTAAGTTCATCCAGAGCTTTAGTTTTAGATACAAGTGCTGCGCTGGTCGCTAATGAGTCCCGTTTTGCCCGGCTATGCCGCCCCTTGTTTCTAGATAGTTATGCAAAGAATAGCGCCTCGTCAAGCCGTCGAAAAATCGACCAATGGAGTTAAAAAGACGTCACTTTTTTTAGTGTTTCACCTTGGCTACGATAACTCATTGATTCATATACGTATTATTATTGGCATCGACTTTGCATATACATTCTCGTAAGACCTAATGGCAAGAAATTGCCACCGATCATATTTCTGGCAACGCCTTGCAGGCTTTCTACCTGTTGCAGCGGAAAGGGTCTAAAAGAAAATGAAGGTTTAAATGGTATCACTGAACAAAAGCATAAGCGAAACTCGCAAAGAGCAGGCCAAAGGCCGTTTATCTATTTTAGTATTGGCCAGTCTATTTCTGGCATTACCGAGTTTCGGTTATGCCGAAGGCATCCCTGCCTTGAAAATTCTAGAAGCTAACGAAGGCGGCACAGAGTACAGCTTGTCTCTACAACTGCTTATTGTTATGACGCTGTTGGGTTTTTTGCCCTCTATCCTTATTTTGATGACCTCTTTTACCCGAATAATTATTGTTCTTTCTCTATTGCGTCAAGCCATGGGTACAGCGCAAACCCCTCCAAATCAGGTGTTGGTAGGTATTGCGATTTTTTTGACTCTTTTTATTATGAATCCGGTTCTAGAATCTATTTACAACAACGCACTTGAGCCAGTACAAAATAACGAGATCACATTTCAAGAGGGTTTAGATCGCGCACGAGTACCGCTACAAGAATTTATGTTGAATCAGACTCGTGAGAAAGATCTGATTATGTTTATGGAGATGTCCCAGTCTCCTGCCGTAGAAAATGCTGACGATATTCCTTTGAGCGCCTTGGTGCCGGCGTTCATTACCTCGGAACTAAAAACGGCTTTCACGATAGGCTTTTTGATTTATATCCCCTTCATCATTATTGACTTAGTAGTAGCCAGTGTCTTGATGTCCATGGGTATGATGATGCTCTCGCCAATGATGATTTCCATGCCTTTTAAACTCCTTCTTTTTGTACTCGTTGACGGCTGGGGATTAGTTACCAGCTCCCTCGTCGCTACATTTGTAACTTGAGGTAAGCCATGGATACATCACTTGTAATGGATATTGCGGTTGACTCGTTACGCGTAACTGTACTAGTTGCAGCGCCGATATTAGCGGCGGCTCTAATGTCTGGTCTGCTTGTTGGTATTTTGCAAGCAGCTACCTCTATTCAAGAAATGACTTTGAGTTTTATTCCGAAATTGGTTGTCATGGTATTGGCAATTCTTATTTTTGGCGAATGGCAAATTGCTGTGCTGGCGGACTACTTTGAAACGATATTTGAACGCATAAGAACGATTACGTTATAGCCGCGAATGAATATCATGCTTCCAGAAATCGTCAACCTGCTACAAAATTTCATGTGGCCTTTTGTCCGCGTGTCCGTGGTACTAATTGCGGCACCTTTATTTGGCATGGAGGCGATTACTTTACGTATACGCATAGCCATTGGTTTTGTCCTAACGTGGATGATTTTTCCAATTGTAGAAGTACCGGAAATAGATCCCCTAAGTATATTTGCAGTACAAATGATGATTAACGAAATAATTGTTGGGATATTGATGGGGTTAACGCTTCAGATCGTATTGGCGGCCATAATAACCAGTGGCCAAGCAGTTTCGTCAAGCATGGGTTTGGGTATGGCGAATATGGTTGACCCCAATTTAGGTAACGTCCCAACGCTGTCTCAGTTTTTTTTGGTAATCAGCATGCTTTTATTCCTAGGTCTGGGTGGTCACCTAGTCATAATCAGTATCCTTGTTCAAAGTTTCACCTCGTTGCCGATCGGTGCTGGATTAGCAAATACCAATGCAATACAGGGTTTTTTGGTCTGGTCATCAACAATTTTTATAGGCGCACTAACATTAGTCCTGCCTATAATTTTAGGATTGCTGATGGTTAACGTTTGTCTTGGTGTAATTTCAAGAGCTTCTCCTAGCTTGAATGTTTTTGCTGTGGGTTTCCCTGCCCTTATACCACTTGGGTTTGGCATGGTAATTATCACGATGGCATTCATTATTTCGAGAATGGAAAGTCTATGGTTTGCGGGCTTTCAAATTCTTAACGAAAACTTGCTGGGATTGTAATGGCTGAAGAATCCTCTCAAGACGATAAGACAGAAGAACCGACCGCGAGAAAATTGGAAAAAGCGCGTGAAGACGGTCAGGTTTTGCGCTCTCAAGATATGACAATTGCAGCGGTAACTATTTCTGTAATAGCCTCAATGTATGTCGGAGGCTTTTGGTTAGGGCCGCAGTTTGTTGCAATATTTGCCGAAGCTTTGACTATTCCAGCAAATTTTGCGTTCGAAGAAGATTTAGCGATTGGGCGTTTCGGCCGCCTGGCCGCAGAAAGTTTTTACGTTATGTTTCCGGTTTTTGCCGTGGCAGTAGTCATGGCGATAGCTTCGGCTACAGCACTAGGCGGCTTTGTGGTTTCTGGGAAAGCCATCATGCCAAAGGCGAGTAAATTAAATCCTTTGAAGGGCTTGGTGCGAATTTTTGGTACGAAGGCGTTAGTAGAGTTAGGTAAGGCACTTTTGAAGTTCTCCATGGTGGCGACTATCGGTGGCACCTATCTTTACTTCAATTTTGATCAAATTTTGAAGATTGGCCAAAGTCCGATTATGAGCGCAATTGTAGAAAGTATTGAGTTTGTTCTATTTGGTGGCTTCATAGCTTCACTCGCATTGCTGGTGATTGCAGCGGTAGACGTGCCTTATCAAACCTACGAGTTTTTTAAAAAGCTCAAGATGACCAAGCAAGAAATAAAAGATGAGATGAAAGAGGTTGAGGGTCAACCAGAAGTAAAACAAAAGATTAGGCAAAAACAACAAGAAATGGCCCAAGGCAGAATGCTCGACGACGTACCCAAAGCGGACGTGATTGTCACAAACCCACAACACTTCTCTGTTGCTCTGGTTTATGAAATAGATCAAGAAGAGGCTCCGAAGGTGTTGGCAAAGGGCACCAATATGATGGCGAAGCGAATAAGAGAAGTTGCAACAGAAAATGGCGTTGAAATATTTGAGGCGCCGCTATTAGCGCGCGCGCTGTATTTCACTACTGAAATAGGTATGCCGATACCTCCCGGGTTGTTTCACGCAGTGGCTCAGGTCATCGCCTATGTATACAGCCTAAACTCTGTCACCCCCGGTGGTGCAAAAGTGCATAAACCAAGACCCCAAGTGCCTGAAGAATTGGTATTTGATGAACTTGGACGACGAAACGTTGATTAAAAAACAGGATAAAAAAATGATTTCTTTAAAAGAAGAACCGATATTAGTTGAAGATTTGTGTTTTAGTCCGGAAGACAGCGACGCGCTTGATACATGTCGGCGCGCTCTAGCAAATGCAGGGTCAGTTATCATTACTGCAGCAGGCAATGAAAGTTTGTTGGCGCACTACACCCGAGTATTGCTCAGTCAACTGCCCGGACAAAATACTTTAGACCAACGTAAGCTATCTGTTCGCAGAATGCCAAGAGATAAAGATGCGTTGCTGGCAGCATTGAATAGATTGCTTGCCGAGTTAGATTTTGAAAGCGTAGGTGCGAAGAAGAAAGTACCGACTTCTGAAATCTGGCTGTATGAACTACCCGGGCCAAGTGATTCTGAGTTCATCGTAACTACTGCAAAAATGATTCGTCAGTTTAAAGCCGCTGGTGTGTCGATTATTGTTAACTCTCGTCAAGCGCGTCCGGGATCCGAGCTTTTGAGTAAGTTATCACAACGAGTTAGGGGAACTCTGGTTGAATTTGCGTTGCCAGATAAAGATTCTTGTATTGCTCTTGCAGAAAAAGTCACAGGCACTAGTGACGCATTGCAGGTTAATGGCCTGATCAAAGATCTTGGTTATACATTTCAAAAAAGTCAGGCTGCTTCGCTGTCTGTGTTTCCGCAAGAAACCGCTGTCGATTTATCAACTCAACAGATGTTAACGCAGCGCAAGCCGATAAAGGCAACGCCCCAGACTTCTAGTAAAATTTCGCCTACAGCAGATCTACCTAGCATTCGTAGCATTGGGAGGAGGTCGAAGAAATTTTTGCTAGTCGGAGGTGTTTTTATATCAGTCGCGATGTTTGGCTTTTACGCAGTGAATCAAATTAATTGGGTCGATTTGCAAAGTTCCGTTAGCACCTTATATGCAGATTTAATCCAAAGTAATGAAGTTGCGAACTCTACCGGTGAAACCTCTAGCAACCCTTTGGGAGAAGAAGTTAAGGCTGTTGCGGCAAGTTCCAACGCGAGACAAACAACGCTCGCGGTCTCAGAACAAAGTGTTTCTAGTAAGTCGTCTGATCAAATGAGCGCCCTAGAGGAGTCACTAGCGGAAACACTAGAACTTAATGATTCAGAAGAGAATCTGACAGAACTTTTTCTTTTCAAGCCACCTCTACCTAACGCAAGTGCGGTGTATGTCCAGCACGCATCGTTTCGTTTATCTCAGGGGGCTTATATTTGGAAGAATAACGCAAAGCGTTTGTCTGATGCTCAAATTTTTAGTAAAGGTAGTACCGACACTCGGTTTGTAGTTGTGAGCGGCCCATTTACCGATCGGCTTGAAGCTCAGCAGTATCTTGATAACGTGGGGGTTACTGACAAAGCCTATTTTATTTTAGGCGATGCACTTGGCGAACTTCTAGTTGCGCCGAGTAACGCTTTAGCGAGTATGGAGTAGACCATGGCTGACGAAGACAATAAGAACGAAGAGGCAAAATTGCCGGAGGGAGAGGAATCTTTTGACTCTGCTGCTGCAGTAGATGCCATTGTTGAAGGAACACGCAGTCGGGTAGATGAGATCGAAGAAGCCTTAGATGGCGCCTTGGTCGCTAACAATGATTCCGCCCAAGCTGCTGCAGAGGCTCCCGACGCGATACCTGAAAAAAGCATAGAAAATGATTCCGAGATCGTTCTAGATTTAGGTGATGTTGAAGTTGCGCCGACGGTCGCTAAGAAAAAAGACGATGTTGAAGAACCTTCGCTGCAAATTCATGTAGGTAAAGACGACGTTCGTATTTCCACAGGGCACCCCCTTATAGACGATATTGCGGCCCAATTAGAAAAATCCCGAAAGTTTACGATTTACGCGGTTTCGTCGCTGTTTATTGCGCTGCTCACGAGTGTTTTATTTTACATTCTTATGTCCGCTCAGATGTCAAAAAAGGTATCTGAAGTAAATTCAATGATGGCTGCTGTAGCGAAGCGCACGTTGCAGGTGACGAAAGGCATCGAGACCTTCAGTACCTTAGAAGAAAGAATCGGCCAAACTTTGTTGAATCAAACCTCTCTAGCGGAAACTTTGGCCGCCAATGATTTGGCTGTTGCAGAATTAGAGCTTAGAATTACTGGGCTGAATGAAAGTATGCAGGCGGATATTGGGCGAGTCGTAGATGAAAGTAGCAATTATCTGGTGCAAACTAGGGGGGTGCTGCAAGAAGAGAATCAGAAGACTTTCAACACTTTAGGTGATTTACAAAGTATTTTGGTAGAGCAGCGTGGAATGATTGCACCGATCAGTAATTTGAGCCGCGAAGTGAATCAGGTTAAAGGGGATTTAGCTGAGGTGCGTAAGACCATCGATGATCTCTATACTATTGAGCGCGCACGCATGGCGAGAGAATTGTTGGATCAAAGAGACGCATCGCAGCTTCAGTCGACTGAAGAAAACTAGGTTAAACACCTCTATCGCCGACTGAAAATGGAAACTTTTGGTATCTGGACACCTGGTATCTTGCATATTTATCATTGAGAGATAATTAAATCATGTCACAGTCTTTTGTTGTTCCGGCGCTTATAACCGCTACTGCGTTGTTAATAACGCTGATATTCCTTTTCATGATTTATTTGTGGCAGCGCATCAACGCTTTAGAAAAACAGAAACCTGGGGAAATCACTCTAGCAGCCAACTCTAGTGGTGATGCACTGCTTGGTTTTAAGGGTAAAGAAATTTGGGTCGCGCTAGAAAATCCAGGTAAGTTCTCGGTAAATATTGATGAGTTAAGGCAGCGCTATACCTTTATTTTGTCACGCCATATTGAACAAATCATCGATCAGGGCCAAATGGATAAGCAAACCGGAAAGGAGGCGGTTCCGGAAAGTAATGCGGCGATTGGCGGTTTACGAGGTGAAATTCAATCGTGGTTGCCACCATCTTATGTCGCGCGGTTTTATCGTGTCGGTCGGGATTCGGCTGTTCTTTCGGATGACGAGGTAGGCGAGCTGCGGTCGGAAGTTAGAGCCTTAGTAAAAGAAATATTGGAGCGTTTGGGCATGTCGGCTGAAGCGGCTGGTATTGGCAGTCTGATTACCTCCCACACTCTAGAATTCCGCTCTAATGCCGCAGATGGAAAGGATCCGGAGGCCGAAGAAGACCAGGTTCAACCGACTACTTAGCGGTTCTGCCCCTTGGGTCCTGCTCCTGGATTGTTAGGCAGCTTTGGTCCCGCCCACTGCTGCGCCCGCTGCACTCTGTTAAAATCATACCTTTTTAGATTCCTCTTCAAATAAGCAATTTTTGCCACTTAACGCTCAGCGAGGATCTGTCGAGTGAGGTATTATCTTTCGCTTGCTTTGCACTATTTGCGTTTTTCGAGGAATAAATTGGACATCACTCATATCATTGACGGGCTTAATGAGCCTCAGCGTGAAGCGGTATCTGCGCCCCTATCAAATGCTCTAGTTATTGCCGGAGCTGGCAGTGGAAAGACTCGAGTACTGGTGCATCGTATTGCCTGGCTAGTAGATATTGAAAATGTCTCACCCTACGGCATTTTGGCTGTGACCTTTACCAACAAGGCTGCTGCTGAGTTGCGCGCTCGAACAGAATCATTGCTTAACGTATCAGCCAGATCTATGTGGGTGGGCACATTTCACAGCTTGGCTCACCGACTGCTGCGTATGCATTGGTTAGAGGCTAAATTACCGCAAAATTTTCAAATCTTAGACGGCGACGATCAACTACGCCTGATAAAAAGAATCATGAAGGCCCTTAGCATTGACGACAAAAAGTGGCCGCCGCGACAAGTTACTTGGTTTATTAATGGGCAAAAGGATGAGGGGCGAAGGGCCAAAGAAGTGCCCACGGGGAATGATTTATTTCAAATTACCCACCAGCGTATCTATCAGGCCTACGAAGATGCTTGTAATCAAGGCGGCTTGGTAGATTTTGCTGAGTTACTTTTGCGCAGTCATGAGCTTTGGTTGAACAATCCGGAGCTGCTGGCTCATTATCAGACACGTTTTCAGCATGTATTAGTGGATGAGTTTCAAGACACCAATACTATCCAATACGCATGGTTAAGAGTGTTAGTTGGCACTAACTCGAAAATCATGGCGGTGGGCGACGACGACCAATCTATCTATGGCTGGCGTGGTGCTAAAATTGAAAACATTCAGCGTTTTAGCCAAGACTTCAGTGATGTAATGACCGTTCGTTTGGAGCAAAACTATCGCTCCACCCAAACCATTCTAGAAGCAGCCAATAGCCTGATTCAGCGCAATACCAACAGATTGGGTAAGGAGCTGTGGTCTGAGGGCAAAAAAGGGGAATTGATTAAAATTTATGCCGGATTCAATGATTTAGATGAGGCACGTTTTATTGCTGAGCGCATTGCACAATGGATAGAGAGCGGTGGTAGTCCAAATGAAGCGGCGATTTTGTATCGCTCCAACGCGCAATCTCGGGTCTTGGAAGAGGCTCTACTGCGCGCCAACATTCCCTATCAGATTTATGGCGGGCAGCGCTTTTTTGATCGTATTGAAATTAAGAATGCACTGGCTTACATGCGCCTTATAGAAGATCGTAATTCCGATCCGGCCTTTGAACGAGTGGTTAATACGCCGCCTAGAGGTATTGGCGATAAGACCATTGAAGGCGTGCGTCAGCTGGCACGTACAAGAGGTGTGTCGTTGTGGGCTGCGGCTCAAGCGGGTATCGAAGAAGGGCTTTTCACATCAAGAGTACATGGTGCAATTGGCGCATTTCTTGGTTTGATTAATGATTTGGCCGAAGCTGTAGCCCCACTAGATTTAGATGAGTTAGCTCAACAAATTGTAGAGGTCAGCGGGCTAATGGTGTTTCACAGCCAAGAGCGCGGCGAGCGCGGTTTAGCACGCAAAGAAAACTTAGAAGAATTGGTTGCCGCCTGCCGTCAGTTTAGTGGTGATTTAGTATTTCCTTTTGAAGATGGGGACCGCGCCGAAGTCAGCGTTTTACAAGAATTTTTAGACCAGATGACACTGGACGCAGGTGATCGCCAAGCGGCCCAAGGCCCCAGTGTACAAATGATGACACTGCACTCGGCGAAAGGTTTGGAGTTTCCGTTGGTGTTTTTAGGCGGCATGGAAGAAGGCCTGTTCCCACATCGTATGTCCGCGGACGAGCCTGGGCGGATGGAAGAAGAGCGGCGCTTAGCTTACGTGGGTATCACCCGCGCCATGCAAGAGCTTTACTTAACTTATGCCGAGAGTCGGCGTTTGCACGGCCAGGATAATTACAATCGTCCTAGTCGATTTTTATTAGAAATGCCGAAAGAGTTGCTTTCGGAAGTGCGCATGAAAACCAGCGTTAATCAGTCTTATCGTTCAGCTGCTCCCCAACGTTCTATGTACAGTGATGAAGTCGTAGAAGGAATGCGTATGGGACAGCGAGTGATGCATGGCAAATATGGCGAAGGTGTGGTGCTACAGTTTGAGGGCGGTGGTGAGCGAGCTAAAGTTCAAGTTAATTTTTCCGAAGGTGCCAAGTGGTTAATGGTGGGCTACGCCAACTTAAAAATACTGGATTGATATTGCGTATAAGCGAATCGAATGCGAAAAAATGGGGGAGAAATATGAAGAGTATTAACATAGTTGTTATGGCTATGATATTGGCTGGTTGTACTGGTGGGAGCGGACAAACTCAAACGACTGCAGCGGATACTGCTGAAGTGAAAAATTATCGCTGGAAAATGATTACCACTTGGCCAAAGAATTTGCCCGGCCTAGGAGCGGCGCCAGAGCGGCTAGCGCAAAAACTTAGAGTTATGAGCGCGGGTCGGCTAGATATAAAAGTCTACGGTGCTGGCGAACTAGTCGGGGCACTAGAAGTGTTTGACGCCGTATCTCAGGGGACTGCGCAAATGGGGCATGGTGCAGCATATTACTGGCGCGGTAAAATTCCAGCAGCGGCCTTTTTTGCTACCGTGCCATTCGGTATGAACGCCCAAGAAATGAATGGCTGGTTGCATTACGGCGGTGGCTTGGAACTTTGGCGTGAACTATACGCGCCCTTTAATTTAGTGCCTTTTGCTGCAGGTAATTCTGGGGTACAAATGGCTGGCTGGTTTAATAAAGAAATAAACTCGGTAGATGACCTTAAAGGTTTGAAGATGCGCATTCCCGGCCTGGGTGGAGAAGTTTTGGCGCGAGCTGGCGGTACGCCAGTGGTGTTGCCGGGTGGTGAAATATATACCGCTCTGCAAACCGGAGTTATTGATGCCACCGAGTGGGTGGGTCCCTACAACGATTTGGCTTTCTCACTACATACTGCTGCTAAGTACTACTACTACCCCGGCTGGCACGAACCCGGGCCAACCTTGGAAGCTATGGTTAACAAGGAAGCTTGGGATTCGTTACCAGCAGATCTGCAGATGATGATTGAGGTGGCGACTAGAGCGATCAATGACGATATGTTGAGCGAATTTACTGCGCGCAACAATGCCGCGCTAGTGACCTTAGTTCAAGAACACGGTGTGCAATTACGTAGACTGCCGGATGATGTTTTGGTGAAGCTCAAAGCTATCTCCAAAGAGGTGGTTGCAGAGGCCGCATTAGAAAATGAACTTGCAGAGCGTATCCATAATTCTTATACGACCTTTCAGCAAGATGTTGCGAGGTATCATTCTTATAGTGAACAAGCGTATTTAAACGCCCGCTAGTCAAAGGGTAGATTCATGGAGTTAAAAAATACCGAGTACGCAGTGGATATCGATGGCATTGCGACCATCTGGTTGAACCGCCCACATAGAATGAATGCGTGGACTGGCAGATTGCATACCGAATACCGCTATTTGCTAGAGCAAGCGAATCTCGATAAAAAGGTCCGAGTGATTGTTGTCACTGGCCGAGGCAAAGGTTTCTGTGTTGGCGGTGATAGCGATGCTCTGAGTGGACATTCAGAGCGTGGTGGCTACGATTCTGGTACTAAAGAAGATATTGCGCTGCCCGGGTTTGGTACCAGTCCTGAATTTGATGCGGCGTTTGCTTATCACTTTGGTTTGGACAAACCTGTCATCGCAGCCATGAATGGTCCAGCCGCTGGTGTTGGTTTAGCTTTGGCTTGTTTTGCCGATTTGCGCTTTGCTGTACCTGGGGTGAAATTCACCACAGCCCACGGCAAGCTTAACTTACCGGCCGAGTATGGGCTTTCTTGGATGTTGCCCAAGATTATGGGCCTTGGTCGCGCCAATGATTTACTCTTAACCAGCAGAGTGTTTACCTCAAATGAAGCCCATGAGTTGGGTTTTGTGAACCAGCTATTTAGTGTCGAAGAATTGCTTCCGAAATGCTACGAGTATGCGAGAAACCTCGTGCGTAGCGTTTCACCTAACTCTTTGCGCCAGACCAAATGGCAGATATACAGAGACCTCCATCGAGACGTAGCCGCGTCGGTGATAGATTCAGAACGTCTTATTAACGAGATGGCCAAGGAAGAAGATTTTCGCGAGGGTGTAGCTGCCCTTGTGGGAAAACGTAGTCCAGATTGGCCTTCTATAAAGTAGATAAAGCGGCTCGCTCTACTTAAGTTGAGCTGGCAGCCAAGTTGCCATTTCTGGCCATACGAGCAGTGCACAGAGCAGTAATGCCTGTAAGCCAATAAATGGCACTACTCCGCGATATATCTCTGCAGTATCTACTGTCGCAGGCGCCACGCCCCGTAAGTAAAATAGTGCAAAGCCAAAGGGTGGGGTAAGGAATGAAGTCTGCAAATTTACTGCGATCAAAATACCCAACCAGATCGGGTCTACACCCATAGCCATGAGTACTGGTCCAACTATGGGTACCACAACAAAAGTGATTTCGATGAAGTCGAGGATAAAGCCCAACAAAAATATCACTAGCATGACAATACCGAGCGCACCCCACATGCCGCCCGGCATTTGTTCAAACATGGTGTGCACCAATTCCTCGCCGCCGAACCCACGAAACACCAATGAAAAAATAGATGCGCCCACTAGGATAAAAAATACCATACCCGTAGTGGAGAGCGTTGCAGAGCAAACCGCTGATAACTTATCGAAATCGATGCGCGAGTAAAGTAATCCCAGTATCAGTGCTCCGAAAGCACCAACGCCTGCAGCTTCGGTAGGCGTCGCATAACCGCCAATAATTGAACCCAACACTGTAAAGATAAGTAAAAGTGGTGGTGCCAGTGCTTTGAATATTGGTGTTAGGGCGACAGCTTCCGTGCGTTCGGCTTTGGGCATGGAGTCGGGATAAGCAATTACTCGAAAGATAATGTAGCCTAAGTACAGCAGCACCAAGCAAAGGCCAGGAATGATTGCGCCAGTAAATAGGTCGCCAACAGAAATAGACTTTGGAGCAAATATGCCCATATTCAACTGGGCTTGCTGGTAACCGTTGGACAGCACATCTCCAAGCAATACTAGCGCAATTGATGGCGGGAGAATTTGCCCTAAAGTGCCGGTAGCGCAAATAGTCCCGGTTGCGACACTGGTCGGATAGTTGCGCTCTAACATAATAGGTAGTGACATCAACCCCATGGTAACCACTGTTGCACCTACAATGCCGGTGCTGGCAGCCATTAACATGCCGACCAAAATTACTGTAATCGCAAGACCGCCTCTATATTTTCCGAGCAGTGCAGAAAAATTTGACAGTAAGTCCTCTGCAATTTTGGTTTTTTCTAGTAGCACACCCATGAAAACAAATAGCGGTACCGCAATGAGAGTTTGGTTAGTGATGATGCCAAATAGGCGGCCTGATACGAAACCAAGGTCGTTTATATTGAAGTTGCCGGTGATAATGCCGAACATGGCAAAGATCAAAGAAACGCCAGCTAGGGTTAATGCCACCGGATATCCACTCAGTAATGCAAGAAAGGTTATAGCAAAAAGTAGTAGGGGCAACATAGCCGTTATTCGGTCTTGTCGGCATTTAAAAGTAATGCAGCGTGCGCCGCAACAGATGCTAAGCCCTGCAAAAAAACCAACGCTGCGGTGGCAGGCAAAAGAGATTTAAGCAGAAAAATGCCGGGAATACCGCCAACCTCAGAGGACCCCTCGGTAATACGCCAGCTGTTTTCTACATAGGTAAAGCTAATAAAAAATATAAAGGCGCCGACAGGTAGTAGGAATAGGCAATCACCAAATAAATCAATATAGGCGCGTTTTTTTGCGCTGAGGTTGTTATAAATAATATCTACCCGTACATGTGAGTTATTAGCAATTCCCATGGGAATTGCCAGCATAAATAAAATGCCGTGCATATACATTATAGATTCCTGCATATATACACTGCCGCTACCAAAAGCGTAGCGCAGAAGAACAATGCCCATGGTCAACACAACCATGGCCAGTGCTAGCCAGCGAATGGGTTGGCATGCGGTAACGGCTATTTGCCCTGTGCGGATAAAAAAGCCGATCAGCGAATCTCGAAAACTCACGGTGAGCCTGCTAAAAAGTATTTCTCTAGCAAAAGTTCCGAGAGAGTAAAGGCGAGTAGGCTGGCCCCCACTAATATGTTGTTTCGGAAAGCGGCGAAACACGCCATGCGCTGGCGGTCACGGATAAGCCATTGTTGATAGATGAAAAAGCCAGCAATTACGACCAAACCAACAAAGTAAGCGTGCTCATAACCCAATCGCAGACCGAGTAAATACAGGCCCGCCAATGTCAGCGCTTGAAGGATGCCGATCATCATCTTGTCTAGGTTGCCGAATAAAATTGCCGTGCTCTTAATACCCACTTTTAGGTCGTCGTCGCGATCTACCATCGCATAGAGTGTGTCGTAGGCAACGATCCAAAGTAGGCTAGTGAAAAACATCAATATGCTCTCCTCAGGCACAGCTAAACCTTGGGCAGACCATGCCATTGGAATACCCCAACTAAACGCAGCGCCCAGTACTACTTGGGGCATATGAGTCCACCGTTTCATAAATGGATAGGCAATGGCTAGGGCTAATCCGCCGAAGGCTAGCAGTTGAGTCGTTTGGTTGAGGAGAAGTAGCAGTAGGCCTGCGCTTATGATGAGACCAAAAAATAGACTTAACGCCTGCTTGGAAGAAATGGCTCCAGTGACCAGAGGCCGCTCTTTAGTGCGCTCAACAAAGCCGTCTACTTTACGGTCAGCAAAGTCGTTAATAACACATCCTGCACTGCGCATAATAAAAGTACCGAGAGTGAAAATCACAACTAATTGGAACGGCGGCAGACCCTTGGCGGCCATGGACAGTGCGGCCAATGTGGGCCATAGCAGCAACAGCGTGCCCACGGGTTTGTCGAGGCGCATCAGTTGTAAATAATCTTGTAGTTTTGGCGAGTTCATCAAATACAGACGGTTCGGTAAATGGGTACGGCAGTTTAGAGTTTTAGTGCGCTTAGGACCACTTTGAGGTCCATTAGGCGAGTTTTATTGCATACATTGAACTCAAACTTAGCGTCTTTAGCTCAGGAAAGAATATTATCCTCAATAGATGCAAGCTGACATTGATTTTTTTAGGTTCAAAGATTAGTTTATCGCGCCTCAATAATGTCTACTAAAGGTCAAAACTCTATGAAGAAATGGCAGTGTATTGTTTGTGGTTGGATTTACGATGAAGCCGAAGGTTGCGAAGATGAAGGTGTTCCTCCGGGCACTGCATGGAATGACGTGGATGAAGATTTTGTCTGTCCTGAGTGTGGTGTGGGCAAAGATGATTTTGAAATGGTCGAGATCGGCTAAATTCAATTTATCTTTTGATGCTCTAGTAGTAGAGTCCAGAAAGTGTAATCCGGGGCCCACAGTAAATGCACCCCGCAGTAATCTCCATCGAGCAATTGTCGTTGATCTAGAGCATCCCTTTGATTGATATGCGGAGCGGCAATTCCGGCAAAGCCTATGTTAGGCTTTTGGATTCTCTGTTGGCTTTTGTTGCCCAGCAGCTAAAGGTTTTATCCAAAATCTTATTTCAGATGAGGTATTTATGAGTCTTACCCAACGCATTCTTTTGGCCATGGTTTTTGGTCTTATTCTTGGTGCGGTTCTGCAGTGGGCGGATTTACCTCAAGAGCATTTTCTTTCACTATATTTTTTGGATGGTCTAATCGACTCTGGCGGCAAAATTTTTGTCACGTTGCTAAAGATGATGGTGGTACCTCTGGTCTTTGTCTCGCTAATTTGCGGCGCTGCGAGTCTGGGTGCTACGGGAAGCGTTGGGCGTTTAGGCGGTAAGACCATTGGCCTCTATTTGCTCACCACGGCGATGGCGGTCTCTATGGCCCTTTGTATGGCTTTGGTGATTAATCCAGGATTAGACGCAACGGAGGATTCCAATGATAAGTCTCAGTACACGGCTTATGAAGGGAAGCAGGCGCCTAGCGTAAAAGACACGCTAATTGGTATTTTCCCAAGCAATCCGGTGAAGGCCATGGCCGAGGGTAAGATGCTCCAGGTCATTATCTTTGCATTGCTGATGGGTTTGGCCTTGAGTCAGGCCGGCGAGGCTGGCGTCCGGATAGTGAGTTTTTTTAATGACCTAAATAGTGTGTTCATGAAAATGATCACTATGGTGATTATGCTCACACCCTATGGCGTTTTTTGTTTAATGGTGAAGCTGGGTGCCACCGTGGGGCTGGAGGAAATTGGTAAGGTCTTTGTTTACTTTATTACCGTTACGCTTGCTCTGCTATTCCATGCCTGTATTGTCTATCCAAGCTTGTTGAAGACGTTGGCTGGACTCAGTCCACGACTGTTCTTGCCAAAAATGAAAGAACCGTTATTGGTCGCTTTATCTACAGCGTCGAGTGGCGCAACGCTCCCGGTGACTTTACGCACCGTGCAGAATAAGCTCGGGGTCAATAACAATGTGGCGTCGTTTGCTGTCCCTCTTGGCGCCACCATTAACATGGACGGCACGGCAATAATGCAGGGTGTGGCTACTGTTTTCATCGCCCAATACTTTGGTTATGACTTAGGTCTTGCGGCTTACTTAACCGTTATTCTCACCGCGACCTTGGCGTCTATTGGTACCGCCGCCGTACCCGGTGTGGGTCTCATCACGCTAACCTTGGTATTAGATCAGGTAGGTTTGCCCGTCGAGGGGATTGGGTTAATCATTGGCGTTGATCGACTCCTCGATATGTTACGCACAGCAGTAAATATCACAGGTGATGCAACGGTTGCTACAGTTGTGGCTAAATCTGAAGGTCAATTGGATTTAGATGTTTACCATGACTCTGAAGCGGGTTCAGCTATTGATGGGATGAGCGAGAGAGCAGTTTAGAAATCTTTGATCAAGGCGGGCGCGTTGCCGCTTTACTGTTATCAGGGGGAGACTAGTTTAGTTATACCGTTAGGTGTCCGTGATCGGCGGGCGCCCAGGTCGTGAGTAGTCCTTTTAGGGTGGCGTGCTCCTCGCTTCCAGGTGCAGCGTTCATTAAACATTCACTGCGCTCGATGACCCTCGGCATAAGAAAAGCATGGACGGCTAAGTCGGCAATTTTAAAGCTTTGTTCCCCGGCTTGTCGGGTGCCTAAAATATCGCCGGGTCCTCTAAGTTTTAGATCTTGCTCGGCCAGATAGAATCCGTCTTGGCTTTGCCTCAGAGCATTCAGCCGATGTTGACCGGCTTGGCTTAGACCTGGTTTGAAAAGTAAAAAACAGCGACTGGCAACTTGGCCTCTGCCAACGCGTCCACGCAGTTGGTGTAATTGTGCTAAGCCCAAGCGCTCAGAATTTTCTATCACCATATGTGTTGCGTTAGGTACATCTACGCCTACTTCAACCACGGTTGTAGCAACAAGAATATCATATTCGCCTGCCTTGAAGGCGTCCATGATGGTGACTTTCTCGTCACCGCGCATACGTCCATGGAGTAGCCCAACCTGAAAGTTAGATAAATGCTTGGTTAGGTATTCAAAGGATGCGTTCGCAGACATCGCATCTATTTCGTCAGAGTCTTCAATCAAAGTGCAAACCCAGTATGCTTGCTGCCCTTGAGACAGTGCTTGAGTTACCTGCTGAATGACCTTCTCTCTATTGTCTTCCTTCACTGTATGAGTGGTGATGGGTTGGCGGCCTTTCGGCAATTCATTAATAATGGATACATCCATATCCGCATACAAGGTCATGGTAAGTGTTCTTGGAATAGGCGTAGCCGTCATAACCAGCTGGTGCGGGAAATTGCCCTTGTTTTGTAAAATCATTCGCTGGTGAACACCAAACCTGTGTTGTTCATCAATGATCACAAGTGATAGACGAGTAAAGTTGACTCTGTCTTGAAATAGCGAATGAGTACCCACAATGACCTGGGCGGTGCCATCGGCTATTTCTGCAAGGGATTCTCGTTTAACATTGGCCTGCATTTGGCCGGTGAGGAAGACGACCTTAATGCCTAGAGGCGTCAACCAGTTGCTGAAACTTTGAAAATGCTGCTCGGCCAATAACTCCGTTGGCGCCATAATTGCGGCTTGGCTTTTGTGCTCTACCGCACGAATTGCCGCAAAAGCTGCCACTACCGTTTTTCCAGAACCTACATCACCTTGGATCAATCTAAGCATAGGCGTTGTACTTTCTAAATCTGTAAGTGTTTCACCGACTACCCTCACTTGAGCGGAGGTGAGGCTAAACCCCAAGTTATCTAATAGTCGCCTGCCAAGTCCATCGGCTCTTGGTAGGGCCATTGCTTGTTGTTGACGTCTTTTGAGTGCTCGGCTTTTCATTACAATGTAATAGGCACATAGCTCATCCATTGCGAGGTCTTTTTGTAGCTCCTCAATGTTGGCAAGGCTAGTGGGTTGGTGCAGTCCTATAAGTTTTTCAAATGGTGTGCCTCGCTGCTGCGGCCAAGGTAGGGCACACACTTTCTCCGCAAGGTTACGCAGGCGCTGCTGGCCTAACCCCTGGGTAGTTGGATAAACGGGTGTTAGCTCGGTTCTAGGCGGGCCGGGTTCTTTGTCAAAGGTTTGGTACTCGGGGTGGGCCATGGCAAGATTGCGACCCACGAAACCCACGCTGCCAAATGCACGAATAAATTTGGCGTTATCAATGGCACTTTTTTGGAATTTTGAAAAACGGAAAAAGCGCAAGCGGATATCACCGCCTAGCTCTTCAGAGTTACTGCCTACCCTTACTTCAAGGCTTCGCTGTCTGCCGAAGAGAATTTTGCTCCCCAATACTGGGCCGCAAATGTAGCCCTCATCACCTGATCTCAGTTGCCCTATGGTCAGCACTTTAGATCTATCTTGGTATCGTATTGGCAGGTGCACTAAAAGGTCAATAAGACGGAAGATGCCTAACTTCTCTAAGGTTAGTGCTAACGAAGGCCCAACGCCTTTAAGCTCTGTAATCTCAGCTTGGGGATCTACAGTCATGGTGACTTAGCGTTCGGCAAAAGTTGGGTACAAGATCAGTAAACTATTAACAACAACTGTCAAAAACTGACCACAATAGCGTCTATCTCAACTTGAGCCCCTTTAGGTAATGCGCTAACTTCAACCGCTGCTCGAGCAGGGTAGGGTTCGCTAAAATATTCAGCCATTATTGTATTTAGGTTTGCAAATTCAGATAAGTCGGTCAGATAAATGGTTAGTTTTACACAATCGCTCAGACTGCCGCCGGATGCATTGGCAACTGCCGCGAGGTTTCTAAACACTTGATGAGTTTGTTCAACAAAGTTGTCGCTGACCATAGTCATTGTTTCCGGCACTAAGGGGATCTGCCCAGAGATAAAAGTCATGCTGCCCGGATTAACTTTTACAGCCTGTGAATAGGTGCCAATAGCAGCAGGCGCGGATTCAGTTTGAATAATATTGCGACTCATGTTGTCTCCCAAATTGCTGAAATTGTTAGTTGTTGGCACGCGATAAAGTAATCACAGAAGTTATGTTTCTGAGCTTCCGCATAAGCCTTGCTAGGTGAGAACGGTTGCGCACTGTGGTGCCTATAATCAACGTGCTGATTTCAGCGTTACGCTCTTTAACACTTATGTTATCGACGCCTGCGTCGGCTGCGGCAACTTCTGCTGCAATTTCAGCTACTATACCTTTACGCCGGCTCACATCCACTCGAAGTGTAGTAAAAAATTCGCCCTCTGTAGTAGATGTCCACCTTGCAGGAATAATTTCGTGAGATGAGCGACGTCTAAGTTCGCTCAAATTGGTACAAGTTTCAATGTGCACTACAAAGCCTTTACCGGCGGTCATATGTCCGACAATATGGTCTCCAGGCAATGGGCCACAGCATTTACCATAGTTAATAACTAGTCCGTCACCGCCGCGAATAGCGATCGGACCACCGCCTTGTACTTCCACTGCGTCATAATCTGGGTCATCAGCAGCAAGTAATTTTTTTGCAGCTACATAAGCCATGAGTTCGCCGTTGCCAATAGCAGCTAACAACTCGTTTAGTTTTCGTACACCTAACTCGGTAAAGACTTTACGCAGGCGCCTGAAATCTAGGTCATTGATGCTGGTATTGGCATTGCCAAGTGAGCGGTTGAGTAGTTTTCTACCTAGTGCCACCGATTCACCTTGCTGCTGATGTTTCAGCTCATGGCGTATGGCAGAGCGGGCTCTCGATGTAACAGTAAATGTCAGCCAATCGGGATTTGGCCTGCCGCCCTCTGCTGTGATAATTTCGACCCTCTGGCCACTCTCTAACTGCTGGGAAAGCGGCGCTAGTTTTTGGTCAATACGACACGCGATACATCGGTTGCCGACGTCGGTGTGAACGCTGTAAGCAAAATCTACCGGGCTCGATCCGTTGGGTAATTCCAATATTTTACCTCTAGGTGTAAACACGTAAATCTCATCCGGAAATAGGTCAATTTTAAGGCTTTCAATGAACTCTAGTGGGTTACCAGCGCGGCGCTGTAATTCCAAAAGGTCTTTGATCCACTGCCGAGCCCTTTGTTGATTAGAATCAAATTCACCTTCGCTTTTGTACAGCCAATGTCCTGCAATGCCATTTTCCGCAACCGCATCCATTTGTTTGGTGCGAATTTGTACTTCAATAGGCACACCGTGCATGCCAAATAAACTCGTATGCAGCGATTGATACCCGTTGACTTTGGGTATGGCAATATAGTCTTTGAAACGACTGGCAACGGGCTTGTATAAATTGTGCACAATACCTAGAGCGCGATAGCAGGCATCAGGCTGATCAACTACTACGCGAAAGCCAAATACATCCATAATTTCGAGAAAAGATTTTTGCTTCGATTTCATCTTCTTGTAAATGGAGAAAGCGTTTTTCTCTCGGCCTACAACTTCTGCACTAATGCCTTCACGGTTTAGAGCGGCGGTCACTGTGTTGCCAATCTCTTCCATAAGTTTGCGGCGGTTGCCTCGTGCAGAAATAACGGCTCGCTCAATCCGATCTGAGCGCAGAGGGTAAAGGGCCTTAAAACCAAGGTCCTCCAGTTCACTTTTCATTGTGTGTATGCCCAACCTATTCGCAATAGGGGCATAAAAGTCTAAGGTTTCTTTAGCAATGCGTTTGCGCTGGCTTGCAGACATTACGCCAATGGTTCTCATGTTGTGTAAACGATCAGCCATTTTCACCATAATCACGCGAATGTCTTTGGCCATGGCCAGGGCCATCTTTTGAAAGTTTTCAGCCTGAGCTTCGTCGCGATTGGCAAAAATTTTACTGAGTTTCGAAACGCCGTCGACGATTTCTGCCACCGGTTCACCGAACATCTCGCCAAGAGATTGTTTGTTAGCGCTGGAGTCCTCAATGACATCGTGAAGTAATGCTGCTATGAGCGTTTGATGATCCATGCTCATTTCCGCAAGGATTTGGGCAACGGCTGTTGGGTGGGTAATATAGGGATGGCCGGTGCGTCTGCTTTGGCCTTCGTGCGCTAACGTTGCGTAGCTGTGGGCAGCCCTAACCCTGTCTACCTCATGCTCGTTAAGATAGGTGAGCTTAGCTGCTAGGGTATCTATGGTCGCAGGGGCTGCTACCTCAGTTTGCTTAGCGTGCGCAGCAAGCTGCGTTTCAAAGAATGATTGGGAACTGGGCTCAGCCCGCTGCCGACTCATCTTCTCCCACTTTGCCACTGTTCAGATTTTCGATACTGAAATCAATATTAATTTCTTCATCGTCTGGAGAGATTTCTTGGCTGTCTAACATCTCATGACTGATAAGGCCTTCAGCAATCTCCCGAAGTGCAATGACCGTAGGCTTATCGTTTTCTTCAGGTACCAATGCTTCTGTGTTGTAGTTGCGCAAAGCACGCGCGCGTCGACTAGCGAGCATAACTAGTTCGAACCGGTTATCTACGTTATCTAAACAATCTTCAACAGTTACTCTAGCCATGGGTTATCTCGAATATAAAACGGGCGTTGATTAGTCGACGATACAGACCAAAGCCTTGATGCACAAGGCTTTGGTGCGATTTTGCAGGTTTATAGACCTAGCAGTGATTTAATTTCGGGGCGCTGAGTTTGAATTGCAGTCGATTGTCTGCCGGTTCTTATTACAGATAGTAATTGAGCGAGGGCAATGTCGAAATCATCGTTGATGATCAAGTAGTCGAAATTTACTGCGCTTGCCATCTCTAGGGATGCCTCACCGAGTCTGCGCTGAATGTTTTCAGCAGTATTTTGACCCCTAGATATCAATCTGTCTTCAAGGGTCTGAATTGAAGGAGGCAGAATAAAAATGCTCACCGCGTCTGGCATTATGGCTCTGACTTGGGCAGCACCTTGCCAGTCAATTTCAAGAATTACGTCTTGGCCATTTTCTCGCTCGCCAGATACTTCGCTGCGTGATGTGCCGTAGCGGTTATCAAACACTTCAGCGTACTCAAGGAACTCTTCACCAGCGATCATTTGGCCGAATTTGTTATGATTTACAAAATGGTAATTGACCCCATCCTGCTCGCCAACGCGAGGCTCTCGAGTAGTGTGACTAACCGCCACAACTAAATGTTGATCACCTTCCAGCGCCGCGGAAACTAGGCTTGTTTTCCCTGCGCCAGAGGGCGCTGAGACCAATATGAGTTGTCCTTGAATCATTCTATGTTTTGCACCTGTTCCCGAATTTGTTCGATGATGACCTTAAGATCTATCGAGGTTTGCGAGCTTTCAATCTTAATGGATTTTGCCCCAAGCGTGTTTGCCTCTCTGTTGAGCTCTTGAGTTAAAAAGTCTAGCCGCCTGCCGTGAGGCCCAGCGCCGCCAATAAGTTCTTTTGCCTCTTTTACATGTACTATCAGTCGATCTAGCTCTTCTCTAACATCTGCCTTTTGCGCAAGCAATGCGACTTCTTGTTCCAGACGGTCATTATCTATTGAAACTTCCAGCTCTGCGACTCGCGCTACTAAACGTTGACGTTGTTGCTGGGCCAGATTGTTTGCGAGTGGTTGAATGGCGTCCACATGCCTCCCGATAAGTTCCAGCTGCTGCTCGAGGATAACTTTTAGTCTTTCACCTTCCCGAGAACGTGCTTCAACAAATGCTCCCAAGGCTTCGTCAAAAAGCTCTAAAACGTCGTTGTCTAAATCAGCGTCTTGGGTTGGTGAAGATTGCATCACGCCTGGCCAGTTTAGTATGTCTATGGCGTTCAACGCCGCAGTATCTGGTGCCAAAGTTTTGAGTGCATTGATGGCTTGTAGTAGCTCATGAACCTTTTCCTGATTTACCTGTAGGGGCTTGCTGCCAGCAATTGACTCAACTCGTAGTGAGCAATCTACTTTGCCGCGGTTAAGTTGCTTGCGAGCTTTGTCTCTGACTTTTTGCTCCAGATCTCTCAGGCGGTCGGGCATGCGAAAGGCAGTCTCTAAATAGCGATGATTCACCGACTTCAATTCCCAAACTAGGTGATGCTGTCCAACGTCGCGTTCACTGCGGGCGAAGGCGGTCATGCTATACATTTGATTCATTTTATCTGCGTAATTCTAATTAATTAAACGCACTGGGCGTAGGGTGAGCTAAGAATACTACGTCTATTAAAGTAAGCTAAGCTTTAGTCCTCTAATTTGGGGTGGTTGCGAACTCAAGCTAAGGCCCTCTGAACTGGGATTGGCGGTTGTTGCGCGTTTAAAACAGGCTCTTTGATTGAAATCGCTGTTCTCTATGTATCATTGAGTTAATAATTCATTTCCTTAGCTTTGATGGCGTCAATGCCGCGAAGCAATTTTTAGAAACGCCCTAGGAGATACTATGCGGCCAAGTGGTAGATCAACCGATCAGCTCAGAGACATTAAATTTACGCGCAACTTCACCATGCATTCTGCAGGATCTGTGTTGGTAGAGTTTGGTAATACAAAAGTTATCTGTACTGCTTCTGTAGAGAATTCAGTGCCTGGATTTTTGCGTGGTAGAGGGGTTGGTTGGGTCACCGCAGAATACGGTATGTTGCCGGGTGCGACTAACAGCCGCAATGATCGCGAGGCGGCCCGCGGTAAGCAGGGCGGCCGCACTGTAGAAATTCAGCGTCTTATCGGTCGCTCGCTGAGGGCTATGGTAGATATGAAAGCCCTGGGGGAGCGGACTATTCGTCTAGATTGTGATGTGATTCAGGCTGACGGCGGTACCCGAACTGCGTCAATTACCGGCGGCGCTGTGGCCTTAGCCGACGCTATTGCCTCTGTAAATGCACCCGGCGCTCTGATTGGTATGGTTTCTTCGGTAAGCGTCGGCATTTACAAAGGTACGCCCGTACTGGACTTAGATTATGCTGAAGATTCCAATGCCGAAACCGACATGAATGTCGTTGCCATGGACGACAAAGGTTTTATCGAGTTGCAGGGTACTGGCGAAGAAGCACCGTTCAACAAGACAGAACTACTTGCGCTAATTGAGCTGGCGGAAAAAGGCACCGCCGAGTTACTCGCTCTTCAACAGGCCGTATTGGCACAATAAGTTGACGCAGTAATTTGCACATTCTGGCCCCATCAGGAAACTGCTGGGGCCTTTAGGCGAAGTAAGTTTGAGCGGTGGGGATAACCGCTTTCTTGTTTACCTAGCTACTTCGTTAACGTTTTCTTTTTAGTTTGGAGAAAAAATGACCGCAATAACTTCCACCGCATCCTTTATCGAATTTTTAGCTGGCCAAGGCGTCTTAAAGTTTGGTGACTTCACTTTGAACTCAGGTAGAAAGAGCCCGTATTTTTTTAATCTGGGCGCAGTGGATGATGGCCTCGGGCTGTTAACTTTGGGCAGGGCTTATGCTGATGCCATTGTGGCGTCCAAGATAAAATTTGATGTTTTATTTGGGCCTGCCTACAAGGGTATTCCGATTGCAGTGACTACTGCATTAGCGCTGG
This sequence comes from uncultured Gammaproteobacteria bacterium, assembly GCA_913043815.1. Taxonomy (GTDB): domain Bacteria; phylum Pseudomonadota; class Gammaproteobacteria; order Pseudomonadales; family Azotimanducaceae; genus UBA4421. The sequence goes on from CAJWNY010000004.1 coordinate 29,189, forward strand.
CAGAGCGAGGAGTTAATGTGGGAGTGGCCTACAACCGCAAAGAAGCCAAAGACCATGGTGAAGGTGGCAATTTGGTGGGTGCGCCAGTCAAAGGCCGCATACTATTAGTAGATGACGTTCTAACTTCTGGCAAAGCCATTCGTACCGCAGTAGACCTGATTAGAGCTGAGGAGGCGGAAATTGCTGGTGTGGTTATTGCGCTGGACAGAGCTGAATTCGGCCCGTCGGGGCACACCGCCGTAGATATCCTGTCTGCAGATTTAGCAGCGCCTATGGTCTCTATTGCTGGGATAGCCGATGTGATTAGTTTTCTGCAAGGGCAGAATGATATGCATTCTGTTTTGCAGAGCATGCGCGAATATCAGCAAGCTTATTGCAAGCTTGCTTAGCGAGATAACAATGCCCTAATAGCTGCGCGTCTGAATTAGCTCGCAGCAGGCAGATTCGCAAATATACTGCCTGACAATAATTTCCAGTGGTCTTTCCATTGGGCTGTAGGTAATTGTTTGAAGTCTGATCTAACAAACTGCATTATCTGTCCCTCTGCGCTGGCCAATAGAAGGTTTGCTTTCGCAGTGATCCCTATGTCGCCAAATTGCTGTAACGCTCTGTCCTCTCGCATACACTGTCGCATTTGGGTTTCTATTCGGTCCAATAGTTGGCACATACGAGCGCGTAGCCGTTCTGTTTCTCCTTGCAGAGCGTCGCCAACAAATAGCCGCGCAAAGCCTGGATTACGTTCAACAAATGTCAGGACTAGAAAAAGTATGTTGTGGCATCTGGTTGCCGCATCTTCATGATCACTTAGTATTGTACTAATTCTGCTGAATAAAGTTTCTTCTGCAAACTCAATTAAACCCTCAATCATTTTTGCTTTACTAGGAAAGTGACGATATAGCGCGGCTTCTGAAACACCTACCTCTTTGGCAAGACTCGCAGTCGTGATTTTGCCGCCGGGTGTAGCCTCAAGCATTTGCGCTAAAGCCTGCAGGATCTCCTGCTTACGATTAGTTTTCGACATGGTTAATAATCTGTGTGCCTATGCCAGAGTCTGTAAAGAGCTCTAACAGTAGTGCGTGGGGGATTCGGCCATCAACTATCTGTACGCTCCTAACCCCTGCGGATACCGCTTTTAATGCGCAATCTACCTTTGGCAACATTCCCTCGTTTATTACACCGTCTGCGATTAATTGCTCTACTTCGGTCTTAGCAATGGTGGAAATGGTTTTTTTATTAGCATCTAAAATACCCGGCGTATTAGTTAGTAAAAGCAATTTTTCTGCGCCTAAGCACTCTGCAATTGCGCCGGCCACAATGTCTGCATTAATGTTGTAAGACTCACCTTTATCGCCAACGCCAATGGGCGCAATTACGGGAATGAACTGGGAGTCTTTAAGCGTATTAAGCACGTCTACGTCTATCTTGGTAATGGCACCTACGTGGCCAATATCTATAATTTCCGAGGCAGAACTTGCTGGATCCGGCGAGGCGGGCATGGGTAATTTCTTTGCCTGTATAAGGCTACCGTCTTTACCCGTTACACCTACGGCTCTCCCGCCATGGGTATTCAATAAAGAGACAATTTCCTGATTTACTAGACCGCCCAAAACCATTTGCACCACATCCATGGTTTGTGAATCCGTCACGCGCATGCCGTTAAAAAATTTCGACTCAATGCCTAATTTGTCCAGCAGGTTGCCAATTTGCGGACCGCCGCCATGGACGATTACTGGGTTAATCCCCACTAGTTTCATCAGCACCACGTCACGGGCGAAACTGTTTTTTAAGCTTTCGTCAGTCATGGCGTTGCCGCCATATTTGATAACAATCGTCTGGCCATGAAAGCGCTGGATATAGGGCAATGCTTCGGTTAAGACTTGAACCGTTAACGTGTTGGATGAATTCATAGTTGGTCTTGTGTTCTTAGCGAAATTTTAATGAGTGGTCTACGTTCGCCAATTGAACCTGAAATTCATCCTGAATGCGATCTAACGCCTCTTGGGTCTCGGCCTCAAATCTTAAAGACAATACAGGGCTTGTGTTTGAAGGGCGTATCAACCCCCAACTGTCTTCGTAATCAACACGAATGCCGTCAATTAAAGTTAGTCGGCCATCGCCGAAGTCGGCATTAGCGCTGAGCTGGTCCATAACCCAAAACTTGTGGGTCTCTGATGTTAAAATTTTCAGTTCTGGGGTGGTGAATGTAGTCGGATATTTATCAAATACCTCGTCCACATTTTGCCGGGTTGCACTGAGCAGTTCTAGCAGGCGCACTGCGGTATAAAGGGCATCGTCAAACCCATACCAGCGTTCACTGAAACATATATGACCGCTGAATTCTCCAGCGATAGCGGCATTGGTCTCTTTGATTTTCGCTTTCATGTGAGAGTGACCAGTTTTCCACATCAGCGGCTTACCGCCACATTGCAAAATTACTTGCTCGAGATTGCGGCTGCATTTGACGTCAAATATGACCGTAGAATCTGGTACTCGCGCACAGATGTCCTCCACAAAGAGCATCATCATTTTGTCTGGCCAAATAATTGCTCCTGTAGGTGTAATAACGCCAAGCCGGTCGCCATCACCGTCAAAAGCTAGGCCAACGTCGGCTTGTTCCGATTTTACCGCAGCTATGAGATCTGCCAAGTTTTCAGGTTCAGCTGGGTCTGGATGATGATTAGGGAAGTTGCCATCAATTTCGCAAAACAGCGGTATGACCTCACAGCCCAGTTTAGTAAGCAACGCCGGCGCCATTTCTCCAGCAACCCCGTTACCACAGTCCACCACGACTTTAAGTGGTCTAGATAGCTTGCTGGCGGCTAAGGCTTGATCAATGTAGCGCTCATCCATTATTTGAGAGGAGGCGCTGCCATGACCTTCAGTTAGAGTGTTGTCGAGTAAGTTTTGGTACAGGTCCTGGATCAGTGATTCTGCCAGAGTAACCCCTCCGATCATCATTTTTAGTCCGTTGTACTCAGGCGGATTGTGACTGCCAGTGATCATGATTCCAGTGCCGGTGCCCAGCTCGTGTGTTGCATAGTAGAGTACTGGCGTTGGCACCTGGCCAATACTGATCACTTTCATGCCGCCCTTTACCAGCCCGGCTATAAGCGCTTCTTCAAGCATTGGGCTCGATAAGCGCCCGTCCCGTCCCGTAACCGCTTTAGGGTTGCCAGATGCCAAAGCTTGGGTAGCAAAAGACCTGCCAATCCAATAAACCATGTCTGGAGTCAAATTCGATGTCACTATGCCCCTGATGTCATAGGCGCGGAAAATGCCCTCGTCTACTTTGATTTGTTCAAGGGCTTTCTCGAAAAAAACGTTATTGCTCATGGGTTCTCATATTGCCTGGTTTGTTTGCTAGTTATTTTTTATCTAGTTGTTTTGAAAAAACAGAGATTATTTCATCTAACAGATGTTCTGCTATTTGACCCTTGCTCTGGCGAGGGTATCTAGTTTCACCATTTGGGTGGATGAAAGTCACTTCGTTATCTTGGCTGTTAAATCCAATGTCATGGTCTGAAACGTCATTTACAATAATGGCGTCTAAGCCCTTGCGCTGGCGCTTAGACCGAGCATATTCCAAGGAGTTATGTGTTTCGGCCGCGAAGCCAATGACCAGTCCGGCCGACTTGCTGGCAACTACACTGGCTATAATATCTGGATTTTCAACAAGGCGCAGACTCATATTAGGGTCTTGCGTTTCTGCGCGTTTGATCTTCTTGTCCTTAATAGCCTCGACGCGATAATCGGCTACCGCAGCAACGCCTATAAATACGTCAACGCCGTCTAAATGCTGGTGTACTGCGTCATGCATTTCTAGCGCGGTGGTCACATTTAATCTTTTAATGGACGAATTAGATTCAGGTACTCGTGGCCCGGCGATGACGCTGACCTTGGCCCCTCTAGCGAGGGCTGCATTGGCTATACTTAGCCCCTGCAATCCAGAGCTGTGGTTGGAGATATAGCGCACCGGATCTATGGCTTCTTGGGTTGGCCCAGTTGTAATCATTATGTGCAACCCGCCCCATTGGTTGCTCTTTTCACTTTCTGTCATTGGTGAATATTGTTGGGTAATTATTGTCTCTATGATTTTTTCGGGTTCGGTCATCCTGCCAGGGCCATCGTCTCCGCAGGCTTGGTCACCATGGTCAGGCCCGATAAGTCGGTAGTTATAACTGGTCAAAGTTTGCAGATTGGTTTGTGTAGCTGGGTGTTTGTACATCTGCTGGTTCATTGAGGGTGCAATACTGATGGGCGCTTGGGTAGCCAAACATAGGGTTGTAAGTAAATCGTCGGCCTGACCTTGAGCAAGCCTTGCAATGCAGTTCGCTGTTGCCGGCGCTATAACAATTTGGTCCGCCCATCTAGCTAATTCGATGTGGCCCATGGCGGCTTCTGCATTTTCGTCCCACAGAGTATTGCGAACTGGGCTGCCAGATACTGCTTGTAGAGACGTTGGCGTAACAAAGCGATGAGCATTTTCTGACATCACAACTTTGACCTCTGCGCCTTGGGCAACGAGACCTCTTACAAGGGCGGGGGTTTTATACGCAGCAATGCCAGACGAGATACCAAGTAAAATGTGCTGTCCTGCAAGTTTAGACATAGCGAAACCTTAAAAAATTAGATAACGAAGATCAGTGTTGCGCCCTAGGTTCAGCTTCAGAACGAAAGTTACAACTGTGGGGCGCGACCCGTGAAGCAACGTCTGAAAAAACGAAGGTTACCATTGAACCTCGTAAAGACGTAATCAATAGATAGCAAGAAGATAAGCGCTCTCGAGAAGGGCTTTTGTGCCGCGGGCTAGAAAATTTTTCAGCGGCCGAGCTTTTGGCGCTGTGTTTGGTTTTCGAAAGCCAAGGCGCAGACGTGGTGGGTATGTCCCGCTGGTTTCGGGAGTATTGCCTCTCTGGTCGGAGCGCCGATTAGTACTTTGACTAAATTTCGCGGCGTAGAAAAGGCTTAATCTGCTCAGATCAAAGCGATGCAGGAACTGATGGCAGGAGATGAGAGAGCCGATTTTGCCGAGGGTGAACGCTTCAATGACCAGCAGTCGGTGAGTCGATATCCACGCAAGCGCTTTGGTTACTCACCCAGAAAAGTGCTTTTTTGCTTGTTCCTAAATTCCAAGCACGAACTGCTGTCCTTTGAGGTTATGTTTAACGGTTCTATCGACCGCGCCCACGTGCTCCCCCTTGAAGGATTACGTCGGGACATTGAACTGAATGCGGCTGTAATTTTGGCGCAATCACCCTTCCTAGGGTCCTGAGCCAAGTCAGGCAGATATATTTTGACCAAAGAGTTATCTTACGCACGTAAACAAGTAGATATTCGTGTACCTGATCATTTCGTTGATTCTGCCAGAAACACGGTTTCTTTGGCCGCGAGAGGCCTGATCTAGCCTTTTTTGTTGCTCTAATAGCCTCACTTTGGTATAAACTCGCCTCAAATTTATAGGGAGCCCGACTATGTCTAAAGTATGTCAGGTCACAGGCAAAAGACCAATGGCTGGCAACAACGTCAGTCACGCAATGAATAAGACGAGAAGGCGCTTTTTGCCTAATCTGCATTACCACCGTTTTTGGGTGGAGGCAGAAAAGCGCTACGTCAGATTAAGAGTATCTTCGAAAGGTATGCGTATTATCGACAAGAATGGTATCGATATCGTTCTCAAGGATGTGCGTGCCGCAGGGCACAAGGTATAACGAACTCTACTCGCCTATCTGCCTAGCAGCTTAAGTGGATTAAAGATTATGGTTGTACGGCGCGGGGTGGTTGTTAACCTGCCGAGCTGACAATAAAACGGATTAAAACTATGCGTGATAAAATCAAACTCGTTTCAAGTGCTGGTACCGGACACTATTACACGACTGACAAAAACAAGAAGAACACACCAGATAAGATGGAAATAAAAAAATTCGATCCCGTTGTGCGCAAGCATGTGCTCTACAAGGAAGCTAAGATCAAGTAAGGAATGCCTGAACTGCCCGAAGTCGAAACGACTCGGCGGGGCATAGAGCCCTTCCTGCTGGATCAACTGATTCTAGCGATCGAAGTCCGGCAGCCTCGCCTGAGGTGGCCGGTAGACTTGCCTTCCAACCTTGTCGGCAGCAGGGTCATCACTATTGCCCGTCGCGGGAAATACATTCTTATCACCACTCAGATCGGCTCCTTGCTCATACACCTCGGTATGTCGGGAAGCCTCAGAGTTGTGAGCCCCCAAACCCCACCTAAACTTCACGATCATATTGACATCAAATTGACCGGCGATCATTGGCTGCGTTTTAACGATCCGCGTCGTTTCGGCAGTTTCCATTTCCAGCCGGGTGATGCTCACGATCATTGGCTGCTTAAAGATTTGGGTGTCGAACCTTTGGAAAATGAGTTTTCCGGTGACTATCTGTTCAAGAAGTCTAGGCGACGTAAGGTTGCAGTAAAGAACTATATTATGGATGGCAAAGTAGTGGTGGGTGTTGGCAATATCTACGCCGCTGAATCGCTCTTCATGGCTAAGATTAGGCCTGCAACGGCAGCGCAGCGAGTGAGTCGACTGGCTTACGAAAAATTAGCTCAAGCGATTCGTATGATTTTGGCAAGGGCCATCAAAGTGGGTGGTACTACATTGCGGGACTTTGTCGGTTCCGACGGACAGCCCGGCTATTTTAGCCAAAGCCTCAATGTCTATGGTCGTGAGGGTCAACCTTGTAGAGAGTGCGCTAGCACTCTTAAAGGCCAGGTATTGGGCCAGAGAAGTACAGTCTACTGCCCTGCATGTCAGATATTCAGTGGTTGGCGCTAGCGCCGTTTTAGCAGCTCTGTTCGGACGTCCTGTTTTCACGAATATTTAACAGGAGCCAAATTTTGTCCTCGAGATTTGAAGATTTTTTCGTTTTCCGCTCTAACCATTTGCTCAGACGCGCAAGCTTTTCGATAACTCTCAAAACAAGTGATAACGATTCGGCTCCGGCACACCGTAGTTATAAACTAAGTATAACCAGTCCGTTTAGCCCTTTGAATTCTTGCGGGCTAACTCTGAAATAACTTCAGCGTGAACGAATTGGGATATGTCGCCGCCTAGCGCTGAAATTTCTCTGACTAAAGTGGATGAGATAAACGAGCAATCTTTCGATGTGGGTAAAAACACGTACTCAAGCTGAGGGTCCAAAGACCTATTCATCTCCGCCATCTGAAATTCGTAGTCAAAATCAGTAACCGTGCGCAGCCCGCGAAGCACAAATCGAGTGTCCTTAGACCGCACGTAATCGACTAAGAGAGTGTTAAAACCCTCAACGGAGACTCTGTCGCCATACTCTGCAAGAACCTTTTCGCAAAGGGCGATTCTGTCTGCTAGGTCTACCTTTGGATCTTTGTTAATCGAGGTGCCAATGGCCAAGACCACATGGTCAAATAGGTGTAATGCTCTTTCGACCAGATCTGTATGCCCATTGGTGATTGGGTTAAATGATCCAGGATAAACGACAGTTCTTTTCGACATAGTCTTATTCTCTGCGCCTTATGACGTCTGATTTCTTTGATGAGGACGAGATACTAGCGCTGGGTTTTTGCTACTGCAACTTGATTGAGCACGACAAAATGTGCTCGGTGCTTTTGTCATTTGCTCACTACTAAGGCACTGAAGGTGGTGCCGCCGGAAGTGCTTCTCTCAATAGCAAAGCCATAAGTGTTGCTTAATTCTTCGATCAGTTCGGCCTGATTAGATTCGATGTAAATGTATTTACCTACTAGTTTTTTTTGGGCGATAATTTCTAAACAGTGACTCAACAGTTCTGGTTGCGCGTATGGTGGGTCGAGAAAGATAATGTCAAAAGGTGCACTCAAAGCGCCTAGATAGTCGAGCGTATTGGCCTCTATGACTTGGCAAAGGGGTTCGTCAAGGTCAAAGACATTTTTTTCCAACGTTCGAAAAATTGTTGGCTCTCTCTCTATGAGCACTACTTCGCCGGCGCCTTGCGAAAGAGCCTCTATGCCCAGAGCCCCTGATCCAGCGAATAAATCAAGACACCTGGCGCCATCAATTTCCGGTCGAAGCCAATTAAACAACGTCTCTCGGGTTCTGCCCAAAGTGGGTCTTAAATCTTTAATCTCCGGAAATGTGATTTTTCGCCCTCGCCACCTACCACCAATAAGGCGCACCGATTGAGATTTAGTTGTGCGCTGTTTCATAGGAAATTTAATGAAAAGGATTTAGATTTGATTTCAAAGATCATAGAGTATTAAGTGGCAGTGCGCTCTATGGGATCTAACTTCTTTACGTGGAATGGGATGTGGATTAAGAGTGCGCATTTTGCGTTATAATGTGTCAAAGATTTGGGCCACTGGGTTCAAAAACCTTTAGAAAAGAATCTCACCATAGATGTTACCGACATGTCAGATACCAAAGTCCCCGGCCTTTTTTCTAAGCTAAAATCTGGTTTGGCAAAAACACGCGCCCAACTCGCAGCTGGAGTGGGCATTCTCCTGCTCGGTGAGAAAGAAATCAATGACTCGGTCTTAGAGGATTTAGAAACTGCGTTGATCACTACCGATGTTGGCTTGGATACAACTCAAGCCATTATCGAAAACCTGAGGCAGCGTGCCCAACGCAGCGAATTGGCAAACACGCATGCATTGCATGAAGCTTTGCACGGCCAATTAGTGGAGCGCCTGTTACCTATTACTAAAACTTTTGAACTGCCAGAGAAAAGTACAGGTATGCCTCGAATCATTTTCTTTGTCGGTGTAAACGGTGTAGGTAAAACTACTACCATCGGTAAGCTGGCAAAGCGCTTTAAGGATGATGGCAAAAGTGTGTTACTTGCCGCAGGTGACACTTTTCGCGCAGCAGCGGTAGAGCAGCTACAGGAGTGGGGAGTGCGTAATGACATTCCCGTGATTAGCCAGCCTCAAGGCTCAGACAGCGCATCAGTAGTGTTTGACGCTGTGCAGTCTGCCCAAGCTCGAGATGTAGACTTGTTGCTTGTAGACACAGCCGGCCGTTTGCAGGCTAAAACTCAATTAATGGATGAGCTGGAAAAAGTTCAGCGCGTAGTTAAACGGCTAGATCCAGATGCCCCCCATGAAGTGATATTGGTGCTTGATGGCGGCGTTGGTCAAAATGCTCTTAGCCAAGTTAAGTTATTTGATGAGGCGGTAAAACTTACCGGTTTAGTAGTGACCAAACTTGATGGTACCGCTAAAGCGGGGGTCATTTTTGCTGTTGCGAGTGGCTCCGGTGGCGTCCCCAGGGTCCCTCTATATTTTATTGGTGTGGGAGAAGGCGTAGATGATTTACGCCCTTTTAATGCAGATGATTTTGTTCAGGCATTGCTGGCCAGTGATCAAGGGGTTGGTTAGATATAATGGCCAGAATAGTGTTAGAAACCGTAACCAAACAATTTTGCAGCGGTTACAAGGCGTTGACAGACGTTTCGGTGGAATTTGACTCTGGGTCCATGACTTTTCTAACCGGGCATTCTGGTGCTGGCAAGAGTACATTTTTGCGTTTGCTGATTGGCGCTGATACACCTACTCGAGGTCGAGTACTGGTGGGTGGCGTGAATATCAGCGAATTAAGTGCAAAGCGCATGCCTTGGTATCGACGCAATGTAGGAGTGGTATTTCAAGATCATCACTTGCTCGCTGATCGGTCTGTATTTGAAAATGTGGCATTGCCGCTCCGTATCGGGCACTTTCCTACAAAAGAGATCGCTCCCCGAGTAAGAGGGGCGTTAAGTGCCTTAGATTTACTGGATAAAGAAAAACTTCTGCCGGGCTTTTTGTCTACCGGGGAGCAACAGCGCGTGGGCATCGCCCGTGCTGTTGTGAATAGACCTAAAATTTTACTCGCAGATGAACCAACGGGTAACTTAGATCCAGATTTATCGCAGACGATAATGGATCTTTTCAGCCAATTCAGGGAGATTGGCACCACGGTTATTATCGCCACGCATGACATAGAGTTAGTGAAAAATATGGGTCAACCCACACTCAAACTGGTTGCAGGGTGTCTTGAAGACCCGATTGCCGCGCAAACAAAAGTAACTGAGTTTAATTGATGAAAAATCAGGTGCATTTTGTTTAGCAAGAAAACAGACCGCCTTGACCCTTGGGCTAAGCCATCAGGTGGTTTTAACAATTGGCTAAAGGATCATGGGCGCACGTTTAATGATACGACGCTATATGTAAGCCAGCGCTTGGCTAGCAGCTTATTTGTTTGGTTTTTAGTCGGTATCGCTCTAGCGCTTCCCGGCATACTTTGGCTAGCTCAAGTGAACCTCCATGTGGTTGGCGAGGGCTGGCAGGGTCGGGCAGGGTTGACCTTGTACTTCGAAGCCGGTGTTAAACCCTCCAAGATAGAGGCAGTTTTAAAAGACTTGAAAAAAATCCAGGTGGCCGACAAAACGGCGCTAACAACATCTGATCAGGCGCTAAAAGATTTTGTCGCTCAAACATCGGGCTCCCTTGAGTTGCGTAACATTTTAGCTAGCCTCGATGAAAACCCGCTACCTGCGTCCATCCAAATTACTAGCCGCGAGGGCGCAGACTTTATCGAGCTTGAAAGCCTGCAAAGGCAGTTACGAGCTAAACCTCAGGTCAACGACGTAATCATTGAAAAGACTTGGTTGGAGCGTTTGCGTGATATTACAAGTTTGTTAAACCGGCTAGGTTGGATATTGGGCTTGCTATTTGGTCTGGGGGCGATCTTTGTCACTTCCGCATCTGTACGTTTAGCCATAGAGTCGCGCTTGGAAGAGTTGCTCGTTTTGGCCCTTGTAGGTGCAACCAAGGGGCAAATGCGTCGACCATTCATTTATTTCGGAGCCTGTTATGGCTTAGGCGGTGGTGTGATGGCAGTGATGTTTTTAGCACTCATTCTTAATGCAATTGAAGGGCCGCTGCAGGCGCTGCTTAGCAGTTATCAAGTACCACTGGTCGTCCAAGGCTTCGACAGCCAGTTTTTAATGAGCATACTGGGAATAGGTATTGTTCTGGGTGTAATAGGTGCTTGGGTGGCGGTACGGCAACGTTTATACAGCGCGCAATTCCTGTAGTGGTAGTTTCTTTGCAACGCTGCGCGGCCTTCCCGGTTTTGAGCAACTTTTGTCAAGATTTGTGGAACTTATTTTTGTTAGCACTCATTAAGTTAGAGTGCTAATATTATGTTTATCGTGTTACCGGAAGTATCACCATGACAACAAATATTATGGCAATGCCAAGCATCGCTCCAGGCCGCGACCTCGATGCCTATTTACGTACAATCAGCCAATTTCCCATTCTCAAACCGGAGGAGGAAAAGTTACTTGCTGAGCGGTTTTATGCTGATCAAGATCTGGATGCCGCCCGCGAATTAGTGATGTGCCATCTGCGCTTTGTGGTTCACCTTGCTCGTTCTTATAAAGGCTATGGGCTTTCTCAAGCGGATTTAATCCAAGAGGGTAATGTAGGGTTGATGAAAGCCGTGAAAAGGTTCGACCCTAACGTAGGCGTACGTTTAATTTCCTTTGCAGTGCATTGGATTAAGGCCGAAATTCACGAATACATTCTGCGCAATTGGCGCATAGTCAAAGTTGCTACAACCAAATCACAACGGAAGTTGTTTTTCAATCTTCGTGGTGCCAAGCGCAGCAGTGCCTGGTTAAGTTTGTCAGAGACCCAAGCTATCGCTGAAGATTTAGGTGTTTCTGCGGCGGAAGTTACGCGCATGGAAGGCCGGCTGAGCGCAAGTGATATGGCATTCGATGGGTTTGGTATAGATGAAGAATCTGCAACCGCGCCAATGCATTTTTTGGCCTCGGCGGCGCCAGATCCAGCTGATCTTGTGGCAGATGAGCACATGCAACAAGACGCTAGCCTTCGCCTCAGCTCTGGACTTGCAGGTCTAGATGAGCGTAGCCGAGATATATTACAGCAGCGCTGGTTGAGCGATGACAAGTCTACGCTGCACCAACTCGCCGCTGAATACGGCGTCTCTGCTGAACGCATTCGACAGCTGGAAAAAAACGCAATGAAGAAACTCAAGCTGGCCATTACTGCAGACTAATAAATGGCCAAATTGTTCATTTTTATAGGAGGCTCTCTAGGCCTTCTCGGGGTTGTGCTTGGTGCCTTTGGCGCTCATGCTTTGAAGGAGCGCCTCTCTGAATCTGGTCTTTCTAGTTGGGAGACCGCTGTCTCCTACCAGATGTATCATGCGCTAGTTTTACTCTTCGTCGGCTTATGGTTGCTGCTCGACGGCCCCACCTCGCTGCGTTACGCAGGAGTACTTTTTATGGTCGGCATCGTACTTTTCAGCGGTAGCATTTTTGCATTGGTTTTAGGCGCGGGTTCCTGGTTGGGCCCTTTGACACCGCTAGGTGGTGTAACTTTGATAGCTGCATGGACCACTCTCATATATTCTGCTCTCGCCATTAATAAATAAGTCGGTACCTCAGTTTTTGGGAGAAATTTTTAGTGCCACAGCAAGATTCGGCCAGTAATCAAAACGCCGACATGTCTTTGTACAGCGACGTCGAGCATAGCTATATCCGTCGTCGCGGCCGTTTTACTAAGGCCCAAGCCAGTGCGCTCGAGCGCCTAGCACAACACTACCGCATGTCTACTCAGGAAATAAATACCGACCTTCGCGAATTAGGCATCGAAATTGGTTTTGGGATGGGACATGAACTCATTGTTTGGGGCCAAGAGCAGCCGCAAAAACTACTCTTGGGCATTGAGCTTTATCAGCCAGGCATAGGCTCTATGCTCTCTAGACTAGAAAATCTCAAAATTGGAAATGTTGCTCTTGTAGATGAACCGGCACAGAAAGTGTTAGCTGAACTAACGCCTAAGTCGGTATCGGAAATAAGAATATTTTTCCCTGATCCTTGGCCCAAAAAGCGTCACCTAAAGCGCAGACTAATTCAGCCCGAATTTTTAGAGCAAATGCTTGTTGTACTGAAACCCATGGGTATTGCTAGACTCGCAACGGATTGGGCTGAATATGGAGAGTGGATGGCGGAACATTTCGCCATGAACACGAACTTTAAATGCGAGCTCGACGCAATCAGAGATCCAATTCTGGCTGAGAGTGGCCTGACAACATCGCTGGATTCGCTCGGAGCAGTTCGCGGCAGAACAAAATTTGAAACGCGCGGAGAGAAGCTGGGCCACCGTATTCGTGATTTCACGTATCGTCGTGTTAGTTAACAAACTCTTCCAATACAGTATCTAGATAGCGAAGTCCGAGTTCGGTCGTACTGCACCGGTCGGTCCGGACTAACCCTTGGGCGACAAGTCGATCCCATTGGGGCTTTATTTCCTGCCAATCTAAACCAGTTTTTTCAGTAAACGTTTCCGTGCCGGTGCCATCGATTAGACGCAGGGCGTTCATCATGAATTCTAACGGCAGCTGTTCTTTGGTCACTTTTTGCACCGAAATTTTTTCAGGCTCGTCTAGATAAAGCCGTGGCTGCGAGGCTTTTTGCGTGCGTAGAATTTGCCCCCTCTCGCTGACCTTTCCATGGGCACCAGCGCCTAAGCCTACGTAATCTCCAAATGACCAGTAATTAATATTGTGTTGGCAGTAGGCTGACTCTTTTGCATACGCTGAAATCTCATATCGGTGATAGCCTTGAGCGGTAAGCAATTCATTACCCTTGGTCTCTATTTCAGCGAGAACCCCATCTATGGGTAGCAGGGGTGGCCGTTTAGCAAACTCTGTTTTCGCTTCTATGGTTAGCTGATACCAAGAAATGTGCGGGGGGGATAGTGCAATGGCGCTCTCTAGATCAAAAAGAGCGTCTTTTAGGCTTTGGCCGGGCAGACCCCACATTAGGTCGATGTTGATGTTTGCGAAACCGGCCGACCTGGCTCTGGCAACGGCTGCGACTGTTTCAGCAGAATTGTGCACTCGGCCGAGTTTAGCGAGTTGACTGTTTTGAAAAGACTGAGCGCCAATAGACAAGCGGTTGATCCCAGCACTTAGATAATGCTCAAAGTCTGTATATTCTTGAGTGCCTGGGTTCGCCTCCATGGTGACTTCAGCGTCCGCCGCAATGGGTAAATGCTTCAGCAGCGTTGCCATGAGTTTAGGTTTAAAAAGGCTGGGCGTACCACCGCCAAAGAAAACCGTTTTAAAGCCGTCCTCCAAAAATTCCGTGTTCGCTAATGGAGAAAAAGTATCTGCCGACTGAAGCTGCCAATCCTTTAGCAACGAATCCAGATACCTTTGCTGATCAACATCACCTTTGAGTGGATGAGAATTAAAATCACAATAGGGACATTTTTTGACACACCAAGGAAAGTGAATGTACAGCCCCGGGTTACTAAGCATTTAAAGTAAGACTTACCGACAACTGTTTAACAAGGTCCCGACTGGCTTGGCCGCGATGGCTAATTTGATTCTTAATCTCTGCAGGCAGCTCAGCAGCGCTGCTTTTATGACTGGCGACAAAAAACAAAGAGTCATAGCCAAATCCTCCTTCACCTTGAGGAGCGGCAAGAATTTCGCCCCACCACTGGCCGTGGGCTATAATGGGCGTTGGGTCTTGGGGGTAGCGTAAAAATACCATACAACAAAAAAAGTAGGCGGCGCGCGAAACTTGGTCAGCTAATTGGGCAAGCAATACCTTGTTATTTTCCGTATCAGTGGCATCTATGTGAGCAAAGCGAGCCGAATGTATGCCAGGGCGGCCGTCTAACGCGGGTACAACCAAGCCGCTGTCGTCTGCAATGGCCGGCAGGGCAGACGCTGAGCTCACTGATCTGGCCTTAATAAGGGCGTTTTCTACAAACGTGGCACCATTTTCCACGGGGCTTGGAATATCTGTGTCGGTTTGATTTTCAAGTTGTAACCCCAGGGGTCCCAGCAAGCGGCGCATCTCAACAATTTTTCCGTTATTCCGGGTGCCGAGCATTACCTTCATTATTCAGCCCAATAAAGTTTTTGATTGAACTTCAGTAATGTTGATTTGCCGTCTGGTGCGGTGGCTTCAATTTTAATTCGATGTACTTCTTGGTCAGCAAAGCGTAGCTCTGCAAGGTAATAAATGGCGTCGCCTTCAGTAACTTGCTCAAAATCCAAATCTTGCAATTGGCCCAACAAATTTTGACTCTCGCCGGTAATTTTAGCTTGCACTGGTTTTTTTTCGCCATTGAGGATGGACACGTTGACCAACGCGCGGTCTTTGCCACGAGAAATTTTGTATTGCGCTGCGATATTCGATTTTAGCATGGTTGTAGGAATTACAATGTAGTGAAGTTCGTACTGACCAAAGCGCTGCATTTTTTCTGCTATGCTGATCGGGCTAAAAATTATCGCTGCTACTGAAAACAAAAACGTTAATGTTATTTTTATAGTCATGAAGACTTTCCTAGTCGATAAAATGCGTAGGTGCCAAAAAAGTTGGGCGCCCAGTTAATAAATTTTTTCTCCTGATGGTTCGCGTTGACCACCCGACGCTGAATTATATTTATAGATTCAGCAGCACAAAGTTGCTCGAAGTCAGTGAATGTGCAGAGGTGAATGTTGGGAGTGTCGAACCAGTTATGTGGCAGTTGCTTCGAGACCGGCATCACACCGCTTAGAGCTAATTGGGCGCGGCATCTCCAATGAGCAAAATTAGGGAAAGTGACAATGCATTCCTCGCCAATGCGCAGCATGTCTCTAACTAGTTCTCTTGGCGCTTTGACCGCTTGCAGTGCGTCGGTCATTACGACCATATCAAAGCTAGCGTCGACAAAGTTGCTGAGGCCTTGGTCTAAGTCTTGTTCAATAACATTCACACCTTTGCGCACGCAAGTGCGTATGTTTTCCTCGTCTCTATCCAAGCCGTAACCGTTTACACGCTTGTCGCGTTGCAGGTGATCAAGTAATTCACCTTCGCCACAACCTAAGTCTAATACGCGAGCGCCTGGGTTAATTAACGTAGCAATGAGTTTCAGGTCACCTCTCATGCCCCCCCCTCGTTTTTTATACCCAATTGCTTTGGAGAGCTTTCAAATTCTTCGAGGGAGCGTTGCAGAAACGCACGGAGGACTTTTGTATATCTATCAAGGGGCAGTAAGAACGAGTCGTGCCCGTGCTCAGATTCGATGATGGCGCTGGCAACATTTTTTCTAGCCCTAATTAGCGCATCGACTATCTCTTGAGATCTTTCAGGCGAAAATCGCCAGTCTGTAGAAAAAGAAAGCACCAAAAACTTGGCTTTGGTTTTCCTCAGTGCTCTAGTGAGATCGCCATCAAATTCTCGAGCCGGATCGAAATAGTCTAGGGCTCGGGTCATCAAAAGATAGGTGTTGGCATCAAAATACTGCGTGAATGCTCTTCCTTGATAATGAAGGTAGCTCTCTACTTGGAACTCAACATTAGCGCCTTGTTCAAAGTCGCCAGATTTAATGTCGCGGTCAAACTTGGTTTTCATCCCGTCTTCTGAAAGATAAGTAACGTGACCAACCATTCTCGCAAGCATTAGTCCGTTCTCAGGATTCTTATTAAATTGTCGGTAATTTCCTGCGCAGTAATCTTCATCTGTTGTGATGGCTTGTCTGGCGATTTCGTTAAACGCGATATTTTGCGCGGACAACTTGGCTGCCGAGGCTATCAGGACAGCTGAATAAAGCCTTGCTGGGAAGTCGATACTCCACTGCATTGCCTGCATGCCGCCAAGGCTACCGCCAATTACCGCGGCAAATTTTTGGATTCCGAGGTGGTCGGCTAGGTGTGATTGACTAGCCACCCAATCTTTAACCACAACATTGGGAAAGCTTGGGCCGAATATTTCGCCTGTCATTGGGTCAATGGAATTTGGCCCTGTGCTGCCATGACAGCCACCTAAGTTGTTCAGACTTAGGACGAAAAACTGGTCTGTATCAATGCACTTTCCTGGTCCAATACATGCATCCCACCATCCTGGTTTCGCGTCATCTGCCGCATGAAAACCCGCCGCATGATGGTGGCCTGATAATGCGTGACAGATAAGTATTGCGTTAGATTTTTCAGCATTTAGGGTGCCGTAAGTTTCGAACACCAATTCGTATCCATGCAACACGTCGCCGTTTTGCAATAAAAATGGCTGGGAGTGGTGATAGAGTTGGGGGTCAATTAGGCCCACCGAATTTTCTCTAGAGCGACTCATTAGATGAAGGCGTACGCGTTAGGTAGCGATCTTTGCGCGATAGACAGCATCAAAATAACCACCATAGGTGAAAAATCTAAGGGTCCCATTGAAGGCAATACGCTTCTGATTGGACTTATTAGTGGGTCTACTAATTGATCTAATAGCGCCAAACCGGGGTGGCTATTGCCTTGGGAGACAAAGCTCGCAATAACAATGATCAGCATTGACCACCAATAAAAATCTACCAAAACAGAGAGTGTTCGGACGATTCCGAAAATAGCGTATTGGCCTATTGATAGGCCTCCCATGCTAATAAGAGCTACGAAAACAATGCCCATAATCAAGGCCATTAGTAACGTCGCTAAGTCAAATTTACCTGTAGCAGGTAAAAGTTTTCGCAGTGGCGCGGCGAGTGGATCACTGCCTTTAATCAGGGCTTGGCTGATGGGATTATAGAAGTCGGCACTGCTGGCCTGCAGTAAAAACCTTACAAGAAAAAGCAATGTGGCTAGCCGCATAATCAAGTCGATGATTAGGATGAGTGTCTGGGTCATGATTTAGCTCCAAATTCTACGGCCAATTCCTTGGCTCTCTTTTCCGCTGCGCTCAAAGCGTCGATAACAGTAGCGGGGAAATCTTGTGCCAGCATTAAATTTAACGCTGCCTCAGTGGTGCCGCCAGGGGAGGTCACGTTTTTACGTAAAGTGCCCGGATCTACATTGCTCTTTTGCGCCATAAGGGCTGCTCCGAATGCAGTTTGTTCGGTAAGCTTTTTGCTCAATTCTGCATCCAAGCCGAGTTTTTGCCCAGCGGCGATCATATTTTCCATTAGCAAAAAGAAGTAGGCCGGCCCGCTACCCGACACAGCGGTAACGGCATCTAAATGCGCTTCTTTACTAACCCAAGCCACTTCCCCGACTGCTTCGAGAATGTGGGTGGCTAACGCTTTTTGTTGATCAGTTACCCGACTGTTGGCAAACAAACCAGTCATTCCTGCCCCCAATAATGCGGGAGTATTTGGCATACAACGTACGATCGGCTGATTTGCAGGCAGCCAAGTTTCAAGGCTTCGCAGATCAATACCGGCGACGATAGAAATGATCAGTTGATTAGGTGTCAGTCCAGACAAAGCCTCTAGCACTTGGCCTATTACCTGAGGTTTGACGGCCAACACTATTACATCAACGGCCTTGATGGCTTGATCATTATTAGCAGCCGTTACAACACCCAATACAGAGAGCTTCTCTAGTTGCTTTGCGATCGGGTCAGCGGCCGCTATCTCGCTTGGGGAGGTACCACTTTCGATCAGGCCGTTGACTAAACTGCCGGCCATATTGCCTGCCCCGATAAAGGCGATACTCACTGTTCATCTCCTACCGCTAAAAATTACAAATTACGTAGTTTACTCTCTTGGGCCAAATAAAGCCGTGCCTACTCTAATCATTGTCGCACCTGCTGCAATAGCGTGCTCCAAATCTCCGGTCATCCCCATAGATAGGGTATCCCAAGCCCCCGCAAATTCAGGGTTTAGGGCATCCTTTAAGTCAGCATATAATTGTGCCACGGTTTCGTAGCCTACCCTAGGGTCAGTGTCTTGACTCAGTATGGCCATCAAACCGCGTAATTTTAGACTTGGCAAATTGCTCATCTGCTTAATCAAGTCGGCGCATTCCTCAGGGCCTACGCCGCCCTTGTTGGGATCATTATCGATATTCACCTGAAGCAAAATATTTAAGGCTTTGCCTTTTGGACATTGGCTACTTAGGCGTTGAGCAATTTTTAGACGGTCTACTGTGTGCACCCATTGAAATGACTCAGCGATAACCTTTGTTTTGTTTGACTGAATATTACCTATGAAATGCCAAGTCAGAGGCTTTTTGTCGAGGTATTGAATTTTTTCTGTGGCTTCTTGGAGATAATTTTCACCAAAGTTAGTTAGGCCTAGCCCATGAGCCTCTGCGACACTTTCCCTAGTTTGGTATTTGGACACGCCAATGAGTTGCACCTCATGCAGCGCTCGGTTGCTGCTTGCGCAAGCTGTTAGTATGCGTTCGTTTAGCCGTTCTAAGCGGTTGTTTAAAGTCGTCATAGATGATTCATAAAATGTTAAACATAAAAGCTTCTTATCAATTAATTTCGGGAGATTCGCATTTAGCCGCATACTTACGCTTTTTTTGAGCAATTTGCTGAAATCTAGTCTAGCTCATTGAACCAGCTTTCTAAGATAAGACAGGCTGATTTTTCATGAATATCGCCGCCCCGAATACTGTCTCGCGTCATCTCGTTAGCGCTCCATGAGCTCAAGCGCTCGTCCATCATTTGCACCTTAATCCCAGATAGCCTTTCTATTTCTTGGGCGAAATTTCTCGTCTTAATCGACATGTCTGATTCAGTGCCATCCATGTTTAAGGGAAGGCCTACCACTATAGCAGCGGGTTTGTATTCTTGAATAATGGACGCTATCTCAAGCCAGTTGGGTTTTCCATTGCGGGCCTTTAGCGTGGCTAAGCCACCAGCAGTTCTGGTGACGGTCTGGCCCACCGCCAAACCAATGAATTTCAGTCCAAAATCAAAGCCGAAAACGTAGCCTTTTATCTCCATATTTAGCCATGGCCAGGTTGTGTGGCGATCAGATTGAAATCTATTCCCAATAATTGTGCTGCGGCTTGGAGCTTTTCTTCAGCCGGGGTGTCAAAAAGTATTTCTGGTGTAGCCTCAACTGTAAGCCAGCTATTGCGACTAATTTCGCTTTCAAGCTGGCCCTCTCCCCACCCTGCATAACCAAGGGCAATCAGGAAATTTTCGGGTCCTTCCCCGGTCGCTATAGCAGTCAACGTCTCCATCGCTGTTGATAAACGGACGTTTTCCGCAACGTCAACCGATGTACCAAATTCTTGTCCGCCGCGGTAAAGAACAAATCCTCGGTCTTGCGCAACAGGGCCACCATCTAGTACCAATTGCTCAACCCAGCGGCGTTCAGGTTGCATATTCAGCTTTGCTAGCAGTTCCAAAATAGAAACGTCGGTAGGTCTGTTCACTACGATACCCATAGCGCCCTCGTCGTTGTGCTCGCAGATATAGGTCAGTGTATTGCCAAAGTAGTCACCGGAAAGCTCAGGCATGGCCATTAAGAAGTGATTTTTAAAATTCATAGTGAACCTGATTTCTTGGCTATTATTTGGATGCCACTAGGGCAAAGTAGTTGACGGCGAGCACTTGCGTTAAAAATCAATGCCAGTTCCTCGTTTTGAAAACTGCCAAGTACGTGTGAAATCTAGGCGGTCATAGCTTTTACGCATTTCTACGGTAAATGGTTGGAACGGTGCTGCTTGGCGTACTGTAGCTAAAGCAGCGTCATCAAGCTTCGGCTGACCTGATGATCGCAGAATTTTTACGCTCGCCAGACTGCCGTCGCGGAGAATACTCACTAACATTGTCAATTCACCTTCTAATAACCCTGATGGGTAATTATTGCGGCCGATGCGTTCGCACTTACGCCGCCAGGTGTTGAGATAAGTGGTCTCAGGGGCTGTGAATTTACTGAAATTATTGAGTTCTCGCGTGCGATTAAGACCTTGGGCTGTTGGGCGCTGGGAGTCTATGCTCGCTTGGAAATTAGCAAAGGCTTCTACGGCCTCTCTGGCATTGAGTGTTCGTTCGCTTTGTTGGGTGGCGCTTTCACTCAGTTCTTTAAAACGCTGAGTGGTTTCTGCGAGGTTTTTGCCAGTGGTTGCAGGCGATACGTTTTCTTTACGCAAACTCCTCTCTGTCTCTGTAGAGCGATCTAAACTGTCCTTGAGTGGTTTGGTACGTGCAGAGTGTAGTGTTGATGAATCTCCAGACAAGCCCAGTTCGAGCCTGATATAAGAGGGCTCTGCTTTAGGTTTGAGCTGCGAAAAACCGATACCTAAAAGTAAAATACCATGGACAAGTAGGGCCAGGAAAACACTGAAGCCCATCCGACCCTCGCCATTGGTTTGTCGCAGTACCGTTGGCGAGAAGTCTTTTGCAGTTATCAGCGCAATTTCGCAGTTGGGCGCGCCGGCTTTAGTCAAGTTGTTTAACTATTGCGTCGATGAGATCGCCGGCAATATCAAGGTCAAATTGAGCGTCAAGCTCTCTGATGCAGGTGGGGCAGGTAACGTTTATTTCTGTCAAGTAGTCGCCTATGATATCTATCCCAACAAACATCAGTCCCCGCCGTTTTAATTCCGGCCCTACTTGTTCTGCAATCCACTGGTCTCTGGCGGTGAGGGGCCTAGCTTCACCGCGACCTCCAGCTGCGAGGTTGCCTCTGGACTCGCCAGCAGAAGGGATTCTTGCTAACGCATAAGGCACCGGTTCGCCATTAATTAACAGGATGCGTTTGTCTCCGTCAATTATTTCAGGCAGGTACACTTGCCCCATAATTTGCTGAGCCCCGTTGTCGGTGAGTGTTTCGATAACTACGGTCAAATTGGGATCATTTTCCATAACCCGAAAAATTGATGCGCCACCCATGCCATCCAATTTTTTGAATACAACATTTTTGTGTTTTTTGTGAAAGGCCTTAAGCACGTCCATTCTTCGACTTACCACTAAAGCTGGGCAGCACTGGGGGAAAATAGTGGCAAAAAGTTTTTCGTTGCAGTCCCTGAGTGATTGAGGCTTGTTAACCACAAATGCACCATCCGCTTCTGCCCGTTCCAGCAAATAAGTGGTATAGATATATTCCATGTCAAAGGGTGGGTCCTTGCGCATCATAATGATGTCCATTTCAGCCAACGGCCGCAAGGTTTCTTCGCCCAAGGCATACCAGTCATTGCCGGCAATTGTTGGATCTAAGGTTTGCGCAAAATCTTCACGCAGTTTTAAACTGGATGTTAAGCCGCACACTGTGCCTTCATGGATGATTAGATCTTCCTGTCGAAGGTAGTAGATGTCTAAGCCGCGATGCTGAGCTGAGCGAATCATGGCAAGGGTGGAATCTTTCTTGAGCGATATAGAATCTATTGGATCCATTAGAAAGGCTATTTTTTTCATAATCTGGGGCCGTAACAAATAAATTGAGTGCCTAATCTGATGTTTGAAGGGCGATGCAGGCATGCTGTCATCAGTACTTTACTCACCCTGATCGCGGTGTCTATCTCTCGAGCGCTTTTTGCTCACACCTCGCTAAAGTATTTGGTCGAAATTTAGGTAATATGTCGCAAGCCGGTGAGCCTTAGGCAAATCAATGATATTTGTCCATAAGCTGCTAGAAGCGAAGTGCGTCATATAGCCTAATGAGTACAATTTTTTGATATCAAACGAGAACAATTTGCCCATCACCCACGAGCGCCAAGCCACATTGGGTCGAGCTAGGAGGTCTTTTGAGCGGGGATTGCTGGCCCTAATTGTTGATGAAGATGGGCAGCGTGGATTAGTTACGCTGCAACATGTAGCGAGGTTGTTGATGGAGGTTGAGCCATCCTCAAAAGGTCACTTAAACGTCGTTGTGCGATGGCTTGGCGCTATTCGCCGCGAGCAACTGCAATTGTGTGAAGAAATCTTTACTATATTGCGTGGCCTAGGGCAAATAATACGCACTTGGGAACTAGTAATAGTCGACCCAGAAACAGAATTTTTGCCAAATATTGAGTTGCAAACACTTTCTGCTAGTACTCAAATAATGCTTCAGCAGTTGAGCCCTATTGGCGGTAAGCCGTTAGGTTTATCAACTGAAATTCAGTCGAACTTGGATGGCATCATTAAGGCTAACGGAGGTGACTCGGAAGATGACAATTTCACTCGGGTGCTGCAAACCTTGGACGAAGCCTTAGGAGCAATGCAATTACTGCTCGAGGAGTGGGCTTTGCATATGGAGGATCCTGCGAAAGTTGCAGCAGTTGCGCAAGGCTTCAAGGCGCTCAGAGAGCACAGTGATGATCAGCGACTAGGGGATGTGATCGAAGTGACCTGGGCTACCGAGAATATGCTCGATCGACTGGTCGATGGCACCCTTGCAGTAAGCGCTGACTTTCACTTTGTGGCAGATGCTGCTATAAATTTTCTTGTCACGCTAAGCGATAAACTTAGGCAGATCGCAGCTGGTTCTGGCGTATCTAGTTTTATTGATGACTATATCTATGCTGAGATTATTGAAAGCGCTGACATCTTAGCTTCAGGTGGTGACCTAAGTTTGAAAAGCCAAGCGTTTGAGGAAGACTTTCCACGGGAGCAAGGCCTAGTTCTAGGACCATCCTCTAAATCAGAAAATCAGCTCTATGCGGCGACGATGGCAAGTACCGCGGGTGATGGTCTACCATTTTCTCTGAAGCAAACGATTAAAGCATTTCAAGCGGCAAGTCGTTCGTTAGATGAAGCCCTTTTAGCGCAACAAGATCGGCACGTTTCTGAGGATTCAGGTCTCAGTGAGGAAAGTCTCTTTATGGCGCGCACATTGCGTGAGCACTTGCAGAGTAGCGCCGAGATCTCTGATAAATTACAGGGGTTGTTATCGGCAGATTTTAGACATCAGCTCGATTAAGGTTTGCCTTAGCCCGCCCATAAATAGCCGCTTACTGCCATCCTTGGGCCTGCTGTATCAAGCCTAGCGCCACGCTAGGCATTGTCTCGGCGCGTAAAATGGTGCTGCCAAGTTTGTAGCGGGGCATCTGGTTTTGCAGAAAAAGATCTAACTCTTTGTCGCTCCACCCGCCCTCTGGACCGATGAAAGCAGTGCGGTTAACCGGGGACATTTGAGCAGGAAAGGCTTCGCCTGAGGAGTGAAAAACTATGCCGTTTTCTGTTTGGTTGATAACACCTTCCAAGGTTTGCGGCTTTTTTAGTTCAGGCAAATAAAGTTGCCCGCATTGTTCACAGCTGGCGCTGATGACGCGTTCCCAGTGTCCCCTTTTATTTTCTATTCTGTCGGACTTGAGCGGAACATTGCTCCGGTCTGCTTGTATCAACAAAATTTTGCCTGCGCCGAGTTCTGTGGCGCGTTGGAGGGCTCTGTCCATTGCGGCACCCTTTATAAGGCCTATGGCTAGGGTGAGCGAGTAAAGGCGACTGTTGGCTGGTGGCCTTGCAGCAGTAATTTCTACGTCTGTGGATCTTGGGTTGGCTTTGCTAATGATTGCGGTAAACAGCGCTCCGTTACCGTCGAAGATATTGATCTCATCGCCGATATTTAGCCGAAGTGCACGACAAAGATAATTAGAGCGCTCTGAATTCAGCTGTATTTTAGCCCCGATGTGATGCGGCCCTGGAAAATAAAATAAGCTAAACCTCGGCAACGTCAGGCCCTCAATTAAATCCCAGATTAGAGCATATTTTGGAGCTAGCACCCCATCTGTTTAGAGTATAAAAGTGCAGCCCGGGTGCGCCTAGTTCAAATAGTCGCTCGCATAAGCGTGTGACAATCTCAACGCCGAACTTGCTCAAATCTGCTTCATCATGCTGCCGGTCCCTAAGCGCATGGTCTAGCCACCGCGGAATATCTGCGCCGGCTTTGCCGCTAAAGCGAATCAGTGATGCATAGTTAGTAATCGGCATAATTCCAGGAATGATAGGAATATCAATATTGTGTTTCTGGCATCCATCCAGAAAGTAAGCATAGGCCTCTGTATTATAAAAATACTGAGTAATAGCGGTATCTGCACCGGCCTCTACTTTTTGCTTAAAAAAGTTGAACTCGTCGGCAGCTGTGGGTGAATCTGGATGGATTTCTGGGTAGGCGCCCACAACGATGTTGAAGTTGTTTTGGAACTTGTCTTTTACAAGGCTGATTAGGTCCTTTGCGTAAGTAGGTTGCTGCCCCTGCCCTGAAGGTTGGTCTCCACGCAGGCAAAGTAACTGTTTGACGCCATTGTCTTTGTAGGTCTGGACCATCTCTAACACCTCTTCGTCACTGGTTGTGCCTGAGGAAAGGTGAGGTATGGCATCTAGATTTCGTTTGAGTAGCCGTTGTACTACGTGCTTTGTACCTTCTTTGGTGGAGCCACCCGCGCCGTAGGTCACGGAGACGAAATCTGGGTTTAATGCAGCTAGTTTATTCGCTGCGCCTGCAAGGAGCCTATCTTGACCTTCGATATCTCGTGGCGGAAAAAATTCGAAGCTTAGAGATTTTTTTGTTGGTTTTTGTGCATTCCGATCCGGCATGAATTCTCGCTAAAGCTCAGCAAATAGAGCTGTCTATAATTCTAAAAAGCAATATGCGTCTGTCCTGTGATGCCCTCTTTCGATTGGGCGCTGAATAAAGCTGTAGTCAGATTCATTCAGCGTTTACCCGCTCTTGCCTCTATCTGGCCGCAGCGGCTAAAGCCTCAGCTTTATCTGTCCGCTCCCAGCTAAAGTCGCAATCGGTTCTGCCAAAGTGGCCATATGCAGCGGTGTCTAAGTAGATTGGGCGCTTGAGGTCTAGCATCGCAATCAGGCCTTTAGGTCGCAAATCAAAGTGCTCACGCACAAGTTGAATGATTCGCTCATCACTAATGGTGGCGGTGCCAAACGTGTCAATACTGATAGAGGTCGGCTCTGCTACACCAATAGCGTAACTGACCTGAATCTCGCAGCGCTTAGCTAGGCCAGCAGCAACGATGTTTTTTGCTACATATCTACCCGCGTAGGCTGCAGAACGGTCGACTTTAGACGGGTCTTTACCTGAGAAAGCACCGCCGCCATGACGTGCCATACCACCGTATGTATCAACGATAATTTTTCTACCGGTGAGACCACAGTCGCCTACAGGGCCACCGATAATGAACTGGCCGGTTGGATTGATGTGAAATTTGGTTTCACTAGAAATCCAGTTTTGTGGCAGTACTGGCTTTACTATTTCTTCCATGACTGCTTCGCGCAGTTGCTCTTGAGTCACGTCTGGATCGTGTTGCGTCGAGAGTACAACTGCTTCAATGGCCACGGGCCGACCTTCTTCATCGTAACTGAACGTGAGTTGGCTTTTCGCATCAGGTCGCAGAAATCCAAGTGAACCGCGACGCGCTTCTGCCTGTCGTTGTACTAATCTATGCGCAAATACGATAGGCGCAGGCATGAGTACGTCGGTTTCATCAGAGGCATAGCCGAACATCAGGCCTTGGTCGCCAGCACCCTGCTCACGGTCAGATGTTTCGTCCACACCCATTGCGATGTCTGAAGATTGTTGACCTAACGCATTTACAACAGAGCATGCCGAAGGGTCAAAACCAACCTCGGGGCCATTGTAGCCGATGTCGTTTACGACTTTTCGCACCAAACTGTCTATGTCGACTTTCGCGTTACTGCGAATTTCACCCGCAACGACAACCAGCCCTGTCTTGATGAGTGTTTCACAAGCAACTCTAGATTCTGGATCTTGAGCCAGCATGGCGTCCAATATTGCGTCTGACACCTGATCAGCAACTTTATCTGGGTGGCCTTCGGATACTGATTCTGAAGTAAAAAGGTTTTTATCGCTCATGCCTGACAGCCTATCTTTGGGGATCTTTCTTTGGATCTTTTTGGTGGGATAAATCTCCAGCGCTAGTATTTATACTTTAGACAGCGCCGTGATTGTTTTCGGAGTGCGGATTCTAATAGACAATGCAAATGTATGAAACGAACTATTTGTTATTTTTATATATTCAATGTTTGCAGCGAAGCGAGCAAAACTTGACAATAGTGCTCCGCAAAAACCAGAGCTGATATATGTCTTCTTCCAGAACCGTGCTTGCCAATGCCATTCGCGTGCTATCAATGGAAGCGGTGCAAGCCGCAAATAGTGGACACCCCGGTGCGCCCATGGGGCTGGCAGACGTTGCAGAAGTGTTGTGGAGAGATTTTCTTTCCCATAATCCTGCGGATCCCACTTGGATCAACAGAGACCGCTTTGTGCTTTCCAATGGCCATGGTTCAATGTTGCTTTACAGCCTCTTACACCTTACTGGTTACGAGGTCAGCCTGCGGGACTTGCAGGATTTTAGGCAATTGCACTCTAAGACCGCAGGGCACCCGGAGTATGGTGAGTGTCCCGGCGTTGAAACCACTACTGGGCCTCTTGGCCAGGGTATTGCATCGGCGGTAGGTATGGCCCTTGCTGAGAAAAAGCTGGCGGAAGAATTTAACACTGCAGATTTTGATTTAGTTGATCACCGAACTTGGGTGATTGTTGGCGACGGTTGCTTGATGGAGGGTATCTCTCATGAGGCTGCTTCACTAGCGGGTACTTTGGCACTCGATAAGCTGATTTGTATATATGATGACAACGGTATTTCTATTGACGGCGAAGTGGACGCCTGGTTCAGCGAGGACGTTCCGGCTCGGTTTGAGGCATATGGTTGGAAGGTAATTCGCAATGTGAATGGACATGACGCTGAGGAAATCATTAGCGCCCTTTCTACGGCGGCGAAGAGCGATGGGCGTCCAACATTAGTTTGTTGCAAAACCACTATTGGATTTGGCTCCCCCAGCAAGCAAGGTACAGCGAGCGCTCATGGTTCAGTTTTGGGGCGTGACGAAATTGAGGCAACCAAAGTAGCGTTAGGTTGGACCCACGAGGGCTGGGAGATTCCAGAAGATGTATATCAGGCATGGAATCGACGCGAGTCTGGAGAAAAGCGGCAAAATGATTGGCAGCAAATTTTAGAGGGATACAGTGCTGCGCACCCTCAGGAGGCCGCAGAGTTTGTTCGCAGAATGCGCGGCGAGTTGCCGAGTAATTGGCAAGAAGCTATTCAAGCATTTGCTGAAAAAGAACAGCAGTCGCCAGCGAATTTAGAAACGAGAAAATCTTCCCAAGCATGTATTTCTGCAATAGCGGCCGGGGTGCCAGAGCTTTTTGGCGGTTCGGCGGACCTTACCGGTTCTAACAACACCCGTTGGGCCGAAGCCACTGATTTTCAGCACATGAGTTACGGAGTGCGGGAATTTGGTATGACCGCTATTAGCAATGGCATGCAATTGCATGGCGGTTATCGGCCGTTTACCGGCACGTTTTTGATTTTTATGGAATACGCTCGCAACGCTGTGCGTTTGGCGGCTTTAATGAAGGTGCCAAATATCTTCGTTTATACCCATGACTCCGTGGCCGTCGGCGAAGACGGCCCCACCCATCAGCCGGTAGAGCAAATAGCCAATTTACGCACAACACCAAATTTAAATACTTGGCGTCCTTGCGATACAGTTGAATCAGCAATTGCTTGGCAATCTGCCGTTGCCAGTACCGATAGGCCAACGGCACTGATCTTTACTCGCCAAAAAACCGTAGCCCAATTAAGAGATAAAGCTACTTTTGATAATGTGAAGCGAGGCGGCTATGTTTTGGGAGACACGCAAGGGCAGCCGGATGCAATTGTGATCGCTACTGGGTCGGAAGTGGAGTTGGCAGTTGCCGCAGCTGTGTCTCTAGCCAGTTCGAATGTGAAAGTCAGAGTGGTTTCAATGCCATGTGTTGAAGTATTTGATGCGCAATCATCAGAGTACAAAGAGTCAGTGCTGCCTAACACAGTACGCGCTCGCGTTGCCGTAGAAGCAGGGCATCCAGATATCTGGCATCGTTTTGTTGGTTTGGACGGATTTGTAGTAGGCATTAATTCGTTCGGTATGTCTGCTCCCGGACCACAAGCTATGGCCGAGTTGGGCATCACTGCAGAAAACGTAGTACAGCAGGTACATAAAGTAATTGAAGCGACGGGCTAGTTATAGCTGAGCGAGTTGGCGCCGTTAAAGTGCCAGCTAAATTTGTCAGCTGGACACGTAAAGGTTTAGCGAGAGCTGGAAAGTTTTGTATGCATTTGCCCTTTATAAGATCCGTTAAAGACATAGACTTACGCAATCAAAGAGTGTTGATTCGTGCGGATCTTAACGTACCGATCAAAGACGGCCTCGTCACTAGTGATGCTCGGATAGTAGCGTCCCTGGCAACCATTAGGTTGGCCTTGAATGCTGGGGCCAGCGTGGTTGTGATGTCGCACTTGGGGCGCCCGATCGAAGGCCAATACGCAGATCAATATTCATTAGCACCTGTGGCTCAGCGACTTGCTCAATTACTAGACCGTGAAGTGCCATTACTGGCGCAGCCGGAAGATTGCCCAGCAATAGAGTTTGGGGAAATCGGCTTATTAGAGAACGTTAGATTTCTAATGGGTGAAAAAAGTAATTCGGCTGAACTGAGTCAGCGCCTGAGTGATCAATGTGACGTATTTGTTATGGATGCCTTTGGCACTGCACATAGAGCGCATGCTTCTACTCATGGTGTTGCTGAGTTGGCGGCTGCAGCTTGCGCAGGATTATTGTTGGATGCAGAACTTAAAGCCTTTCAGCACACGTTAAGCGCGCCGCAGAAGCCTATGGTTGCGATTATTGGCGGCGCTAAAGTATCGACCAAATTAGAAGTATTGGGTTCGCTGGCAGGTATTGCAGATCGTATTATTGTTGGCGGCGGTATTGCGAATACTTTTATTGCAGCTGCTGGGTACGAAATAGGCAAATCGCTTTATGAACCTGAATTGCTCGGGGTGGCCAAAAACATTGCTGGCCGAGTAAAAATACCCATTCCAGTAGATGTTATGGTGGGCAGGGCGTTTGACGAGGCGGCGACTGCAATTGTAAAAAATATCGACGATGTAGCGGCAGATGAAATGATTATGGATATTGGTCCTGTGACCGCCCGCGCATGGGCGGAGACGCTACTGGATGCTCAGACAATTATGTGGAATGGCCCCTTAGGTGTATTTGAATTTGATCAATTTGGCGAGGGCACCAGAGTCCTTGCGCAAGCTATAGCTGACAGTAGCGCCTACTCTATTGCGGGTGGTGGCGATACACTAGCTGCTGTAGACAAGTACTGTGTCACGGATGGGATTTCTTATATCTCCACAGGTGGCGGCGCGTTTTTAGAACTTGTCGAAGGCAAGGTGCTGCCTGCAGTGGAAATGCTAAGGCTGCGCTCGGTTTAAAGATTTACGGTCAAGTAGCGACTTGCAGTCGATTGAAAATGTAGACGAAAAAGATGTAACACTCAAAAAGAGGCGTTCACGTTAGGCGTCGTTGGAAATGAACATACTAGATTACGGAGAAAAAAATGGCGCTCATAAGCTTACGTCAGTTACTAGATCATGCGGCAGAGAACGACTACGGGGTTCCGGCCTTTAATGTAAATAATCTAGAGCAGATGCGCGCCATTATGGAAGGCGCTCAGGAAACTCAGAGTCCAGTGATCGTGCAGGCATCTGCTGGAGCGCGTAAGTATGCTGGGGCCAATTTTTTGCGCCACTTAATGCTTGCCGCCGTTGAAGAATTTCCGGATATCCCGGTTGTTATGCATCAAGACCATGGCGCATCTGCGGATGTATGCCAGCGTTCAATGCAGATGGGTTTTACCTCGGTCATGATGGACGGTTCGCTTCTAGAGGATCAAAAAACACCAGCGGAGTACGAATATAACGTTGCTGTTACGCGCCGGGTTGTTGAAATGGCCCATGCCTGTGGTGTTTCTGTAGAGGGCGAGCTGGGCTGTTTGGGTTCATTAGAATCAGGCACTGCCGGCGAAGAGGATGGGGTGGGCGCTGAGGGCATTTTGACCGTAGAGCAAATGCTTACCGATCCAGAGCAAGCGGCCGACTTTGTTGCTAAGACCGGGGTAGATGCTTTAGCTATTGCAATAGGTACTTCTCACGGCGCTTACAAATTTAGTCGTCCGCCTACGGGAGATATTCTTGCCATCGATCGCATCAAGGCGATTCATAAACGGTTGCCTAATACGCACTTAGTCATGCACGGAAGCTCCTCTGTTCCCCAAGATTTGTTGGCAGAAATTAATGAGTTCGGCGGCGAAATTCCTGAAACTTATGGCGTGCCGGTTGAAGAAATTCAGCAGGGTATTCGTCATGGCGTTAGGAAGATAAACATAGATACTGACCTTCGGTTAGCGTCCACTGCAGCCATTCGTAAGCACTTAGCCGCTAATCCCAGCGAATTTGATCCGCGTAAATATTTTGCTGACTCTCAGGTTGCCATGAGGAAAGTAGTCATTGATCGCTATGAGGCGTTTGGTACGTCAGGTCAGGCGCCAAAACTGCGCGTTAATTCTTTAGAGAAAATGTTTTCTATGTACGCTGCCGGCGATTTAGAGCAAGTCGTTAAGTAATGAGCCTGTTGGCTATTGGCTTTGCGCTGGTGATTAAGTTCGGTCAAGACTTTGCTGCCTGAGGCCCGAGGCCTTGGGCAGTTTGACGACGCGAGCCTCGTTCATGCATTGGCGTCGTCCCCGGTAGATGAGCAAACTTGGCGTCCAATGGATGCGGCTCTTCTAGATGACTATAACCAGTTTTATGGTTTGCAGTTCGATGGGGTCGAGCGTCACTTAGCCTTGATCGAAAGCACTGGCGAGCGCATTACAATGCAAGCTTTCGTTCCAAGCCAGCGTGAAATTCGAGCTTGGGCAGTGGTTTGTCATGGCTACTATGATCATGTTGGTCTTTACGGACACTTGATCAATGACCTGTTAGAGCGAGACATTGCAGTGATGTCTTTCGATCAGCCAGGGCACGGCCTTTCAACCGGCGATCGAGCAAATATTAATGATTTCCAGCAATATGTAAATGTCATAAACGTAGTCCATGATTTTGCTGCTAGTAGTGCCTTAGAGAAGCCACTGCACTGGTTTGGGCAAAGCATGGGCGGTGCACTTGTGATGGAATATTGGCGGCAGCAAGTGGACGAAAAGCCCACCGGCGAAGTGGTTTTGTTGGCGCCTTTAGTGCGCCCATATGCCTGGCCAGTAATGCGCTGGGCTTTTGCCCTGGCAAAACGCACCGTTGCAGCGCGGCCAAGGAATATGGACGCGAATATGCTCAATAAAGAGTTTCTTAGCCTCTTGGCTGCAGATCCTTTGCAAGCCAAAGTCCTCCCAGTTGCTTGGGTGCAAGCCATGATAAACTGGTTTACTAAATTTGAAAAATATCCGAATTCCTCAATGCCGTTGAATATTGTTCAGGGCTATGAGGATCGCACTGTGAGTTTTCGCCATAACCTAAAGGTGCTTAGCAGCCAGTTTGAAAATGCTGCTATTCGTATAATTCCTAAGGCGCGGCATCATCTTGTTAATGAAACACCCGAGATCTATGCTGAGATTTGGTCTTGGCTAGACGACATTTGTGAATGGTACAAAGCTAAAAGCTGATGCTTGAGAGGAAGTAAATGTTAGATGCAATTTTCCCCCAAAAACAAATTCGTACCGATGCAGAAAGTTTGCAAATTTGGGGCAAAGATTGGACCAATAGCTTCCCTGTAGATCCGGCAGCGATTGTTTTTCCTGAAACCACTGAACAGGTACAAGAGCTGGTTGCTTATGCAATTAGCGAAAATGTGAAGCTTGTGCCATCTGGCGGACGAACGGGTTTGTCCGGCGGTGCTGTGGCAAGTAACTCAGAAGTTGTGGTTTCCTTTGACCGGATGAATAAAATTCTAGGTTATTCTGCTGAAGACCGCATCGTTACTTGTGAGCCGGGTTTGGTTACCGCCAATTTGCAACAGTTCGCGCTAGAGCAAGGATTATACTATCCAGTAGATTTCGCCTCGTCGGGCTCTAGTCAGATCGGTGGTAATGTGGCTACCAACGCAGGAGGCATTAAAGTCATTCGTTATGGCCTAACCAGAGATTGGGTGGCTGGTATGAAGGTAGTTACCGGTACGGGGGCATTGTTAGACTGCAATGCGGGTTTGGTAAAAAATGCTACGGGGTACGATTTTCGGCATTTGCTGGTTGGGTCCGAGGGTACGTTGGGCTTAATGTGTGAGTTGGATATGCGTTTGGCCCGAATGCCTGAACCACAATCGGTTATGGTTGTTGGCGTACCTAAAGTTGCAGACTTGCTAAATATCCTACATGCCTTCGCCGATCAAATTACTTTGTCCGCTTTTGAATTTTTTTCTGATTTAGCTCTAACCAAAGTTCAAGCCCATAGGGGTCTCCCAGCACCTTTAACAGAATCGGTGGCTTACTATGCTTTGCTCGAATTTGATCAGTCCTCGCTGACGTTAGCCGAAGAAGCTTTTTCGCGATGCATGGATGCAGGTTGGTTAGTCGACGGTGTTGTCAGCCAATCTGAAGCTCAAGCAAAATCTCTATGGCAATTGCGTGAAGGCATCTCAGAAAGCCTAGCCTCTTATACGCCCTACAAAAATGATTTATCTGTGCGCATTAGCGAGGTGCCTGTATTTTTGGCAGATGTAGATCGCTATGTTAGCGAGTCATATCCCGAGTTTGAAGTCTGTTGGTACGGACACATTGGCGACGGTAACTTACACCTGAATATTCTGCGTCCTGAAGATATGAGTGTCGAGGAATTCTTCGAGCACGGCCATGGCATGAGTCCAAATATTTTTGAAATTGTTGCAGCACGCAGAGGCAGTATTTCAGCTGAACATGGTGTGGGGTTATTGAAACGCGATTTTCTAAGCTACACGCGAAGTGATGAGGAGATTGAATTAATGCATGGTCTCAAAGCGCTGTTTGACCCGCATCAAATTCTTAATCCAAATAAACTACTAGCCAGCAGATGATGCAGGGCTAGGTGTTTATATTGTAGGGTTTCAGATTTTGGCAATCGATCGTTTTACAATCTAAATTTTGAGAATTTCATCTGCAGTGGCAAGGAATGCAACACTTGCACATTGTTGTGCAAAGAGGCCATTACACACGACGCCTGGGACATTGTTAATCTCGGATTCTAACGATAATGCATCGGCGATATTGAGCTCGTGAACATCGAGTATCCAGTTACCGTTGTCCGTTACAACACCTTCGCGCCATATTGGTTGGCCGCCAAGTTGCACCAGCGTACGTGCCACTAAACTTCGCGCCATTGGAATAACTTCGACAGGTAGAGGAAAGTTGCCGAGCTTGGACACTAATTTGCTATGATCTGCAATGCAGACGAATTCGTCTGCACTGGCAGCAATAATTTTTTCACGAGTGAGTG
This sequence comes from uncultured Gammaproteobacteria bacterium, assembly GCA_913043815.1. Taxonomy (GTDB): domain Bacteria; phylum Pseudomonadota; class Gammaproteobacteria; order Pseudomonadales; family Azotimanducaceae; genus UBA4421. The sequence goes on from CAJWNY010000004.1 coordinate 63,210, forward strand.
CAGCGCCGCCGCCTTTAATCATTTGTCTTTGCGCATTAATCTCATCGGCACCGTCCACATACACATCGACGCGAGCCGCTGAATTCAAATCTAAGACCAGAATGCCATGGGCTTGCAGCCGCCTAGTTGAATCTTCGCTAGAAGAAACCGCGGAATCAAAAGTATGTTTGACGGTGGCTAATGCGTCTATGAAATGATTGGTAGTGGAGCCTGTTCCCACGCCAACAATGCTAGTTGGTCCAAGTTTTGACGCAATGTGTTTTAGCGCCGCTTGGGCTGAAAGTTGCTTGAGCTCGTCTCGTGAATAATTAATGTTTGGCCCCGGTCGTAATTAAGTTGGCAGTTAAGTTAGCAATGAACGTGGAAAATGGTGACATGCTTGAAAATTATGTAAAGAAAATTCTCTCTTCCAGAGTATATGAACTTGCCCAAGAGACCCCGTTAACCCCTGCGCCATTACTAAGTAGGCGCCTTGGGGCACAAGTTTTTTTAAAACGCGAAGACTTACAGCCCGTTTACAGTTTTAAGCTCCGCGGAGCCTATAACAAAATTTCCCAGTTATCCGACACGCAAAAAGCAGCCGGTGTGATCACAGCTTCTGCCGGCAATCATGCCCAGGGTGTGGCAATGGCGTCAACGCGGTTGGGTATTAAGGCGATTATCGTCATGGGCCGTAATACGCCCAGCATAAAGATCAACGCTGTAAAAGATCGTGGCGCTAAAGTCATTCTGCACGGTGACAACTACGACGAGGCTTCGATACATGCAAAACAGTTGTGCGAGGAACAAGGTTTAACTTTTATTCCCCCCTATGACGATGCTGAGGTCATTGCGGGGCAAGGCACCATTGGGTTAGAAATTGTTAATCAACACAATGGCCCCATTGACGCAATTTTTATTCCAGTTGGTGGTGGAGGGTTGCTTGCCGGTGTTGCCGCCTACGTAAAGCACCTACACCCAAAAACACAGATTATTGGTGTTGAAGTAGAGGGTTCTAATTGCATGGACGCGGCCCTTCGAGCAGGCAAGCGAGTCAAGTTGCCGTTAGAAACTCTAGATTTATTCGCTGATGGAGTGAGTGTTGCTCAGGCCGGTTTGCTCCCGTTTAAGATAGCGCGCAAGTACGTTGATGGAATTGTTGTGGTCAACGTTGATGAAATTTGCGCAGCGATTAAAGATGTTTTTGAAGATACCCGAGGAGTCTCTGAACCCGCTGGCGCACTCGCCATTGCAGGTATGAAACGCTATCTGGCTGATCACCCCGGCCTGTCTTCAGTGGTCGCTATTGTTAGCGGCGCAAATGTGAATTTCGATCGGTTGCGGCATATATCTGAGCGCGCCGAGCTGGGGGAGGCAAGAGAAGCCGTTTTGGCGGTAACCATTGATGAAGCTCAGGGCAGTTTCTTGAAGTTTTGCCGTGCTTTGGGTAAAAGATCTATTACCGAATTTAACTATCGTTATGCAGACACTACCGGCGCCCATATTTACGTTGGCCTAGGGGTGGCGTCTAAAAAAGATCGGTTGGATGTGGTGGAGAATCTGCAGTCTAAGGGCTATTTAGTATTTGACATGACAGATAATGAAGCTGCCAAAATGCACGTGCGACATATGGTTGGCGGCCACCGAATGAAGTTCAGTTCCGAATTGTTATACAGATTTGAATTTCCGGAGCGGCCAGGTGCTCTGCTACAGTTTCTTGCAGGGCTTGGTGCTGACTGGAATATTACACTGTTCCATTATCGTAACCACGGTGCTGCTTGGGGACGGGTGTTGGTGGGATTCGATGCTCAGCCAAGTGACGGAAAAAAATTGCAGAAATATCTGCAGCGTATTGGTTACCGTTTTTGGGCAGAACAAGACAACCTAGCTTATAAATTATTTCTTGAGTAGGGCGGGTTAGTCGGGCTGGCTATTGTCGTTCAAACTTTAGCCATTCCTCCTCAAAGACAAGCTTTTTGGTATCTTTGATATGGTCGATATAAAGACGGCCGTCTAAATGATCGAACTCATGCTGCACTACTGAGGCCAGAAATCCTTTTAGTTCAAGTTCTTCGGGGTCGCCAGTGAGATTGGTATAGCTTACAAGTACGTGCTGGGGTCGCTCAACGTAACCACGTAACCCCGGTACAGAAAGACAACCCTCCCAATAACCAGCAACGTCAGGGTTGAGTATTTCAATGTTAGGATTGAAAAAAACCGTAAGCGGTATTGCTTCAATGTCTCCATATCGACTTAGTCCGCCGGGCACCTCAATAATGGCCATTCGTAGGGGTTCGTCTATTTGTGGCGCAGCTAAACCAACGCCACCATAGTCCCTAAGGGTTTCCGTCATATCTAATAATAGGCGCTGCATTGTTTTGCTGCCAATGAAGTCTCCGGCGACGTTGTTTGCAGATATGCGCAAAGAAGGGTGCCCCATGCGTATGATCTTTCTGATGGCCATATTGCTTTCACCTGCTCCTTAAATACTTTGTATCTTTTTAGGGACTCTATATATCTTTAAGAATTTACAGGCCCCAAGTTATTTGTTGCTATCAAATTCCGTAAGGCCAGACTCGGTGATAACAGCATCTAGCCCAACGTCCCAAGGAGACCTATCAAGAACCTGCTGACTCATTTGGGCGTCGAAACTTATACCAAGTAAATAGGGTCTTTTAGTTTGGTTTGCAAAAAAGCGATCATAGTAACCACCTCCCATGCCTAGACGGGTACCGTACTTGTCGAAAGCAACCATCGGTAATAGAACACAATCTAAATCTGCGGCGTCTATTTGCTCAGCGGCCTTAGGTTCAGCGAGCGTTCTTAAACCAAACCTGCCAATAGAAATCTTCGAGTTTTTGTGGCACCTGCGAAAGCTCATCTGCCCTCTCTGCTGCTGATCTAAAACTGGAATAAAAATTTGCAGTTGAGATCGTTGCCACTCGTTATTTATCCATGCGTCTACCGAGGCCTCCGGCGCGCTGTTTAGGTAGGCGGCAATACGCTTGGCTACTTTTTTTTCCGGGCTTGTGAAAATTTTTTTCGCAAAGAATATTTGTAGGTGTTTGCATATTGCAGCGCTGCCTTGGTTTTTTCTCGCAGCTGATAGATTACTTCTTAAGTCGAGAAATTTTTTGCGTATCTGCTGTCTTTGGCTAGGTGAAGTTTTAGTCATATAAGAGTTTAGTAGTGACTAGCGGATGTTAGAAAGTGCTCCCGGAAATGCCGCTGTTGGTTTGCCCTGAACCGTCGAAGCTCAAGGCGGAGAATCAAGCAGAATCTAAGGCGGCCCATAAGGTTGGGTATGCACACCGACGCTGCGGAGAAACTCCTGACGTATATTTAACGGCTCAAGGACTCGACCACTCGCAAACATCCCAGGAACGGCGCCATTATAACGATTTTGTGTCTAAGGCAAACAGCGAACTTCGTTTATCTTTGAATTAGATTAAAGACATTCATTAGCCATTTTAGAAGCCAGTGGGGGAAGATAGGGCAGCTTGGGAAGAAAGGCTGTGAGATAAGTCTATAGCCCAGCAAGGCGAAGCAGCAATACTAAACAGATAATAGCCGTGTGTTGAAGAAAAAGAGGTTTGTGAAGGCCAATGACCGCCAACTATTAAGTAGAGTCGAGTTTAAGTTTGTCCCATGGTCGGCAGGGCGCTGGCAATTTTTTCGTTTAGCATCCTCACGCGTCTATTAGTGACATCTTGAGTTGAGCTAGCGTTCTTACTGCCCATTAGTAAATCATTAGCTATGTTCAGCGCAGCCATGACAGCCACGCGATCCACGCCTACAACTTTGCCAGTTGAGCGAATTTCCATCATTTGCTCATGTAAATAATGTGCAGAACGTTTTAACGCATCCTCTTCATCAGCCGGGCAGGAAATCTTATATTCTTTGTCCATAATTTTGATGTTCAAGGTAGTCAATTTGTTACTCATAAATCATTGGCTCTTCGGCTAGTTGGGTGGACCGGCTTGTTTTTCTAGGTGCAACAAGTTCCTGTTTAACACATCTGTCCCTGACAAATAATATTTAAGACTTCCTCAATCTTTTATGGTGGTCTTTTTTTCATAAATATAAATACTAGACCTCATTTACCCTCGCGTGCCTTTAGTCTTTTTCAAGGGTCTTAAGGCGGCCAATCATTGACTCAACACGATTTTTTGCCAGTTCATTTTTTTCGATGAGTTTAGCTCGTTCAACAGTCCAATTGCTCTGCTGTGTCCTCAATGCTCTGTTCTCATTGCCTAGCAGATGTACAAGGGCAATGAGATTATCGACTTGTCGCTCGAGGCGGTTTAGTTCTTCGTTTGGAAATAGTGGATCTGTCATGACGCGCAACTGGCAATTAGGCTAAGAGTAGAGGATAGTCTGCGCCGTTTAGAATCTTTTGTGTAGCCCCTACTGACGTGTCAGACTTATTTGTAAAAGCAGAACTCGCATCTACCTCCCTCGTGCCGGCAGAATTGCATGGCATGGTGTGTGGTATGGCAGTGAATGGTACGCCAGAGTTCGTTGTAGCCGACTTACAAGCCCTTGCAGGCCCTGAAACACTAACGAATGAAGAAGCTTTAGGCGCCTTTATCACAGAAGCGCTGGATCAACTTTATGATCAGAACATGACGTTTGTACCGCTTGTCCCCGATGATGACGAACCGCTGTCCACCCAAGTTGAAGGCGTTGTTGAATGGACTAGTGGGTTTTTGGCTGGATTTGCAGCAGGGCTCAACGCCTCGAGAGACGAACTCCCCATAGATGTTCAAGAAATCATCCGTGATTTTGCAGGTATCTCAGGCATGGATGCGTCGGATTATGCAGAAGAGGAGCGCTTTGATGCCGAAGACATCGAAGAAAGCGAAGCATCTCTCATGGAAATCTATGAATACATACGCGTCAGTGTTGTTTTGATCATGGCACTAATGGATGAGCATCAAGCTCAGCAAGCAGCTGATTGAACGTGGTCTCGATCAGTTCGAGGGAGTACGCGCGTCGCCGCAGACGCTTGATGAATGAAATGGAGCCTGGCTCTATAGCCGTAATTCCTGGCGCATCACAGCAACGTCGTAATCGCGACATTTTTTACCCGTTCCGACAGGATAGCGATTTCTATTACTTAACGGGTTTCTGTGAGCCTGATGCACTGCTCGTCTTGGTACCGTTGCGAGAGCAGGGCGAAAGCATTTTATTTTGCCGCGAAAAAGATCCCAAACTAGAGCAAAGAGACGGCGCAATTTTGGGTCCAGAAGCGGCAATAGCAAGCATCGGCGTGGATGATGCCTTCCCGGTGGCTGATGAAGACGAAATTTTGCCGGGGCTGATTGAAAGCCGACACCGTATATACATGACGATGGGCGAATACCCCTCGTTCGATGCTCGGGTAATGAGTTATGTGGCACATATTCGCGGCAGAGAATCTGGCGGTGCCGGGCCGCCAGGAGAGTTTGTTTCGCTCAAGCACTTATTACACGAGCATCGCATTTACAAATCTGCAGCTGAGATTCAATTGATGCGCCAAGCGGCAGAAATCAGTGCTAATGCTCACCTGCGGGCTATGCAAAGAGTTCGCCCTGGCATGCTTGAAGGCGAACTGGAAGCGGAGTTGGTTTACGAGTTTATGCGCAATGGGGCGCCTGCGGCAGCGTATCCATCTATTGTTGGCGGTGGCGAAAATGCCTGTGTGCTGCACTACGTTAATAATAACTGCGTGCTAAATGCCGGTGAGCTAGTGCTTATCGACGCCGGTTGTGAATATGAGCATTACGCTGGTGACATTACGCGCACCTTTCCCGTCGATGGACGCTATTCCGCTGCGCAAAAAGAAATTTATAACATTGTGCTCGCCGCCAATTTAGCCGCCATTGACCTGTGTCGGCCGGGCGAGCATTTTAACGCGCCACATGAGGCTGCAGTTGAGGTTATGGTAGAAGGATTGATCGAGCTGGGCATTCTTCATGGCGATGCAGATGAACTCATTGCAGACGGCAGCTATTTGCTTTTCAGTCCTCATAAGAGCTCTCATTGGTTAGGTATTGATGTACACGATGTTGGGGAGTATCGCTTTCATGACGAATGGCGACCGTTGGAGCCGGGTATGGTACTAACCATAGAGCCTGGAATTTATATCTCGCGCGGTACCGCGAGCGCTCAAGTGCCAGAACAATACATAGGTATAGGTATTCGTATCGAAGACGACGTGCTGATTACGCATTATGGATGTGATGTGCTCAGTAAATCGATTGCCAAAGAAACCAGCGCAATTGAACTTTTGATGCAGGCGCCGTGACAAATTCGCCAGCTCAGATCCATTTGGCCGTTGTAGGTGCCGGTCCTGTAGGAGCTACGGCAGCGTTGTTGTTAGCCAAACAAGGCTGCAAGGTCACTTTGATTGATCGAGAAGAACCTCAGCCTGGTTCTGTGGGGTTCGGTATGGATATCCGCAATGTGGCCCTTTCGCCGGCCTCCGCGGAGCTAATAAAGAGTATTGGGGTATGGCCTGAAGCTTGTGCTGCGGCTTATGACACGATGAAAATCTGGGAGCAGTGGGGGGTAAACGATCTGCTTTTCGAAGCGGCTGACGTTGATCGATCAACCCTTGGTTGGATTATTCAGGTGGCGCCATTATTGGACGGGCTTTGGCAGCAAGTACTTGCCAAAGCGGAGGCGAGCGCGCAATTTAAAGTGGTTTTGGGCCAAGTGCAGAGTATCAAAACGTCGCGACTGAGAGGACAATTGCAGGAGAGGGATGGCGAAAAAGTTACAGTTGCTATTCAACAGCAAGACGATTTAACGCAGGTGGTCGTTGACCTAGTAATCGCCGCTGATGGTGCGGAATCTGTTGTGCGCAAATCATTAGGTGTGCCGGCAATGCTTATCCCTACTGGGCAAATGGCGTTAACCACAATAGTTCGGACCGAAAATGACCACCAAAATACAGCTTGGCAGAGATTTCTAGTGGACGGCCCGTTGGCGTTATTGCCTGCAAACGACGCGCATTTATGTTCGGTGGTTTGGTCCCAATCCGAAGCCGCTTGCCAACGCCGGTTGGCGCTTAGCGACGAGGCGTTTTGTCGCGAGTTAGAGCAAGCTTTTGAAAGTCGTTTGGGGAAGATTATAGCGGTGGCTCAGCGCCAAGCATTTCCTTTGCGCCAGCAGTTATCTGAAACAGCCATGCCGCACCCCAGAGTAGTGCTTATCGGCGACGCGCTTAGAGTTGTCCACCCATTAGCAGGCCTTGGCGTTAATCTTGGATTTGAGGATATCGCTGCATTGTTGAAAATAATTCATGCGAATCCGAATTTTCTTCTCGATGATCCCAGTTCAGGGTTGAATAAATTTGCACGACAACGGCATTTGCGCTCAGAATCTATGGTTAGAGCATTAGACGCATTAAAGCGCCTTTATGCTCACGACCAACCGGCAATCAGTTGGTTGCGTAATGTCGGTGTCGGGTTTTTTAACAAACAGTTGTGGCTCAAGCGTCAGGTGATACGCGAGGCAATGGGTCTTAGATCGAGGCACTGATTATCTTGTTTGCGCGTAGAATCCGAGCTGAGAAAAAATAGACCATTGGCTACCAAGTAGCGTTCCCAATATTAATCTGGATCCATCAGCAAAAGAGATAGGCAATGACAGAAAAAACACCCCTGTATGATTCACATTTAGCCGCCGGCGGGCGCATGGTTGATTTTGCTGGTTGGATTATGCCGGTTAACTATGGCTCGCAGATTGAAGAACATAAGGCGGTGCGCGCTGATGCGGGTATGTTCGACGTATCACACATGACGATTATCGACATAGAAGGCCCAGATGCTGAAGCGTTTCTACGCTCCACAATTGCGAACGACGTAGCTCCGCTGCTGGATAATCAGGCCCTTTATAGTGCACTGCTTAATGAAAAAGGCGGCATATTAGACGACCTGATTGTTTATCGTTTAGAAAATAGCTTTCGTTGTGTAGTTAATGCCTCCACTCGGAAAAAAGTTCTAGATTGGTTTGCTTTGAATGCTTTTACAAATATGACGCTTACCCACAAGCCACAAATAATGATTGCGGTTCAAGGCCCTAAGGCAATGCAGCGTTTATCTGAGGTTGCTGTCATTCCCCAGTTGAGTGAGCTGAAAGCGTTCTATGCGATGGCTTTTGGTGATTGGCTAATAGGCAGAACCGGTTACACCGGCGAAGATGGTGTGGAAGTGATGCTTCCTATTGATCAAGGTATACAGCTTTGGCAGCAATTGCGTGACGTTGGCGTTGTGCCTGCTGGTTTGGGCGCGCGCGATACCCTGCGCTTAGAGGCGGGCCTAAATTTATACGGGCAGGACATGGACGAGACCACATCACCTTTGGTCAGCAACATTGCCTGGACTGTTGCTTGGAATCCGCCAGAGCGAGATTTTATTGGACGCTCGGCACTAGAGGCCCAGCGCGGTAATGTGGGTGAAAAGCTGGTTGGCCTAGTGTTAGAAGAGAAAGGCATTCTACGCCATGATCAAAAAGTAATCACAAATGCAGGTGACGGCTCTATCACTAGCGGCACTTATTCGCCTAGTCTTGAATACAGTATTGGCCTGGCGCGAGTGCCCGCTGATGCCAGCGGTCACTGCCAAGTGGATATTCGCGGCAAGATGAAGGAGGCTCTGTTAGTCAAACCACCCTTCGTGCGCAAGGGCAAAGACTTAGTGGCTAAAACGACCACCTGAGGGCTGCAGGTCGTAGTGATGGAAGAAAGGCAAAAGACCAATTGCGTTGAGAACGCGCAAAGAAAAAGCTTTTGTAAAACAAATAAAGCTAGGCGTGCAATTGCGAAAACAGGCAAAATGAAGCGGTTCGGCACGATAGGCAGAAAGAAGGTATAGCTCAATGAGTGAAATTCCCAATGAAATCAAATACGCAGCGACCCACGAGTGGGCTCGGCTTGAAGAAGATGGCATCGTTACAGTGGGTATTAGTGATCATGCTCAAAAAGCGTTAGGTGATGTGGTCTTTGTCGAGATGCCAGAATTGGGTTTAACCATTTCAGAAGGCGAAGAAGCCGGTGTTGTCGAATCTGTCAAAGCGGCATCGGACATCTACTCGCCAATTCGCGGCGAAGTTATTGAGGTCAATTCGAAGCTAGACGATGCGCCACAAACAGTTAACGAAGATCCTTATGGAGAAGGTTGGTTTTTTAAGCTCCAACCGCAGGATCTTGCAGATTTGGATGAGCTTTTAGATGCTGAAGCCTACGCAGAAGTTTGCGACGCTGAAGACCATTAGAAATAAATAAAAAGATAAAACCCTTATTCTGCTGGCAGCATTCGCAGCTGGCTGAAATTGTAACTTTCCGGAGAGTTAAATGCCCTTTATCCCCCATACCCAGGCGGATGTCGAAGACATGTTGGCGGAAATCGGCGTGCCAGATATAGATTCATTGTTCGATGAAATCCCTAAAGAGCTGACTAGTGATCGGTTGGATCACGTGCCCGAGGGCATGAGTGAGTTGGCTATGTTGCAGCACATGGCTGAGAGGGCCGAGCAAGATGAGGGCTATACATGTTTTCTTGGCGGTGGCAGTTATGACCATCACATACCCTCGGCAGTGTGGGATTTAACTACCCGTGGCGAGTTCATGACCGCTTATACGCCTTACCAGGCCGAAGCGAGTCAGGGCACATTGCAGCTGATTTATGAATATCAATCTATGATGGTTGCGTTAACTGGCATGGACGTTTCAAACGCTTCGGTTTATGACGGCGCCAGTGGTCTGGCAGAAGCAGTATTGATGGCAATCCGCGCAAACAAGAAAAATAAATCTGGTCGAGTTTTAATTGCCCAAACTGTGCACCCCCATTACACCCAAACCACGCGCAACATCGTGCAAAACCAAAACGTAATCATTGAAGTCTTGTCATTGGGCGAGGACGGCGTTTTAGATTTGTCTGCACTTAAATCAGCTGCGGCTGACAGGATTGTCCCGGGTGCTATTGTCATTCAACAGCCTAACTTTTTTGGACGCATGGAAGATGTAGATACGTTGACCAACTGGGCGCACGAGCAAAATACCTTAGTGATCGCAGTGGTTAATCCCATGTCCTTAGGGGTGCTAAAGCCGCCCAGTGATTGGGGCGAGAATGGCGCCGACATCGTTTGCGGTGACGGCCAACCCTTCGGTGTGCCTATGGCCTCAGGTGGCCCTTCATTTGGGTTTATCTGTTCGCGTAAAGAGTTCATGCGCCAACTGCCGGGCCGGATTATCGGTAAGACCGTAGATTTGGACGGACGCACGGGTTATGCACTGACTTTGCAGGCGCGGGAGCAGCATATTCGTCGCGGCAAGGCCACATCAAACATTTGTACTAATCAGGGACTGCTAGTCACCGCGGGTACCATTTATATGAGTTTGATGGGTCCCCAGGGTATTCGTGAAACAGCGCTCACCTGTCACCGCCGAGCGGTGGAGTTACAGCAGCGACTGCTGCAAATTGACGGGGTAGAAGAATTCTTCACAGGACCTTTCTTCCATGAGTTTGCTCTGCGTTTACCGATACCGGCGGTCAAGGTGGTTGAGGCCATGATGGCTGAAGGCGTTTTGCCAGGGCTAGTACTTTCAGACTTCAGTGATGGCAACCTAGAGCATGCTGAAACTGGCTTATTGGTAGCGGTCACGGAAAAGCGTACAAATGCTGAAATAGAAAAATACGTCGCACTTTTGACGCAAGTTTTGCAAGGAAACGCTGGGTCGAATAATGCACAGGCAGGGAGCTGATCAAATGCTAAATATGGATCCAACAATTAAAGCCGATCAGGGTAAAACAATATTTGAGCGCAGCTCCGCTGGTCGGCGCGCTATGGCGCAAAGAGTAGATGGGACTAAGGACGCTGACTTAGCTGATATTCCCCAGAGTTTTTTGCGTGAGCAGCCACCGCAGTTGCCGGAGGTTTCTGAATTGCAGGTGGTCAGACACTTCACCAATTTGTCTCAGCAAAATTTCTCCATCGACACCCAGTTCTATCCGCTGGGTTCTTGCACCATGAAATACAATCCGCGCGGCGCGCATAAAGCCGCCAGCATGCCGGGATTTCTAGGTCGTCACCCCTTGGCACCTGAAGCTGCCAGCCAGGGACACCTAGCTTGCATGTTTGATTTGCAGGAAATTTTGAAAGACGTCACCGGCATGAAAGGTGTATCCCTTGCGCCAATGGCCGGCGCTCAAGGTGAGTTCGCTGGTGTTGCAATGATTCGTGCCTACCACGAAGCTCGCGGCGATGACGCGCGCACAGAAATTATTGTGCCTATAGCTGCTCACGGCACCAATCCTGCCACCGCGGTCATGTGCGGTTACAAGGTCACCGAAGTGCCGGTGAACGCAGATGGTGATGTAGACCTTGCTGCGCTAAAAGAGAAAGTGGGTCCTCAGACAGCGGGTCTGATGATGACCAACCCTTCTACCTGCGGCGTATTCGAGCGTCAGGTTCAAGAAATAGCCGAAACCGTGCATGGTGCCGGGGGCCTTCTTTATTATGATGGCGCTAATCTCAATGCCATTTTGGGTAAGGTTAAGCCGGGTGATATGGGGTTCGATGTATTGCACATGAATTTGCACAAAACCTTTGCTACACCTCATGGTGGGGGCGGACCCGGTGCTGGTCCAGTAGGCGTTAGCGAACGCTTACTTCCGCATTTGCCAATTCCTGTAGTAGAAAAGAACGACAACGGTTATCGCTGGATGGGCAAAGAAGACCTACCGTTGAGTATTGGCACGCTGTCTGGCTTTTCTGGTAACGCAGGTATTTTGCTTCGGGCATTAGCCTATGCGCTGCTATTGGGCCGTGAAGGCATGCATCGTGTTGGGCAATTTGCCACATTGAATGCCAACTATATGGCCGCACGATTTGCCAAAGCGGGGTTCCAATTGGCGTACCCAGAAAGGCGTGCAACTCACGAGTTTATTTTAACCTTTCAAAAGGAAGCAAAAACCATTGGCGTTAATGCCATGGATATAGCCAAGCGCCTGTTAGATTACGGTGTACACTCGCCAACAACTTACTTCCCGCTGTTAGTGCCAGAGTGCTTTCTTGTGGAACCTACAGAAACAGAAAGTAAGGAAGAGTTAGACGCTTTTGTGGAAGCGCTGATTAAGGTCAAGGCGGAAGCCGAAGCGGACCAAGAGTTTGTGAAACTGGCCCCTTACACCACGCCGGTGAGACGGTTGGACGATGTTAAAGCAGCGCGCGAACTTGATTTAGCGTGGCACGCCAGCCAATCCTCCTAGTCAGCTAGAGGACGGCTTTAGAGTTCAGTGGCTGCAATTGGCAAGCCACTGATGGCAAGCCACTGATGACCAGGCACGGGTTAGCCTCTGTGATCGCCGCTACCTCAATTTAATCAATCAGCACTTTTTTGAACGCTTCTAAGTCGGTTATCGGCTTAGAGCACTCTGTCCCATCGTAGATAAAGGCGCTGACCTTATTTTTGGTCTCCGAACTGACAAGCCCGGGTAAGTAGCTGGGCACGGTTTTGGTGTCGTCAAAGGGTATTGCATAGCAACTGCGCCACGGCGCGTAGTTGTTGCCAACAGCCTGCTTCCAAGCCTGCATTTCTTCAACAGGGCCACGCAATATAATCTGCACAAGAGATTCGTTAGCCTCTTCCAAAGTGGTGATCAGCCCATAATGGCTAGACGGGTACTGTTCCATAATCGCCCTGGCCCAGCGCAAGGTATTGGTCGCCACATCCAAGTACTCGGTGTTGCCCAATAGGTGTCCAATGCGAGTGAGCGCTTGGGCTAAAGTGGCGTTGCCCGGCGGCACTGACTCATCTAAGGTCGGCTTGGGCCTAAAAATTAGGTTCGCTTGGTCTTCATGACTGAAGAAAAACCCGCCGTTGTCAGTGTCATAAAACCCGCTGATGACCGCGTCAGCCAAAGCCACTGCAAAAGCAGCGTCTTGCTCGCGCCAACGACATTGCAGCAAATCCAATAAACCCATAAGCACATTAGCGTAGTCGTCCAGAAAGCCTATCGAGCGATCGCCGTTGTTGCGCCAATTGGCGGTTAACGTTTTGCCGTCCCAGCAGTGGGTGAAAATAAAATCTGCCAGCTCTTGTGCTGTGGTAATCCAATCTGGGCGCTTCATCACAGTGCCAGCCCCCACAAGGCCGCTGATTAGCAGCCCATTCCAAGCGGTTAGAATGGATTCGTCGGTGCGTGGTGCGCTGCGCGCCTGTCGTGCAAGAAAGAGCTTTTCTTTAGCGCTGACTAGCAACTCGTTGGCAGCTTCAGTTTGCATTGATAAACGCTCAACCACAGAGCGATAAGAATCGCGGCGGTGCAGGCTCCAATGATTATCAAGGTTGGCTGGCTTATCTAAGCCGTAAAGGGTTTCTATTAATAAATATTCGTCTTCATCGAGAAGTTTCTTAACCTCTTCTCTGCGCCAAAGATAATATTTACCAACACTGGTGTCATTAGACTGCAATAACAGGGCGTCTTGGGAGGCATAAAATCCCCCGCTGGCGTGACGCATATCGGTCTTCAACCAATTGATGGTATCGCGTATTGCATCTTGGAAGAGCGGATCAGGACCCAAGCGAAGCGCTTCTGCGAAAACCGAAAGCAGTTGGGCATTGTCGTATAAAACTTTTTCAAAATAAGGTGTTTGCCATTGGCGGTCTGTGGTGTAGCGAAAAAATCCGCCGCCTACATGATCGTAAATACCGCCTCTGGCAA
>CAJWNY010000005.1 GCA_913043815.1 uncultured Gammaproteobacteria bacterium
ACTTTGGCTGGATGTTCATTACATTATTACTCAAACTACATTCTAGATGCTCTAGTGGCGATAGAAAGACTAATGTCAGCACCTAGAAAAATCAGAAAAGTAAAAAGAATTGAAAAAGAAACAGGTAACCATGCTGGCAGAATCAAATATAAATATGGCACAGACTTTTTCTAGCAGAGCAGAAATTCTTAGCGGGCTGGGGGCAGCAAAGTTAACAGTGGCTGCCCATTCAAACTGGGCAGAACAAAACAGCAGGCTGCATGATGATTCCTTTGCCGCCATTGTAGCTGCGGGTATCCCCCGACTATTTTTACCAAAAAGTTTGGGTGGGTTTGAAACCGATCCTGTGACCTGCGCACTGCTTTGCGAGCAGTTGGCGGACAGTGATACCGCCGCTGCATGGCATGTAATGGTATTTAATGCAGCAAAGTTAATGGCAGCCAAATGGCCAACGCAAATGGTCGAATTGCTCTGGGCGCGGAATCCAGATCAGTTAGTTTCAGCCAGCGGCCACACGCCTATGCAGGGCCGTAAAATCGCTGATGGTTATATCGTTAATGGCACTCAGCGTTTTGTTAGCGGCTGCGATCATGCTAGCTGGCTTATGTCACCCATGTTGGTTGATGACGAGATGCATACTGTCGTAGTGCCCATGAGTGAGTGTAAAAAGTTAGATAACTGGGACACTTTGGGTATGCGTGGGTCAGGCAGTACCGATGTATTTCTGGAGGATATTTTTGTACCTAATTTGCAGGTGGCCCCGCCAGCAACGCCAGATACACCTAACAATCAACATTTTCGCGGCCAGCTGTACCTTTGCCCTTCGAGAATTGTTTTTGCCACCTATGTACCTGTTGTTTTTAGTCTCGCCCGGCGAGCATTGGAACAAGTGAGCGCCTTGGTGACGGATAAAACGCCAGGTGGCGCTGCCGGGAAAGTGCGTGACAAGAATATTGCTCAAGCACACTATGGTAAAGCGTTAGCGAAATATCGTGCTGCTCGGCTGATGTTTTATGACGCATTAGATAACACCTGGGAAAAAGCTGGCACAGGTCATAAGGCAGACGCTTTAGATCGCTCGGACTTATATTTGGCGGGTACCCATGCGGTGCAAACTTGTGCGGAAGTCGTTCGGCATGTGGCCGACATTGCGGCAACTGCTATGATTGCTAAAGGATCAGAGCTGGAGCGCATTAGTCGCGATATGGAAACCTTGCGACACCATGGGTTTGTAAATGAATCGCGTTACGCCAGTGTTGCGCAAGTACATTGGGGCGCAGAACTCGATTATCCGGCAATGCTCAGATAGTCGAATAGGGTCCTCTTGCTATCTATTAGCAATAAATGCTGCTGGCAGTTATTAACCAAAAATAGGTAAGTAGGTCATGGCCTCTAATCCCCCAGGGCATTCAATAAATGCTGAAGACGACTCCTCGCATTATGTTATTTACGGCGCAGGCGGAATTGGTTCAACTATAGGTGCGCGCTTATATCGACAAGACTTTAAGGTCACGCTAATCGCCCGAGGTGAACATGGCCGAGTTTTGCAGGATCAAGGTTTGCATTTCATTGCACCCGACTGTGATGAAATACTACAAATTCCAACCGTATTACACCCACGTCAGATTGTCTTCGATGCCAGTGTAGTAGTGCTTATGTGCATGAAGTCACAACACGGATTGGCAGCGCTGGAAGACCTTTCTAAGGTAGCACCTACGCACACGCCTATTGTTTGTGTGCAAAATGGGGTTGACAACGAACGGCAGTCTTTACGCTTTTTCCCCAATGTCTATGCCTCTGTCGTGATACTGCCTGCGGTGTTTTTGCAACCCGGTCTGGTGGTTAGCCATGCCGCAAACAAGGGCGGCATATTAGATACGGGGTGTTATCCCAAGGGCTTAGACTCGCGCGCCAAAAAAATTAATACAGATTTAGAAACAGCAGGATTCAGTGCGCGTCCAGACGCCCAGGTGATGGGACAAAAATACGCAAAGCTTCTAATTAATTTGGCTAATATTTTACAGGCAGGTCTGCAGGATGCCATTGACGCCAGAGACATATCTTTAGCGCTGCGTAATGAAGCGCTGGCTTGTTTTGCGGCGGCAGGTATCAATTGTATGGATAAAGATGAAGCTAAGCGCCGGCGCGACCACGTAATGCTCGACACTCACGTACCCGGGCATGATCGTTCGGCGGGTTCTTCTTGGCAGAGTATGCAAAGAGGCACCGGAGATATTGAAACCAATTACTTAAATGGTGAAATTGTTTTGCTCGGTCGCGTTCATGGTGTGCCTACCCCCGCAAATGAGGCTTGTGTGGTTATGGCTATGCAGATGCTGGCGGACAATCTCGGTCCCGGCGCATACTCTGCAGATTGGTTAAGAGCAAAAATTGAGCAGTTGTCAGGGCATTAACCTAAATGTTGTCGCGCTAAAGTGTTCTCAGGTAGTCGAGTATTAATAGAGCGTAAAGAGAGAGGTGTCTAATGAGCTTTTATACTAAACGAAGGTTGGCGTTTGCCAGTCAAGACCTGCAACAATCGGTGCAAATGCTACGCGAACTTGTAGCTGCGCAAAGTGGTACAACGATTTGGGGTATATGGCATGGTGTTTTTGGCATGCCATCAAACGAGTTGATGTTGGTCACTGCCCACGATGGTCGTAGAGATAGTTTAGCACTGCCAGAAAATATTCGTGTGCTTGCAGCGTATCAACTCAAAGCAACCGCTCGCCCTACAGACAAAACTCCGCTCAGTCAGGCTGGAATATACGTATTTCGTGATTTTGTTTTGGACGGTAAAGACATTGAAGAAGTGGTGGTTTTGTCTAGCACCGCTTGGCAAACTTTTGAAGTGGGAGAGAATTATGCCGCTCGGCCCATGGGGCTGTTCGCGCCGCAAACCCCATCGGCAAACTGCGTTATGCACTTGCTCACATGGTACCCAGATTTTACCTCGTGGCAGAATTCCCGCGAGTCAGGTCCTGAAGCACTGCAGAGATTTGCAGCGCGTCGCGCATTAACTCACTCAACTAATGCGGTGGCCACGCGCCTAGATTTGACGTAGTGGCTCTAGTTGAGAATTACTTCAGGCTAGCAAGCCACTCGTCGTCTGAACCTTCGTTGATAGAAGCAAAAAGAGGCGTAGTTAAATAACGCTCACCAGTGTCTGCCAGCATGGTCAAAATCACGCTACCCGGCTCTGCTTGTTCAGCAACTTTCAGTGAAGCAGAAAGAGTGCCCCCACCTGAGATGCCTACAAAGATACCTTCTTCTTGACCAAGGCGTAACGCACAAGCCATAGATTCGTCTTCGTTCACTGTCACAATGTGGTCGGTAATTTCTTGATCCAAAACCTCAGGGATAAAGTCTGGGGTCCAGCCTTGGATTTTGTGGGGTGACCATTCGCCACCAGAAAGCAGCGCTGCTTGTTCGGGTTCTGCAGCAACAATTTGTATTGCTGGGCGGGCAGCTTTAAGAGTTCTTCCCGCACCAGACAAGGTGCCGCCCGTACCCCATCCAGTAACCCAATAGTCCAATCGCTCGCCGGCGAAATCTGAAAGAATTTCCGGGCCAGTAGTACTTGCATGGTAATTAGGGTTAGCCGGGTTCTTGAATTGGTTGGCCATAAACCAACCGTGCTCGGTAGCCAAAGCTTCTGCTCGTTTAACCATACCAGTGCCGCGCTCAGCCGCTGGGGTCAAAATAACTTTGCCACCCAGTGCCCGCATCAGTTTGCGTCGCTCTATTGAAAACGTTTCCACCATTACCGCTACAAATGGATGCCCCATAACGGCGCAAACCATGGCCAGTGCGATACCTGTATTGCCAGAGGTGGCCTCAATAACTGTTTGACCGGGCTGAAGCGCGCCACTGTCACGAGCGTCCTTAATAATGGCATACGCTAGACGATCTTTGACTGAAGCCATTGGGTTAAACGATTCAACTTTTACGTACATTTCTACATGGTCAGGGCCAAAGCGGTTGAGCTTGACCACCGGGGTGTTGCCTATGGTTTGTAAAATATTGTCGTATTTCATAGCAAAGAACTCCGTATTGTTATTCTGAATGTTGGTGGTGTGTGAGGTTTCTGATGTGTGCGATCAGTACAAGTATTACGCCGACCACTGTAAGCGGAATTTCCCAGCTTTCGCCCCACACATGGATCACAGCTAAGAACATTAGGGTTAGTCCAATGCTGCCAAGGGCAAGGGTCAAAATACTTTTCTCGCTTTGGTATCCGCGCCACAAGGCCAGCATGCTTATAGGCACGGCAAAGGCCAGTAACAGCCAGTGGGTCATAGTTTCCGTGTCCGCAAGCCAGCTGTTAACTGAAGGCATGAGTAGCAAAGTGACGGGCACAGCCAAGCAATGTATTAGGCACAACCCTGACAACCATATAGCTGTGCGGTCTAATTTAGACTTATTTGCGGATTCAGAGTGCGACACTTTTTGCTGTTGAAGTTAAAGGGAGCATAAGCTAGCGCTTAGGACTCCAGCATGCAAGGCACGTTAGAGTATATGATTATGCACGGTGGCTATTTGGACGTTGGTTTTGCGTCGATGATAGAGCTAATTTTTAACAGCCTAGTGACATTATAAGAAATAATTATGGACGACAGAACTCGGTGGGATGCTCGTTATCGCGAAGGCGCTTATTCTCAGCGCCCTTGGCCAAGTGAATTTCTGCAAAAAAATATTCAGGCGCTGGCTAATAAGAATGGTCAACGTCCTAGTCGGGCGTTAGATCTGGCTTGTGGCGCGGGTCGTAACAGCGTTTTCCTTGCTGATAATGGATTCGCCACTCAAGGGGTAGATATTTCCGCAGCTGCCATTGCCAGAGGCGCGGCTTACGCAACTCAGGTTGGTGTAAAAGTGGGTTGGGTCTGCCAGAGTTTGCTTGCCCAAAGCGATGCTAAGTTGGAGCCGGTTGCCCCAGTTGCACAAAAAACGTTGCTGCGGGCCCAAGATTCAATAAGAGACCCTATAAGTAATTTTGGTCAATATCAGCTGATTATTCTGTTTAGGTTTGTCGCGCCCGGGTTACTTACAACACTCATGGACCATTTGATTCCTGAAGGCCATCTAATGGTAGAGGAGCATTTGCAGCATGACTTAGATGAAGAAATAGTCGGGCCTCGTAGCCCTGCGTTTCGCGTAGCGCCCGGCGCACTGCTTTCTGAGGTAGCAGCGAGCACCCAGCCTTATGATGTTGTTGAAGATTTTGCTGGAGCTGTGATCGAGCCCAGCGGCGATAAAGCTGCTGTTTCTAGATTGTGGGTCCGTCGCCTTCCCGGGTGAGGCAAGTTCGCCCGCGCTATTATGTTCAATAACACTTTGCGGAAGCTATTTCCGCCTATCGAAGTAAGCAGCTTAATGCGATGCTTTAAGGATTATAAACTGAGGGAGATCCCAAAATGAGCGAAGAACAAGCAATCATAGTTGAGCGCAAAGGGCACGTGATGGTCATTACACTGAACCGACCAGATGCAATGAACGCTATCAACGGTGAGTTGTCTAAAGGTCTTTGGAATGCCATTAAGGAATTGGATGCTGATGATTCGTTGGTGGCCGGAGTTATAACAGGTAACGGCCGTGCGTTTTGTGCGGGAATGGACCTCAAAGCCTTTGCACGGGGCGAAGACATTGGCCCATTGAATGAGTTCGTCCGCACAGGTGCTACTAAGCCGCTAATTGCCGCAGTAAATGGATTCGCCTTGGCGGGTGGCTGCGAAATAATGTTGACCTGTGACCTTATTGTCGCTTCAAAAGGCGCCAAGATCGGTATCCGTGAAGTCAAAGTAGGACTTTTTGCCGCAGCGGGTGGTGTTTTTAGACTTCCTGCACGTGTTGGTTACGCGAAAGCTATGGAAATGGCTTTGACCGGAGAACCGATCACCGCCGAGGAAGCATTGGCTGCGGGATTATTAAGCGCCCTTACCGAACCCGGTGAGGCTTTAGATGCAGCGCTGGCCTTGGCAGCACGCATTGCAGAAAACGCCCCGCTAGCTGTTGTGGCGTCCAAAACTCTGGTTCGAGCAGCATCTATGGGCATTGAAGAAGATAAGCTCTGGGAAATGCAGGTGCCTTTGCAGAAAAAGGTTTTCAGCTCTAATGATGCCAAAGAAGGCCCAGCAGCCTTTGCTGAGAAGCGTGCGCCTAACTGGACCGGAAGCTAAGAACGCTGATTGCTAGTTGGACTTATGACGA
The DNA here is from genome assembly GCA_913043815.1 of uncultured Gammaproteobacteria bacterium. Lineage (GTDB taxonomy): Bacteria > Pseudomonadota > Gammaproteobacteria > Pseudomonadales > Azotimanducaceae > UBA4421. Next base: position 6,208 of record CAJWNY010000005.1, read on the forward strand.
GGATGCGGGCTAAACAGCTAGCCCGTCAAGTTACTCGCCGAAGCAACGGAGCAGTATTGCTCCGCGTTCTTTATATCGCGATATCGAGCTTGCAGTGGTAAAAGTTACTCTGCCTCTGCCTCTGCCTCTGCCTCTGCCTCGCGCCATACGCGGATAAAATTGCCGCCCCAAATTTTCTCTATGTCCTCGGCACTATAGCCTCGCTTAAGCAGCCCTATGGTCACATTCAAGGATTCACTGGCGTCTTCATAGCCGGGTATACCGCTGCCGTGGTTAAAGTCAGTGCCAATGCCCACATGATCTACGCCAATGCGTTTCGCTATGTAGTCTAGGTGGTTTAGCATGTCTTCCAAGCTAATTGGGCCGAGGAAGCTGCTGATCTTAGTAAGGAAGTTTTTCTTAACTTCCGGGTCGGCTATCTCCCAATAAAGTTCGAAGGGGTATAAATAGTCTTCGTCTATGTTGGCTTCACGTCGAATCGCTCTAATGCCTGCATCCATTTGCGGGTTGGAGGTGTCAAAGAGGTACCCTCTGAAGGGCGCTACATGAACAACGCCGCCGGTTGCTCCAATGCGGTCCAGCTCTTCATCAGACAGATTGCGACTGACTTGTGTAAGCGCCCGAGCGTTTGAGTGGGTGGCCACCACTGGCGCGGTAGAAAGTTCAATCGCTTGCAGTGCGGCTTGCTTTGACAGCTGGGAGATATCAACAATTGCGCCAAGCGCATTGATCTTTTTAATAGCAGTAATGCCTAGATCAGACAAACCGCCGTGCTCTGCGGTTGCTTCACGTTGATTGGTCGTGGCATCAAACAAGGGCCTGGATGAATCCGCAAAGTTGTTGTGGCCCATGTGGGTCAGTGCAAACAAGCGCACTCCATCTGCATAAAAGGTTTCAATGGCAGAAGCATTTGTGCCAAGAATGAGGGCGTTTTGAAATCCTAGCAGCAACGCGGACTGGTTCGCTTTATGAGCATCGATTAGCTCGTCTGGGGTTAAAACCAAGATAGTGTTGTTTGTGCTGTCCGCTGCCATTGCTTTAACCACGGCCAGCTTTGCCGCCGCGATTTTTTGCGCCGCCGCATACCCTTCCGGGGTTCTAGGCCCTGGGCTCACGGCTACAGACATCACAACAGCATCTAAGCCGCCGGCAACCATCTTTCCAGGAGCTACTTTAGATAGCCCATCTGCGCCCGCATAAGCGGAAGGTTTGCCCGGCATTTCTATGTCAGCATGAGCGTCCAGAGTCAATGCACTGGCATGTATGGCTTGGGCTTTAGCCAAAAATGCTTCAGCGCCACCACCACTCTTTTGTGCGACGGCATCGTCAGTCATTGAGTTGTCATTGGAACAACCGACTACAACTCCAATAAATAGTAACGCAGCGCACAGCAGTGGTTTGGAAGAATGATCCAGAAATTTGCTCACAGTAGTTCACCGAATAAACAGGACCCCGCCAGCCTAGCCTAAGCAATGCGTATAGGCCAACGTGGTTATTCACGGGTTTTGTCTTGTTAGCCGATCGCGCTTTAAATCTTCTGGCATAAAAAGGCATGGTGAATTTGTGTCGGTAACACCATTAGCCTATTTCCGCGCACTAATTGGCGCTAGGATAGAACTTTTAGCAGGGGAATTCCCATGGAAAATATTCCTACAATAGATTTTGCCGCATTCCAAAAAGGAGGCTTTGCCGCCATCGATCAACAGGCGTTAGTAGAAGCGTGCGAGGACCACGGTTTTTTCATTCTAACGAATCATGGCTTAGAGGATGTGGTGACTTCTACCTTTGTGGCATCGAACGAATTTTTTGCCATGCCTCGAGAACACAAAACAGCCGTGTATAGAGACGAAAGTAATCCTCTGGGTTACTACGATCGCGAATTGACGAAGCAAAAGCGCGATCAAAAAGAAGTTTTTGATTTTAAAGCCGGAGGCCATATTTCTAAAAACCCAGAAAGACATACGCGGTGGCCGGCTCAGCCCGATGGTTTTAGGCCCGCGTTAACCGATTTCTTCCAATCCTTTACTCATTTGTCTGAAGCCACCATGGGTATGGTGTTATCGGCACTGGGCATGTCTGATGTCGAAGTATTGGAGACTATGAACAAGGGATTTGGCGAATTGCATTCCAGTGCCGCGCGGCTTAACTACTATCCGTCCGCTGATCCTGTTCCAGATTCAGAGCGCTCAGACCTAACCGGTTTAGGTGATATGGCGTTGCATCATCATACTGATCCTGGCGCCATCACACTGTTGTTGCAAGATAACCATGGCGGTCTTCAAGCCCTTTCAAAGAAAGACGGTTGGATAGACGTGCCGCCAGCAAACGGTTCTATTGTGGTAAATATTGGCGACGTGCTTCAAGTGTGGACTAACGATCGTTGTACTGCGGGTATCCACAGAGTGTTACCTGTGCATTCTCAACAAGGCCGTTACAGCATCCCGTTCTTTTATCAACCTGCGGTAAAAGCTGTAATAGAGCCTTGGCTTGGTCAACAAGATGTTGCGCTGTATCGCGCTTTTTCTTGGCAGGAATATATTCGTGGCCGAGTTACTGATAATTTTTCTGATCTTGGCGAAGATGATATTCAAATTGAACGATATCGTGTCACGTAAGTAGGTAGCGCAAAAAAGGCTTACTGCTAAAAAAGTAACAGCAAGTTTTATCTTCGTTGGATATAAAAATGTTTGAGTATGCCAAAATATAGTCATCTGCTATTCGACCATGATGGTGTTTTGGTCAATACCGAACATTTGTATTACGAGTCCACCCGTCGAAAGTTGGTGGAGTTAGATATAGATTTAACCCTACTAATTTATATGCAAATTATGGTTAACGGTTCTGATGTATGGGATCTTGCTAGAGCTAGTGGCACTGTTGAAGAAGTCATTGCACAGAGTAGGGATCAACGTAATCAACTTTACCAACAACTGCTTGGCGCAGAAGATTTATCCATCGGTGGTGTTGAAGAAGTTTTAGTCAAACTTAAACAAAAGTACACAATGGCCATTGTCACCACCTGTAAAGACGCAGACTTCGCCTACATTCACGATCACCACAAAAGCAGTCTAAACATTGTTCCCCATATGGACCTTGTTTTAACAAGATCAAGCTACAGCAACAGCAAGCCAGACCCAGAACCGTATTTGACAGCGTTGGAGCGTTTTTCTATTGGGCCACATCAGGCATTGGTAATAGAAGACTCCGAGCGTGGGCTGCGTTCCGCAGTAGCTGCTGGTATTGATTGCGCGGTGGTGGAATATGCATTCACAGCAAGCCAAGATTTTTCCAAAGCTACATATCGAATAAAGAACTTGACCGAGTTGGTCGTGTTACTGGAAGGCTTTAAATAGCGTGGTCGTTATTGCTGAATTCTTGGCGCGAAAATTATGGCGGCGGGTCTCTAAAAATACTCGGGTTCTGGCGCTAAGTTGACTAAGAGCAAGACCATTCCTAAAACAAAAACGCCTATAAAAACACCACGCCAAACAAAGTTGCTGTGAATGCCAAGTTGGATCTTAGATTGCGCGATAGAAGGGCCAATATTTTTCTTGCCCGTTATCATCGGTTTAATTAAATTTTCGTTTTTGCCGAGCAAATACCAGATTATCGCAACAAGGTGTAGGGCTACTGCCGCCAATAAAATATCAAAATTGGTATGATGCAGCCAGCCTAAATAGTCAGCGAGGCTGTCCGAGACAGCGCTGTTATAGGGGCCTGCATAGAAAATGTCGTCGCTAATAAACAGCCCGCTTACGGCTTGAGTCATTGCTAACGCCAGCAGTACAACGCTTGCCCAACCCCCTAATGGCCCATGACCAACGTGACTGATTTCTCCCGGTTGTGTCTTTTTCTTTAGTTGGCCGAAAGCACGGAGAACTGATTTCGGCCCGGTAAGAAAATTATGGAAGCGTGCATGTGTGGTGCCCAGTAAGCCCCAAATCAGTCGAAAACTGATAAGGCCGAGCGCCGTATAACCAAATAGAAAGTGAGTTTCTGTCCAGTCGAAGCCTGCTTTTGCGGTGACCCAAGACCCCACTAGGCTCAATGCTAGAGCACCGTGAAATAATCTTAGAGGTAAATCCCAAACCAGGCTGTCTGCGCTATCTGGTTGCGACTTATCTTGCTCTAAAGCCAAGGGGGACTAGGCTTCGGTGAGACCCTAGCTGTCGTCTTTTTCGCGGTAGCTTTCGTGACAGTTTTTGCATGAAGAACCTAAAGCGCCGAATGCTTTCATATTCAAACCATCGCCCTGGCTGGCCGAACTAGCTAATGCAACGGCTCTTTCTGCTGTTGTAGCAGCCTTGCTATTGAAGTCTGCTTTATCCTCCCAAATGCCATCTTTAGCGCCAGATTGAAGGCCGCTTGCGCGCGTATCCATAGCAAAAACGTCTTCGAGCATAGGTGCAAGTTGGGCAATTTTGCCCGCGTTCTTTTCCACAACCGCAGCGTCAAATGGGATTTGTCCGCGCGCCATGCCAACGATTGGACTAAAGTAACTTGCGACAACTTTGAGTAAACCTTGGCGTGTATCTATCCCGGTTTGCGCACGCTCCTCGGCGCTGGCTGCAAATAAATTGCCGCTTAATGCAGTTAGAAAACTGAGTAAAATAATTGTTCTAAACATATGTTTTCCTGTTTCTATTCCGTAGCGTTCAAAAGGATGGAGTGATCAAAAAATCTCACCTTGGCTCTTTGCCAAACACAATACACCCAGCGGCACCAAACATACCACCAACGCCTAAACAAAGTGACACATTTGCATCCTTTACTTGAGCCGGTGCAGTGCCGCGAATTTGCCTAACGCTTTCTTGTAGTGCGTACATACCGTACATGCCCGAGTGCATATAAGACAGGCCACCACCGTTGGTATTCATTGGCAAGCTGCCGCCGGGCGCGGTGTTTTGCTCCCAGATAAACTCAGCGGCTTCGCCTTTTTTGCAGAAGCCCAAATCCTCTAATCCGTATATCGGCAGGTGAGCAAAGGCGTCATAGACCATCAAGTGATCAACATCTGCGTGAGTGATGTCTGCGTCTTTCATAGCAAAAGCACCTGCAACCTTAAAGGCTCTTGAGCTGGTCAGATCATCCATCTGGCTGATCATGGGTGTCTCCACGCTTTCTCCGGTTCCTAGGATATGCACTGGCATTTTAGGGAAATCTGCTGCTCTGTCTGCTTTAGTTAAAATTAATGCGCCACCACCATCGGTGACCAAGCAGCATTCTAGCAAGTGAAATGGGTACGCAATCATTTTTGAATTGAGAACATCGTCCACCGTGATCTCATTTTGGAAAGTGGCCCTAGGATTCATGGATGCCCATTCCCTTTGCACAACCGCAACCATGGCCAGTTGCTCGTGAGTCATACTGTAATCTTTCATATATCGAAGTACGGGCAAGGTAAACATTGTGGGTGGCCCCATTGGCCCAAATGGCACTTCAAACTGCCCTGCTAGCGAGGCCGGTGTTCTTGGGAACCCACTCCGACCAACACCAGAGCGACCACTTTCTCCATGCGTAATAAGTACAGTTGTGCATTGCCCACTGGCAATAGCTGCAACAGCGTGGCGTACATGGAGCATAAAAGAACAACCACCGACCGATGTGCCATCAACCCAAGTTGGGGTAATGCCTAGGTAATAGGCTAAGTCTGTGGGTCGTTCGCCCGCGGTGGCTATGCCGTCTATGTCTTTCGCGGTGAGACCCGCGTCAGCCATCGCGTTTAGCGCTGCATCAGCATGTAGTTGCTGCTGGCTTAGGTGTGGGATCTTGCCCAGAGCGGTGGTTTCGGCTGCACCCACCACAGCTACGCCAGTCATTTAGACGCTCCTGCTGGGGCGAAAAGGGGCAGATTAATGTTCTCGCTTACTTGCTCAAATCGTACTTCTAAAGCCATATCAAGTTGTAGGGCCTCTGGCGTTTGCGCGCACTCCACAATGTTGGTCATCATTCTCGGACCTTCCTCCAGATCGACTAACGCAATAGCATAAGGCCCATCAAATGCGGGGTGTGGACCCTGGTTGATCACGTAACTGGCTAGAGTAGCCCGGCCGCTGGCGGCATAAACTTCCACAGAGCGCGAGGAGCATGAAGGGCAAAAAGGTCGAGGTGGAAAGTAGATATGGTCGCAATCTGTACATCTTTGAAGTAACAATTGTTCAGTTTGAGTACCATCCCAAAAATGCTGTGTTTCTGGTGTAGGCTGGGGCAGGGTTCTGGTGGGCTTATCCAATGCGCGCTCCTTTGTTTTAAAAAGATTGGAAAAAATAGGTAAAAAGGTCACCAAGGGAGTATGCCTTAACAAAACCTATAGACAAAAGCCCTTCAAAGATAAGCATGCGCAAGTATTGATTTACTTAGGAAAGATGGGACAAAGTATTGGCCAATTGTTAAGGGCATAAGGGGAGAGATATGCAAGTTAATGGCACCTGTCATTGTGGAGAAATAACATTTACTGCTGAGGCCAACGAAAGCTTTTCTGTAATTTGCCATTGCCGAGATTGCCAGGTGATGTCTGGCGGGCCCTATCGCAGCATTTTGCCGGCGAAAGAGGCTGACTTTAACTTGCTCAGTGGCACACCCAAGTTGTATTTCAAAACGGGTGACAGTGGAAATCGTCGTGAATTGGCCTTTTGTGGTGATTGTGGAACCCATATTTACGCAACCTCCGTGGTGGAAGATGTGCCGCTGGGTCTGCGCATGCTGGGTTTGCGTACCGGTATGCTGGCCGAAGTAGCGGACTTGCCGCCAAAAAGAGAAGTGTGGTGTGAGTCTAAAGTTGAATGGGCGCAAAGTTTGGTGTCGTTAGATGTACCTAGGCAGAACGGCCAATAAGCGCCAACATGCACATCCTTTACACCTTTCGTCGCTGCCCGTATGCAATGCGCGGGCGCATGGCTTTGTCTCTTTTAAGAACGCAGATTGAAGTCCGCGAAATTTTGTTGCGGGATAAGCCCGCCTCAATGCTTGAAATCTCTCCCAAAGGTACCGTGCCAGTATTCCTCACAAAAGACGGTCAGGTAATAGATGAAAGCTTAGATCTGGTGGTTTGGGCCATCGCGGAGAACTGTCCTGAGTGGCTCAAGTTTGGCGGTTTAGATATCCAAAAGGCCTACGTAGAAAAATTTGATCAAGAGTTTAAGCCGCTCTTGGACGCCTACAAATATGATCGCCGTGACGCCGAACACCCCGCCACTTACTACCGAGACAAGGCGCAAACATGGTTAGATGAGTTAGACCACAGTCTGCAAAAGCACAACTATTTGCTGGGTGATGTACCCCAAATGCAAGACATTGCGCTTTTGCCTTTTGTTCGCCAGTTCGCTTTTGTCGACAAACAGTGGTTTGATCAACAGCCTAGGCCGAATCTGGTACGTTGGCTGGATGCTTGGCTTAACGACGATCTTTTCACATCTATTATGACAAAGTTTCCGAAATGGAATGAAGGAAGTCGTGGGGAAATCTGGCACACGAGTACAGATCACCACAGCTGATTATTGGGGAGTAATATGCAAAAGTGGGCAGTAGGAGTTATAAGCATCGTGGGCGCGGTAGCATTAGCGGCGATGGTAGCTTTGTCCGGGTCGGATCAAGGGGTCTTGTACGACGGCCTGTCGGTTTTTGTTTGGTGTGGTGTTTTCGCTTTTGCCCTGCAATGGCTGATTTTCATTCATGCTTGGTTTGCCAAAACGGAAGCCTACTTCGACCTTACTGGCAGCCTGACCTACATTGTGGTTGTAGTCGCAGCCGCGGTGTTAGCTGACGCTGACGATTTACGCTCATTAACAATCACCGGTCTTATTGTAGTTTGGGCGCTGCGTCTTGGGCCGTTTTTGTTTTTCCGTATTAAGCGCGCTGGCGAAGACCGGCGATTCAGAGCAATTAAAACATCCTTCCCAACGTTTTTGATGACTTGGACACTGCAAGGTGCGTGGGTTTATATCACTGCCAGTGCCGCATTGGGCAGTATTACTTCTAGTAGCACTGTTGGTTTAGATGGTGCTTTTGTTCTGGGCGTGGGCCTTTGGGTGATTGGTTTTGCAATTGAGGTTATTGCAGATAATCAAAAAACCGCATTTCGCAGTAATCCAGAGAATAATGGAAAGTTTATCAACACGCGTTTGTGGGCATGGTCGCGACACCCTAACTATTTTGGTGAGATTATGCTGTGGGTTGGCATTGCAGTAATTGCCTATCCAACATTGGTGGGTAATCAAATATATTTAATGTTGTCGCCGCTTTGGGTGATTTTTCTGCTTACCGCTGTGAGCGGGGTGCGGATGCTTGAAGCCCGTGGGCGCAAGCAGTGGGGTGAAGATCCAGAGTACCAAGAGTACTTGGCGCGCACGCCAACTTTGATGTTATGGCCCCCACGTAAGTAGGAGCCTGTCCTAGTTGGCAGTGGTGCAATGAGCCGCGCCAACTTCAACTAAATAGATCTAGTACTAGAGGCTCTGCGCGCCATCTACAGCAATGGTTTGCCCGGTAGTCCAATAGGCGGAAACCGACATAAGAAATGCAGCCACGCTACCCACTTCTTCCGGCAAACCCATGCGACCATATGGGATGCCTGCCAAAGTTGCGTCATACATATCCGGCATGTTCTTCCTTACTTGGTCCCAAACACCATCGGGAAATTCGATAGATCCGGGAGCAATACAGTTCACTCGAATCTTGTCGGCTGCCATAGCTTTAGCGTGGCTTTGGGTGAGTTGAATAACCGCTGCTTTGACTGCCCCATAGGAGATATTACCCGATGCGGCTAATCCACTAATGGACGAGATGTTTAAAATACTGCCTCCACCATTTGCTATAAGGTGCGGAGTTGCGGCCCAAGTGGTTCGCACTACACCCATAAGATCTATGTCGATACCTTTTTGCCACCCCTCTTCGTTATCAGAATTGCCAAAGCCACTTGGGTTGTTAACAAGGCCATAAAGGCCGCCTAAAGCACTAGCCGCTTCATCAACATAAGCGGCAATGGCATCTGCCTGAGCAATATCACAAACTGCGGCGTGGACCCTGCCACCGTATGTTCTAAGTTTTCCTGCGGCTTCATCCAAGCTAGTTTGGGTGCGCCCACAAATAGATACCCACGCGCCCTCTTTTGCGCACGCTTCGGCTATAGAGAAACCAATACCCTTGCTGCCGCCTGTAATGATTATTCCTTTGTCTTCAAGTCCTAGATCCATCTTCAATTCCTATGTTGGAGTCGTTGTTGCGAATAAGTATTTTGTGAGAAAAAGAGAACCTTAAAAAACCGTTGCTCATTATTGCCAACATTGCGATAGAAGTTGGCATGTAAGCATTTAATGAGGTTGCGTCATCGTCCCATGTGTTTTTATAAAAGCCATCGATATTAAAGCCTACTTCGACCTGACCGGAAATCTGATTATCCAAACTATGACTAAATTCCAATGCCCCGCCAATCGCAAGCCGTTTATCTCATTCAGTTTGATTCAGTAAGTCGAGTTCTGCATTTGGTAAAGCAAAAAGAACTTCTAGTGGCCCTCCGACTTCGATATCGTGGTCGAAAAGAAAAAAGCCCGGATTCAAAAAGCCGCTTAGCAGGCGCCCGTCGCTCGTACGTACACGCTGGCAATGTTGCCAAACCGGTCTAATAGTCTCGGAGAAAATATCCTACACTGGGTGAAAGATTAAGTCGAAAGGGGCGTCCTCAAAGCAGGATAACTCAGCCATATTCCCCTGCATTAGATGGATCTCCAAATCATCTCGGTCTGCCACCAATTTGTACTTGGCCAACTCAACGGTTGAATTGTCAAAACTAGTCACGTTTGCCCCTGCAGCCGCGAATGTCGCCAAACTATGTCTTGGGCACTTTTCTGCTAGGGCTAATATGACTTCCCAATCTCGCTTTTTGGCGGCGCTAATAGCGGCGCTGTCAACGGGTTGAACTTTAGGGGCTTTATGCATTCTCGGACTTCTTATCCCACGCAGCACGATTGTATTTGAGTATGTCGACCATCTAGGTATCGTGTGACCCACTGAGACCAAAAAGAAGAGCTAAATGACCGCGCAAACAAACCAAACTTCTACCCAACTCACAGCCGACTATTTGGTGGTAGGTGCCGGCGCTATGGGTATGGCTTTTGTTGATGAGTTACTCAGCGGTAATGCAACCGCAACAGTTGTGCTGGTAGATCGTTACGCGGGCCCCGGTGGTCATTGGCGACGCTCCTATCCTTTTGTGTCACTGCACCAGCCAGCAGCATTTTATGGTGTTAATTCCGAAACCCTTGGGCGCGGCGGCAAGAGTTTAGCGTCTGGTGTAGAGGTTGTCGGCTATTTTCAGCGGGTATTGGAAAAACATTTGGCCGCTGGCCGACTGAGTTTTTACCCTCATTGCGAATATACCGATGCCCACGAATTTTCTTCCACAGTGACTGGTGAGAACTATTCGGTTGAAGTTAAGCACAAGGTGGTTGATGCCACTTATATGAAAGTCGAAGTGCCCTCTATGCGCTCCCCGCCTTACAGAGTGGTTCATGGTGTAGAAGTGGTGCCCCCAAATGCTCTTGCAGATATCTCCAAGCCCTATACCGGTTATGTAATTGTGGGCGCAGGTAAAACCGGCATGGATGCGGTGCTATACCTACTGGGTCTGGGGCTTAATGCAGATCTAATTACTTGGATTATGCCCAATGATGCTTGGCTATTGGATCGAGGTAATATTCACCCCGATGGATTGTTGCAATCGTTGAGCAAGCAACAAGAGGTCATAGCCAAGTCAGAAACTCTAGAGGCGCTGTTACTTAACCTTGAAGCCGACGGCGTGTTGATGCGAATTGATAAGTCTGTGTGGGCGGAAAAATATCGGTGTGCCACGGTGAATAGAGAAGAATTAGGGCAGTTACGCAAAGTGAAAAATATCGTTCGCTCAGGACGGGTGGTGAGTATTGAAGACAGCCAAGTGGTATTAGAAAACGGAAGTTTTAATGTGCCAAGGCAGACGTTGTTTGTCGACTGTAGTGCCAATGGATTGTCTAACAGGCCTATAGTGCCGGTGTTCGCGGCGAAAAAAATCACACTACAATCTGTATCTATGTGCCAGCAAGTATATAGCGCGTCACTGATCGCCCATGTCGAAACTGCGTTCAATGATTTAGAAATGCAAAACAACCTTTGCCGTGTTGTCCCTCATCCAGAAACTATAGATGACTATTTGTACGCGGTGCGTATTGGCGCTATGAATAACGCGACTTGGGGTAAGCATCTATCTAAGTGGGTACGAAACGCGAGATTGTCCTTTCGCTCGCATATTCCCACTTGGAGGCTTTTCCTGAAAATGCCTCACATGATAAAATTGGCGCCATTGGTTAGCAAAAATTTAAAGACGATAGCCCAGCAACGCGAAACCAAAAAAGAGTCAGCAAAGTCTGCTAAAGCCACCTGAGTTTAGCCGGCTTTGCCTATCACCTATCAAACTTTCTTCGCCGTCAAAGACTCTTTGGGTAATTTGCGGATTTTTACTACAAATATAAGCAGTGCTATTAGAGTTATTGCGGCCGCAACGAAGAATGCACTCCCCGGCAGATAGACGGGTGCTTGATCGGATGTGAAATAGGTGAACGTTTGGGTAAGGATTAATGGTCCGGCGATTGTAGCTAAACTCGCTATGCTGGCTAAGATACCCTGCAATTCACCCTGGGCATTTTGCTCTACCTGATTTGACAAAATACTCGTTATAGCGGGGCCGCCTAGACCTGCAAGAGCTGAGACAAATATCCAAAAATAGATTTCAGCGTCGGTGGTCGACACCCCAATACCGATGTATGCGATAACCGCCGAGAAAACGCCTATGTAAACACAGTTAACTGCGCCCAATTTTGGAATGGCTATGCGAATGAGTCCGCCCTGAACGATGGCCGAGAGCACGCCCACAAAAGCCATAGAAAGACCTACATCCCAAGGGGTCCATGAAAATTTTTCTATGGTGTAGAAATTCCAGTTAGACGGATAAACATGGTGGCCAATGTTGTAGAGGAACACTGCGCCAAGCAGGCCTATAAGTAATGGGTAGCGGCCAACCTGTTTGATCGCGCCCCAAGGGTTGGCTCGACGCCACTCGAAGGGCCTTCTATTTTCCCGGCTCAAAGTTTCTTTTAGAAAGAAAAATCCGTAAGAGCAGTTGATAAAAGCTAGCCCGGCGGCGCAAAAGAATGGGGCTCTTACATCCCATGCACCAATAATGCCGCCAAGTGCAGGGCCAAAAATAAAACCTAAGCCGAACGCTAAGCCCATTAGGCCAAAGTTTTGCGCTCTCTCCTCCGCAGGACTCACGTCTGCGATAAGAGCGTTGGCCGTTGCATAAGTGGCACTAGTAATGCCCGTTAAGAGCCGACCTAAAAACAATACCCATAAGGCGGTAGCAAACCCTGCCAGCAGGTAGCTGATGCTATAGAAAAATAGTGAAACCACCAATATTGGTCTGCGTCCTAAGCTGTCACTTAATCCGCCAAGGAGCGGTGAGAAAAGAAAGTTAGTGATAGCGTAACTGACCACTAAATAGCCGCTGAGTGCAGAAGCCTCGGACAAACTAGCGTTAGCCACTTCTGTAAGATACTGAGGTAGCACCGGCACAATGATGCCAAATCCCACGGTGTCGAGAAAAACTGTAATTGTGACAAATATGAGCGCGTGCTTTTTATTCATTGTGTGAATTCATTAATGGGTTTCTTCTAAAACTGACCGCCTTTTACTTAGAGGCAAAGGGAGCAGAATTCGGTAAAAAACTCTGTGCTTCAAAGATCAAGGTGATCAGCGAAGCCTAAAACTAGTACTCTATAACTCGTTGATGATCTTCCACAGAGGGTGGCGCCATGAGGCGCTTTTGTTGGTCTGTCGCCTGTGGGTAGTCGTCTAAATTATAGGGTAGCTTAGCCCAGCTAGAGTGCGGTGGACTGTACTTAAACAGCAGCGCGCGTCGCTCAACACTACTCTTCCAACTAGCAGTACCATGCATTAGTGCTTCGGTAAACACCACAACATCGCCAGCTTTCAGCACCGGCTGTCTAACGTACTCTGGAACTCGTTGTTGAGCGCGTACATCTTCAGGTAGGTGTTTAATAAAATTGGTTTTGTGGCTGCCGGGTACGCAGACAAATCCGCCGTCACCCGAGTTTGAGTCTGTTAGTGCCCAGGAGATGACCATTAGGCCATTGCGCATAGCGCCGTCGTTGTAGCGGTACCAATGATCGGTTTCATATAGAAAAGGCCCACCATGTAACAACTGCCCCGGGGCATCAGCGCGCATAAATATTGAATAGTCATGATCCGCGCGCAGACGCGGGCCAATAAGTTCAATTAAGTAAGGGAGTACTTTGGGGTGGTCCATCAGATTAAGAAAAGACTCGCCCCATTTGCTTACATCGGCGGTGCGCCGAAATGGACCATCTTCCGCTTGTCTTGGCCAGTGCTGATCACACTGTGCGGATAGAGCCGTACATTCGGCGGCGCTTAATACGCCGGGAATTACTAGATAGCCTTCTAAGTCAAAGCGAAATTTTTCTTCATCAGTCAACATGCATTTGCCTTAGCTGGAGTTTGTGTTGCAAGACCAATTGGTAGCGTCAAAGTATATTGGTTATGTCGTCGTTTGTTGCTGCTTTTTTCAGTCAGCGAGCAAAGTGCTGAGGATGAGACAAATATATTTTTTTCGTAGTCCGCCAGATCTTGCCAACAAAGTGCACAAAAAATCGCATGCAGTGCTTTTTGGCCCTATTTTCTTTGCTTCAGATAAACAGTTTATTAAATAACGTCCAAGCAACTGGTCGTTCTGTTTGTTTCCCATTAACCAGTGCGTTTGTGCAGTTTTAGGGGCATTTCTTCCTTGGCGGATTTGCAGCAACCAGAGCTTGTGATTAGGATAAATCCCGGTAGTACAAGATCTCAACCTGGTCCTTAACTTATAGTTCCTTTGCAGTTAGCTCGAACATAGCTCGCTCCTTCTGGCTGAACCCTGAGGGTAAGTCATCGGGTTTTTCGGTGCAGATTATTTGTTTACCGCCTTTGCCGTCTACTTTGGCTGATTAGTTTCCTGGGTCGAGAGAGAATTCCCTGATACTGGTTTCATTTAGCCGGGTCATGTTTAATGCATTTCATTGTTATATTTAAAGGCAAAATTTTGCACGCGTGCATTAAAAAAATTATTTACTTATCTGTTGTTACTCCTGGATTGTTCCTCGGACTCCTGTCTTCCATGGCGCATGGGCAAGGAGCACTTCCAGTACAACCCCCAAATATTGTTTTAATTTTGGCTGACGACCTTGGTTTTTCAGACCTGGGAAGTTACGGCAGCGAAATTGACACACCGAATCTTGACACTATTGCAGCTCAAGGGATGCGTTTTGCTAATTTTCATACGGCGGCCTCGTGCGCGCCTACTAGAGCAATGTTGCTTACAGGTGTTGATAGTCACGCCGCAGGGGTGGCCAATATTGTTGAAGCTATTCCCGATTACCAAGCTACCAGCCCTGCATATCAGGGTGTCTTGGACAAAAATGTTGTCACCATCAGCGAACGTCTACGCGATCTAGGTTACCGAACTTACATGTCGGGTAAATGGCATTTAGGCCAAACAGCTGAACAACTGCCTAGCCAACGAGGTTTTGATCGCGCGTTTTCATTAGGCGACACTGGCGCTGACAATTGGCGACAACGCTCTTATTTGCCGATATATGAAAAAGCCAATTGGTATGAAGACGGTCAACCCACGGAATTACCGAAGGACTTTTATTCGTCCAAAACCCTCGTTGATAAAGCCATCGAATATATAGATAGCGATGTGGACGACGATGCTGCAAAACCTTTTTTTACCTATTTAGCTTTTCAAGCGGTGCATATTCCCGTTCAAGCGCCAGCCGAATTTCGTGACAAATATTTGCAAAGCTACACCAATGGGTGGTCTGTGCTGCGTGAGAAAAGATCGCAAGGGTTGTTGGATAGCGGCATCTTAGAATCAACTGTCGCCAGTTATGTGGCGCCTACAACTGTGCCTTGGGATAGCTTAGACGCGCAGACCCAAGCGTTTGAAAGCAAAGGTATGGCGGTTTATGCGGGCATGGTGGATGCAATGGACTATCATATTGGTCGTTTAGTCACGCACTTAAAGCGTCAGGGCAAGCTAGAAAATACCGTATTTATTTTTCTTTCTGACAATGGCGCCGAAGGCTCATTGGCCACCCGCCAACAAGGCGATAGTCCGGCTGCTCCGGTGTATTTAATGAGCGCTTGGATGCGCGCCAGTGGATTTAATACCGATGTAGAAACGTTGGGTGAAATAGACAGTTATCATGATATTGGGCCAAGTTGGGCCAGCGCAGCCGTTGGACCTCTGGCTTGGTACAAGTTTTTTGCCAGCGAAGGTGGTATGCGTGTGCCATTGGTTATTGGGGGTAAAGTAAATGGCCAGCCTGTGATTGCTAATACCGGCGCGGTTTCTCAATCGTTAACTTGGGTTACAGATATAGCGCCCACCATTCTGCAACTGGCCGGTACAGTTGACCTACCCTTAGATATGGTTGGCAAAAGCCTAATCCCAGTGTTGCAAGACGAACGCGCCAGCGTGCGTTTGGCAGATGAAATTATTGGCTACGAATTGGGCGGCAACAAGGCTCTTTTTCAAGGCGACTATAAGCTTGTGTACAACCGCTTTCGCGGCCAAAAGTCAGAGTGGCAGTTGTTTAACATCAGTGTTGATCCCGGTGAAACTCAGAACCTTGCCACTGCAAAGCCCCAGTTATTTGTCGAGCTCAAAGCCGATTATGCCCTATGGGCAGTGCAAAATGGCGTTGTGGAAGTGCGGCCTGACTACGAACAAGGGCGAGTCATGTTGGGTAAAGTTTTCGCCAACAGACCGATCCTTTTAGTCATTCCTTTGAGCATTCTGTTAGGTATGTTAGCACTCGTTATTTTAATTTCTTGGGTGTTATTTCGTCGTTTCCGCAAGGTTGGGGCGTAAAAGTTTGAGCGTGGGGTGAGTGGTATAGTAACTCGCGTGCTATCTAACTACTTAGGCGGTTCTGGGGCGCTATTGTCTAATTTGTTTTCTTAGTTAGTCGTTGATGAGCGCCACACATCGTGTCCATCCTGCTGAAGCTTTAGCAATTTTCACCGGAAAGCACGCTACGGTAAATCCGTTAGCCGGCAGAGCTTCTAAATTGTGTAACTTTTCCATTTGCCAATAGGGTATTTCCCGGCCTGCTTTGTGTCCTTCCCAGATCATGCTTGGGTCTGGGTTTTCTGCCCATTTTTTCGCCGTGTGATTAAACGGTGCATCCCAAGACCAACCATCTGTACCCACAACTCGCACGCCGCGCTCGGTCAAATACATTGTGGCATCGCGACCCATGCCGCAACCCGCATCCACGTAGCCGGGTTGTCCATAAACCGATCCTGCCCGAGTATTCACTAGGACAATATCTAACGGCTCAAGTTTGTGTTCAATGCGCTCGAGCTCCGCCTCAATTTCCGATGGGCTAACAAGATGGCCGTCAGGAAAATTACGAAAATCCAGTTTTATACCTGGGCGAAAACAATAGTCCAATGGTGTTTCATCTATTGAAGGCGCGGGATCTGCGCCATTGTTAGTAGTGGAGTGAAAGTGCCATGGCGCGTCCATATGTGTGCCGTTGTGAGTAGATAAGGTAATAGTTTCAACAGCCCAACCTTCGCCATCTGGAAGGTCCTCGGGTTTAAGGCCCGGAAAAAAGTGTGCCAGCCCACCCGCCGTTTCCGCATGTGTGCGGTAAGTAACTTTGGGGCTACCTCCCGGGTGATCGCTGTGCTCGTTGTTATCTATTGAAACGGAAAGATCTATAAAACTCGGCATATTGCCCTCCTCGCAAATTCTTGATCTACAATATCCTAGCACCGCTTGGCGCCCATCCTCAAAGTTCTGTTTGTGGATGTTCGCTGCTGAAAATACGCTAGCTTCCGACATTTTATTAATACAGTCCTGGCAGAAAAAACTCTTCTACCAATAAGCCGCTGTCTGAGACGTTGGACTGGTGCCACAAACAACTTCTGCCGAATATACCATTTGCCAGAATGAGGGGTTGTAGGGAGCCTCGACGCTGCCAGCGCTCATCTGAGAAGAGTAGTTCCGCCAGGGGGCGTTCTAGTAGTCCCTTTAAGGCTTTGACATCTGGGCTCGAAGTAGGTGTTACCGTGCGCGCCATAACCAGCGGTTTATTATCGATACAGAGCAAAATATGCCGTGCAAAGACATCTCCTTGCTGCTCAAGACGCTGTAATTCTGCAGAAGTAGGTTGCTCTACAACTTCGCCTAGAACAGTGACCGCTGGCATTCTTACAAATTTCTCTGCAACGGCTTGTGTCATTGACGAGGTTAAATTTAGCCAATACTCAGCGTTGCTAGGTGGATTCTTACTGGTCGAACTACCCTGATTAAGGGGCGTAGCCGTACGCATTTGAGCGGTGTAATCTATATTGCTGTCGAAAGGTGAAGTGATCAATTACTTCTCAATAGGTTATTTGTTAGTCATTAGTCAGCGGTCGATGACACGTATTATTATGAGCTGCGATATAGGGTGTTAATCGTATCTACACCCAGCATATTAGCGGTGTAAGCTATGTAAAACTTGGCTATTGGACCAATAATGAATCGATTTCCTCAGCGTCATGATTCCGATAAAAAAGGTAAAGCAGCGCTCGCTGAAAGGCAGGTCTATCTTAAAGACACTGACGCTCCGTTACCACAAAGCGTTAATTTTGGAACGCGCTATGCCTATTTCAAAACTATAGCGAAAGGCGGCAAATCGCTTATTAAGTCCTGTAAAGATTTGCACCTCTCCCGCGTAGTTTGTTACAAAACTTTGCGCCCAGAATTAGCAGATGACCCAGTTGAGCAGCAGCGTCTGCTGAGAGAGGCGCGAGTGTCGGCTTTGTTGCAACATCCCAATACCGTGCCTACCTACGAACTAGGGCGTGATACAACGGGGCACTATTACTTCACCATGAAGTTGGTTCACGGCTATACCTTGCGCGAAGTATTAGATTATCGTGAACGCTACGAACTGGCGCAAATGGTGGAGGTGCTCATGCAGGTGGCATATGCGCTGCAATACGCGCATACCATGGGTGTTATTCATCGGGACGTAAAGCCAGACAATATTCTTGTTGGGCCCTATGGTGAGGTGTTGTTATTGGATTGGGGTTTGGCCAAGGTCTGGCATCCAGATGGCAGCGACAGTGAATCGGCTTATACTGAATTTGATCTGAGCGACGATGATTCTACTATGACTGGCCGGGGCAAACTGCAGGGCAGCATATGCTATATGTCTCCGGAGCAGATTAACCGGGCTAAAAATATTGATGGGCGTACTGATGTGTACAGTCTGGGAGCGGTACTTTACGAAATCCTTACCGGCAAAAACTCGTCCGTAGGCGAGTCTATGGACGACCTAGTTCGCAGTGCTTTGGACGACAAACCCATCCCCCCTAACGATGCCTCCCAACAACATGTGCCTTTGCGGCTAGAACAAATTTGTTTGTCGTGCCTAGAAAAGGATCCGGCTAAAAGACCCCAAACCGTGGGGGATTTTATTCGCGAATTGAATGAGGAATGGCGCGACAGTTAGCGCTTTGAAATTTATTTCGCCAAAGGCTGAATAGCGACTCTACGAAATTCTATGGGGTGAGATTCGCTTTGTAGCGCAATAAAGCCTTGTTCAAGGATTAGTGGTGCGGCTTTCCCATCTTGCGCTCTGCGTAGTTTGGCGCTGACAGAACCTTTACTTAGCTGAAGATTGCCATAGCGAATTACTTCTTTGCCGTTGACCAAATGCACAACAGAGTCTGCGCCATTAACCATAATTTCAATGCTTACCCATTGATCGCCATCTAGAGTATTGCCAAAAGATGCTTGGCAATGACCCTGCAGACGCTCCCCTAAATAGTCTACTTCTGTGCCAGGGCTGCAGATATTCCCTGTTGGCCTTTTCTTGCCATCGCTCAATCCCCCTAAAAATTGGACCTCAATAGAATCTGGAAAATCTTGTTTTAACAACATGGTTGTTGGGTCTTGGCTATGTAGCATTACACCACTATTGCGCATAGCCCAACCTGCACCGCCTTTAACTTGGTCACCTACAAAACGATATTCAATTAGCAGTTTATAATGAGAATAGGGTTCAGCAAAAAATAGATGGCCGAACTGGTTAGAGAACTTGTCGTAGTTTGCGTAGTTCACCCGCAGCAAATTTTCTTCGATGACAAAGGTATTGAGGGGATCTTGACCTAGAGGTTGCCCAGTAATTTTTGCAGTCCACCCGTCTAGATTTGCGCCATTAAATAATTCAATCCAATTTTCATTAGTAGCATCAGCGCCCGGATTTTCACTGGCCTGAACAAGGCCAATAAAGTTGAGGCTTGTGCTGAGCGAGATTAAGAGTGCAAAAATTGCCTTTAGCTTGCGCATACCACTGTCCTGTTTGTGAATCGCTGTAGACCTTATTTCGGCCTGGCTTAAAGTTCGAACTTAAATGGTCCCAGACGCGCGCAGTGTCTTTATGGCCCCTTCCGAATAACCAAGGTCTCGGAGTATCTCCTCGCTGTGCTCGCCTAGATTGGGCGCTCGTGTCATAGCAGTTTGAGCTATGGCGTCCACCTTGATCGGGTGATTGATAATGAGAGGAATCTCGACACCATCAATGTTGGGTTTGACGGCCATTTTATTTTCCGCTATCTGTCTGTCGAGTAGAGTCTCTTCAATGGTGGCAACTTTGTTCACAGGTACTTCAAAAGCCGCAAAAATCTCCAACCAATGGTCCGATGTCTGACAGCCTACAAGAGCTTGAATCTCGTCTCCAAAGGCTTGCCGATTTGCCCACATCTCCTCTGGATCGGCAAATCTGGGGTCTGCTAGTAGGTGTATGGCGCCAAGTCCCGCCAATAGTAGCGACAACAATTCATCGTTGCGAACCATATTGAATTGCAGCCATCGCTCGTCAGAGGTTTGGTAGGGACGCATCATTGCGCCGTTGACGATGTTGTTTTCGCGATAGACGGCCATATCACCCCCAGCCATAGCACCCTGTGCAATGCCGGACGCAGACCACAGGCCGTTAGCTAAAAGCGAGGTATGCACCATACCGCCTTGGCCAGTTTTTTCTCTATGCAGCAAACCGGTAACAATTGCGGCATAAAGAGCTACTGCTGTTGGATGATCGCCCATGCCGGGTAAGCCTTGGGTGGGGGGCGTGTTTGGGGCGCGCATAAGATCCATAAGACCGCTCCGCGCCCAGTAGGCCAGTTGGTCAAAGCCTTTGCGATTACGCTCAGGCCCTTGTTCTCCATAAGCGGTAAGCGAGGCATAAATCATATTCGGATTTTTTGGTTTTAAATCATCGTAAGTTAACCCTAAAGACTCGCGCACGCCGCTTGGGTGGTTGGTGATAAACACATCGCACTGAGCCACCAATTTGTGCAGAACTTCCATGCCTTGGGTGGATTTGAGATCTAAGCACAAACCTTTCTTGTTGCGACCATCCATTTGCCAAAACCATTCGTTTCCAGCTTCAGGAGTGGTGGGTATGTGCGACAACATACGCAGCATGTCGCCTTCACCATGTTGTTCAATTTTTATCACCTCCGCACCGAAATCGGCGAGAATCATTGCAGCTGCGGGGGCGGCGATGACAGTGGCGCAGTCAATGACCTTAAGACCTTTGAAGAGAGAGTTTTGCATAGGAAGCACAGTAACCTCGGAGGCTTATCTTAGCCTTACCTCGCTTAAAATTTCAAAAATGCTGAGAAATATTTTGTTTATGGGTTCAGACAGACTGCAAAGTATTTAGAAAATTTAGGACAATTGGACTCTCTTGCAGAAAAGTTGCAGTCCTAAGTATTGTTGAAGGGTCCTCTATCAGGCTTAAAAGCTTATCTTATCAAAGATAAAAGCCGCCAAAAGCCGAGGATCATGAAGTTGTCTATTGATCCTGAAAAAAAGCTTGGGGACCTTGTTCAGCCAGCACAGAGACTCTTTCTCCATAGCGGCTATAGCCTACATAGTCACGTATAGCATGATGCTGTACGCAGCGGTTGTCCCACATGGTTAAAGTATTTTTGTGCCACTTCACCCTGCATTGTAGTTTAGGGCTAGCCGCTACAAACCTATATAGCCCCTGCAGCAACATATCGCTCTCCCATTTTGCAATACCTTCAATATGGGAGGTGAAACTTCCATTTACGAACAAGTAAGGCCGGTTGGTTTCGGGATGTGCGGGAATCACTGGGTGACTGGCTTTTGGGTAAAGCTGGCCAGGTTTGAGTTTTATCCCATAGTTGCGCAGATCTATCTCCCCATCATGAAAAGCGTACTTTCTCATTAGTAGGTTTTTTAGGTCGTCCGACAGCGCGTCATAGGCTTCGTACATATTAGCGAACATAGTATCGCCACCGTCATTTTCTGGTGTTTTAGTTACGTATAAAAGTGAGGCGAGAGGGGGAATTTCTTCGCAAGAAACATCGGAATGCCAAGCCTCGCCATTGCTCTGCTTAGAGTCAGGTTTAGTGTCAATGATAAACAGCTCAGGGTCGTCACTTACCTCAGATTTGTTTAATTTAGTTTGCATACCGCCGCCCTTGGCGCTGCGCTTGGAAGGGTGAATGTGCAGTTCGCCAAAATTTCGCGAAAAAGCCTTGTGCTGCTCTCGGGTCAACTCTTGATCACGAAATACTAAGACCATATGCTGAATAAACAATTCCTTTATATGTGCCACCTCATCGTTACTGAGGTTGGCCAAACATATATCGTTTATTTCAGCGCCGATAATTGGCGTGATGGGCGTAACTAACATCGTTGTTGTCCTGCAACTTTTCAAGTGTGAGAGTAGCAGAAGTTTGATCGAATACTTGCGAGAAAACCCCCTAAGGTGTCAACCAATAGGCATACAAGTTGTCATGGAGTGGATGAGCGTTAAATTCTTCATCGAAGTTAGCTTTGGTCTTTTGCATCTTTAAAAAAGCGTTGCGCGCTCGGGAACTACCTTCCTAGTTAGTTATAACGTGGATTATCCATTAGATAGACGCCAAACCATTGCACAGAGGCCAACCAATTTTATAACGTCTCGTGTTTGTAGCTATATTCAGGACTATGTCCAAGTTCGCGCACAGACACTCGCGTGGAGGGTGTTTGTACGCGTTCTCTAATCGTCCTATAGTTCAGCGTCAAGTTTATCGAGTTAGTATGATGAAAGTCCTACAAAGCAGAAGCTTCTGCTCACACATAAATTTTTTTTTATTCAGCTTGCTCCTTGCTGTGACGGCCAATACTCAAGCTGTAGAGCTTACCCCCAGGGAATCTCACGCCTACATCCAAATTTGTGCTTATTGCCACGCCCGTGCTGAAACCTCAGCGCCGGTCATGGGTGATATTGCAGACTGGCAGCGCCGCGCCGCCCGAGTAGAAGGTGGATTTGAAGGGTTAGTGCGCAACACCATAGTGGGTGTTGGTAATATGCCGCCCTTGGGCACTTGCGGGTATTGCACCGAAAGCGAAATCCGCAATTTAGTAGCCACCATGAGTGGTCTCGACTCATCAGTTTTAAATTTGGCCCCAAGCTCGGATGCTAGTAAGGCGGACGAATAATGATCAATCGTCGCACGCTGATTAAAAATTCTGTGTTGGGTACTCTTGGTGCAAGCGCAGCACTAGGCCTATCCGGTTGTGGCAAATCTTCAATGGGCCCAACCGCCGCATTAGACTACGATTTTCAAACGGGTAAGCCGTTACCCTGGATGAATTGGGCGAAGAATCAAGGCTGTCAGCCAGCCCATAGAATTGCGCCGCAAAGTGAAGAAGAGCTTTTGTCTCTTATGACCTCAACTAGTAATGGCGGGTTGCGCCCAATGGGTGCGGGACATTCCTTTAGCGCGGTTGTGCCAACTGAAGGCACATTGATATCCACCGACTTATTGAATGGCGTTCTCAGCGTGGACGCAGAGCAGAATGTTGCTGAGGTTTGGTCGGGTACTCGGCTACACCAATTAGGTCCCGCGTTAAACCTGCAAGGACAAGCGCTAACAAATCTTCCGGACATTAATTACCAAACTATTGCGGGTGCCATTTCAACTTCTACCCACGGCAGCGGTGTAACTATGGGTTCTCTGTCATCAATGATTGAAGAACTAACTATCGCAACGCCATCGGGTGAATTGGTAAAGTGTAACAATTCTAGCAACGCTGAGTTGTTTAATGCTTCGCGATGTGGTCTTGGCGCGCTTGGGGTTATTACCAAAGTGAAAATACGCACGGTGCCTGCTTTTAATTTAGAACAGAGGACCACAGTTGAACCGTTAGACGTTGTTTTAGAAGATATTGAAAATGAGAAAGCATCAAATCGGAATTTTGAATTTTTAGCATTCCCGCACACTTCGATGGCGTTAGTGGTGCGTACTAATGAAGTCGACACATCTGCGCCAATCATAAATTCCGGTGAGGAAGATCCAACCGCTATCTTTCAAATTCGCGACGCTTACCAAAGTTTAGGCGTCCTACCCCTTGTCGGTAAGTTCGCTTATCAAAAAATAATTGACTCGGCAGCGGATGGCGCAGCAACCGTGACGTCCGGCCCCTCATATACCGTATTGGCTCATGATCGGGTTGTGCCTTTTCGCGAGATGGAATACACCGTGCCAGCGGAGGCAGGCCCTGAATGTCTAAAAGAAATTCTGGCGACAATTGTGGAAAAAGATATACCGATAATTTTCCCCATTGAGTACCGCTATACTCAGCAAGATGACATTTGGTTGAGTATGTTTTCCCAGCGCGACGGCTGTTCAATCTCGGTGCACCAATTTGCAGACGAAGATTACATTGAATACTTCGCCGCAATAGAACCCATTTTTCAGAAGTACAATGGTCGTCCTCACTGGGGCAAACTGCACACGCTAGGACCCCAAGAATTTTCTAACTTATATACGCATTGGAATGACTTTTTATCTGTGCGTGAAAGCGTTGATCCAAACGGGAGAATGCTCAACAGCCATCTTAAACACTTGTTTGGCCTAGGCGCTTCATCTCATGCCTAGTCGTCGGTCCCTACTTCTCGGTGGCGTTGCACTTGGTGGCGCTGCGGCGCTGTTATCCATGCGTCCCAGTAAACTGGGTGCAGGTGGGCATAACAACTATTTCACAAATTTAAATAACGTGCTGCGCAGAAATGGAGAAGGACGTCCGACAATGATTATTGATCTAGATGCTTTAGATCATAATATTCAGGAGGTAAGTCGAGCGCTGCGTGGTCGCGATCTGCGTATTGTTGCAAAGTCTGTTCCGAGTACTTCTCTCATTGATTATGTTAGTAACTTGGCTGGTTCAAATAAATTGATGGCTTTCCATGAGCCGTTTCTCGGCGCTATGGGTAATCAACAGTCGGATATTCTGTTTGGCAAGCCGATGCCTCTGGCTGCTGCAGCAAAATTTTATGATCGACCTGCGCTGAAAAGCTTTGATCCGACCACTCAACTTCAATGGCTTATTGATACGCCTGAGCGGCTGGTGCAATACTCGTCCTTGGCAAAAACAAAAAATCTGCGCATGCGCATTAATATTGAGCTAGACGTGGGGCTGCATCGTGGTGGCGTCCATGACCCCATAATTCTGCAGCAAATGCTCCAAATCATCGAAGAAACTCCCCAGCTGACTTTTGACGGACTTATGGGCTACGACCCCCATGTAGTTAAAATGCCTGAACTCATCGTGGGACAGCAAGAAGAGTTTCAACAAGTACAACAGCGTTACCAGTCGATGTTAGATGTTGCGCTTAGTAGTCGGGTGAGCCGTAGAGATACGAAAAATATCACACTTAATGCGGCAGGTAGTCCTACTTATACCCTATGGGGTGATGTTGAGGGCATTGCGAATGAACTCTCTATTGGCTCCGGATTCGTAAAGCCGCTAGATTTTGATCTGCCGTCTTTATCTAATCACCGGCCTGCATTATATATAGCGACGCCTGTGCTCAAATCTTTTGCTGGCACATGGACCGCAGGCGCGGATTGGGTTGGCCAGGCACAAAGCCTATGGGATCCGAATAGAGCGAGAACAATTTTTGTTTATGGTGGCTATTGGCAGGCAAAGCCCGTATCTCCAGAGGGCTTAGTAAGTAATCCGTTATTTGGCAGAAGTAGTAATCAGGAAATGCTTAATGCATCTGATGCAGTGGATGTAAAAGTGGACGACTACGTTTTTTATCGGCCCACGCAAAGTGAGTCCGTGATGTTGCAATTTGGTGAGATTTTAGGGATTCGCGAAGGTCAGATTGAATACCGTTGGGATCCTTTTGCTTGGGCTTAGGTTCACTTAAGATTTGTGCTGTTTGAAAACACGCAATTGGAGACGTTACTATTCTGCGGCCGCCAATCAAAATCTTAGTTCAGAGGGTAAGAGAGCCCTGGATTTGGGGTATGGCAAGCTTGCTTTGAGTGCGGTCCGCAATAGCTCAAGGTTTGCCATGCAGTCCGATGCGGAATTCGAATTAGGTCGCGACCAATTGACCTGCAAACCCAGTCGCTGCATAGACGATTATTACTAATGGTTCTGTCAACATAATATAAGTTCACTCTATTTATTGTGATATCCAGATAAGTGGCGAAAGCTGTAATAGCATCACCACTTCTCAGATAGAACACTGGGTTCCAGATACTGCCAAGATGGAAGATTACGCCTGCGGGAGCGCCCGGTAGAAATAATTTTTTTGCTGGTATTTTTTAGCAATTGCTTAGAATGCTGCGGTCCTCGTGAAGCCTTACATGGACTGACTCGCAATCTTTCAACGTATTTTTCATAATTTCCGACAGGTTCCAGATCATTAAGTCCACATCCAGCGCAGAGAAGAGTAGTGAGGGTGTCGTAAGATCAAGAAGCAATTTTTTATTTTCAACGTGAATCTACCTTTTTTTTGCGCGTCAATGCGAAACCAAAATTCGTCAGGCACAAGAATATGGAGTTTCATTTCCGCACAAATCAATCAGGCAAAAACTCTTTCACTCACGTCTTAGTTCTTTAAAAAAATTTCGATACTCGCATCGCCTGCTATTTCAAACTTGGCATCTTTCCACTTTGGCGGACTCATTTTCCCCATTACATTGTTGGAAAACCCAAAGGGTTCCTTTGGTATACCTACGAAGTTCGTATCCATTTCACCGTCCGCGTCTTCATCGTGCATAACCTGAACAGCGTAAGTACCCGCAGGCAGTGTTGTTTGAAATGCCATTTCACCTTTCTGGGCGGGTTCCATTATTTGGGCCACTGGAGGGAATGAATCTTCGGGAAATTTCCAACCCTCTTCGCTGTTTGCTATTTGGATCATTATATTTCCTTTACTGACTTGAACTTCACTAATATTTATCGTCAGAACCTCGGCGCTGGTCAGCACGGGAGCAAGCAAAGAAATTGTCGAAAGACCAAGAAGCAATTGTTTTATTCTCAACACAAATTCACCGTTTTTTGTTTAATTAACTCGAAATTATCAATCTACCAAGGCGCGTAAAGATCACTGCGCCAACGGAGTTTCCGTATCGAATTGCATGAACTTACCTCCTTGAGCCTGAGTCAGACGCAAAATCAGAGCATGTCCCAACCCGGTGGAAGGCGTCAGCACGCCGGCTCGGTGCAACGCCTCGCTATGATCATCGAGGGCCAGGCAGAGACCAAGCTCTGCCAGCATTTTCGATGTTGCTCCGTAGCCCGGGTCGCCTTGCCCAGAAATTCGGGTACGGACGGTCTTCGCTCGTGCTTTAGCGGTCACTTCGATCTCGAAGCCTCCATCGCGGAGTAACCACGAAGGCGGGCCTTCTCCGGAGGTTGGTTTGAAGTTGATTGGTTCGCCCAGGAAATAGCCAAACCCTCGACTCGCCCACATGCCTGTCACGCGTAACCACATTCCTATAGCTGCGCACTCGCTATAGGATACCTTTTGATGTTCGTCGCGCAGCACGAGGCTGCGTCGTACGACTCGGGCGTTGATGGGAGCCATGAAAAATTTCGAAACAGCACCGTAGGTCGAATCAAAAGCCCACTTGAAGCGAGGGGCCATACCATCGGCGGTTCCCGGCGTGTCGGTTTCTACCCCTATAACTCCGGTTGTTAGGAGATAAGGATTTACTTCCATCGCATCCGTATACCTGCCGGACCTTTTCGCCCGCTCGGTGGCCTTGCCAGAGTTTAAGGTGCCTCCAGAAAACGAACCCGTGTAGCGAGTATAAACACCCCGCAACTGCATGCTTTGGTTTGGCTCACTGAGCAAAGCCTCTGCGGCGATGAAGGCACCGAGATCGGAGGGAATTGAATCGACTCCACCCCCAAGAATCACCTTAGCTCCGGAATCTCGTGCAAGATCATCAAAGGCATTGATCATTTCGGCTTGCCAGAACCCCTCACCGGAGAGGTCTGAGTAGTGAACGCCTGCTCGAGCACACGCACCCAAAAGGACGGCCCCATTATTGACAGAGTAAGGACCAGCGCAATTGAGAATCACTGTGGTACGCGAGACCATCGCGGTCACCGCGTCGGTGTCATCGAGATCAACGCAGAGAGTCTTGGGCCTATCCCCGAGTTTGGCAGACAGTTCGGCAACTTTGCTTTGGGTACGGCCTGCAATCGCCCAAGGCTTACCACGGAGTTCGGGGTGCCCGTCGAGGTAGGTAGCGACCAACTGGCCTGTAAACCCGGTAGCTCCATAGACGATTAGTATTAATGGTTCTGCAGACATAATGTTAGTTCCCTCTATTTTTGGTGACAACCAGATAATTTTCGTCGCATGAATCTGAAGTTAAAGCCATAACGTTTGGAAAAAGTGCTTTCAGCCCCGCCAACTCAATCGGGTGTGATTTCCTCAAGCCGCCTGCCAGCGGTTTCTGGTAAGAACAACCAAACCATCACTGGTGCAATAAGCGAGACGGCGCAAAGCACAGCGATAGAGGTCCAGTTAGAACCAAAGATTGGGTACAGCAGTGATACCGTGCTCAGCCCAAGTATGCCGGCGGCGGCAGCAACAATCGCTCGGAAACCTGTTGCAGTCGAACGATATCGGGTAGGGAATAGTTCTGTACCGTAACTCGTTGTGGTCACCGAACTGCCCATCATGAAGAAGATAAAGCCTATCCACAAAACCGGAACAAAAGCGCCAACCAAGGAGTAGAAAGCGACGGCTGCCAGCGAGAACATGCCGGTAAACACGGTGGTGATCGGCCGGCGTCCGAATCGATCACTCAGCCAACCTGCAAGCGGATTGCCAACGATGGCCAAGGCTCCGCCAGCTAAGCTAAGCATCGCGACGCTTGACGGCGCCCACCCCTGCATCTCCTGTAAATACTTTGGCGCAAAAAAAGTGGCCGTGCTGCCGGCAAGCATCAGTCCGAACACAGCAGCAAAAAAGCCTATCGTACGTCTGGGCATGCGAGTGAAAAGATCGCCAATATTTTTCATTACCGGTTCGTGAATCTGCGCCACAGCCGTAAATTTTTTAGTTTCCGGCAAGACTCGACGCCAATAAGCGATGAACAATAACGGAACCACACCAACCGCATAAAGAGAGCGCCAACCGTACGGTATGTATTCCACTAACCCAAACATAAGCGACGCGAATCCTGCACCGCAGGCGGCCACAGCGCCCAGCGCACCAATACCCCAACCTCTGTTCTCCGGCGCAAACTCTTCAGCAATCACTACCGCAGCAATCATTAATTCAGCAGTGCCGAAGCATTTCGCGAGCATCTGAAAAACAACAAATGCCTCTGCGTTAGGAGCCAACGCCGTCGCTGCCGTAAAAAAAGTGTAACCAACGATTGTGATTAATAAAATCGATCGTCGACCGTATCGATCCGCCGCTATCGCGAGAAAAACCGCTAAAAACGCGCCGGCTTGGACAAAAGCGCCCAACAACCCAACATTCGATTCCGCAATGAGCAGCTCAGCTTGTATTTGTGCCAAATTTAAAGAGAACAAATATATATCGTAGGTTTCGAAAAACGACACAGCTGACAGTAAGCCAAGCAGCCTCCACTGATGCTTAGTTAATTCAGGTGGCCGCCCCAGAAAAGGGGTAAATCGATACCAAAAAGGAGTGTTACCCATTACTGCTTCCTCGTTTGTTGGAGATGGATAAACCTAGGATTGAAAAAAAATTGAAACGCATTCGCAGTTAAGTCGCTCCGTTACTAATTAAAAAGTGAGACGAAGCGTGTTCTAACTCACGAACAGACCTCGCCGCGCAGAGTTCGTATTGACTGCTCTCTGATCATTTACAAAGGGAAGTTCAAGTGCTTGGGCTTAAGGCGATCGTCAACCAGTTATGTTCATTGCATTTCATACCAATCTTGAGATCCAGTCCATTGCACTTGAGAGTTATCTAAGAATCAGTCAGCGACAAAGTTGCCATGAAAACCAAAAGGAACTCGGGCATTCAATTTGACGATAGCCAAGGGTTTCGAATCGAAATCCTGCGCATCTATAATATGAAGTTCACTTAACTGGGTGTCGCCATTGTAAACAACGGACAGTATGTAGCCGGCGTCTTCTGCTTCGCCGTTAGCAGATTCAACGAACACAGGCTCTCCACCCGCGCAGTGGTCACCGACGCCATAGGTTTGTGTCGTACCCGCATCGAGATCAAACTTTAGCAAGTCTGAGAAACCGTGTGTCCCGCCAGCCTTCAATGCATAGCCAAACTGATGTTTGTAACATTCAACGCGAGGATTAACGCGGGGGAACTCAATATCAATCTCACTCAGGGTCGTTGTCTGCACTGTCCCGGCAGTTGGATCTATAACCCACCGAATTAGGTTTGAACCCTGTTCGTAATCATCATCGCCTGGAGCCGTCATCATTTTTTTGTAGCGCACAACATCCATCACGATTTTGTCACCATCGTCATAACTGTTTAGGGGGTGGAAAACATAACAAGGATCAATATTTATCCACTGCACGGTATCTGCATCACTTGAACGATTCATTATGCCTAATCGGGATTGATGCGAATCAAGCCATTGAAAGGGGAAACCTTTTTCTACGAGTGCCAACTCAAAGACAACGGGTAGATCCATGAACACGACACGTGTCTCTGTCACACCGAAGTCGTGCATCATGATGCCTTCTGGCAAATCGATATTGATACTTTTGACTAAATCACCATTTGAAGATGCTTCGTGATAGCGTAAGAACGGCGCAAACACCTCATACCCAAAGAACAACATCTGACCTGTTCGCCCATCAATTTTTGGATGCGCAGTCATGTTGCTTGTCAGCTTACCCGCGTAATCGAAGAGGCCTTTTGTATTCAGCTGCTTGTCCATTTCATAGGGCAAACCCACCTCTGGCAACGCTAATACGCGATCACCATGACCGACGACATTGACGTTGCCAGATCCTTGAATCATCAACTCTAGCTGACTGCCGCCTTTCGCTGCGGATAACCCCGTTTTCTCCTCCAGCACCTTGGTTCTAACCCAACGATTGCGATAGCTCTTCGCCTGACCGTTGCCAAGTTGAATCGCATGCAACATACCGTCACCCACAAACCAATGATGATTGGGACCTGGGTTCACTGGGTTTGGCCCCGTACGCAAAAGGGTGCCTTGCAGATCTTCAGGGATCGTCCCAACTACCTCTAAGTGATCAAAGCTAATTTCATCGTCTACCGGGGCGAAATTACCTTGTAATACAGGATTATCCTGGGCCAGAAGCCCGTTGTTGCTGACATTTTTCTGAAGATTATCTGACATACTTTCTGTCCTGCTTGCGCTATCATGTTGACTAAGATTACATAGTGTGGCACGGAGCAGTTTACTAAGTAAACATATATTTTTATGGGCTACCACAAAGAAAATCTAAAAGAACAGCTTGTCAAAATTGCGTGGGACATTTGCGAGGCCGAGTCGTGGCAAAAAATCAATATGCGATTGGTAGCACAAAAAGCTGATGTTTCACCCACTGCGTTTTATAGACACTTCAAATCTAAAAATGATCTGAGAGTTGAGTTGATGCGGAAAGGTTTTCAACTGATATATGAAGGCATGAAGGACTTGAATATTGGTGTTAATTTTGCTGCTTATGGGGCGCATGTCGTAAGGTTTGGTATACAACACCCTCATATTTACGATTTGATGTTCGGAAATAACGAGTTAGATATATCTCTTTATCCAGATTTAGAGGCTCTATCGACCGCATCCTTCAGTAGAATAGTAGAGGGGGTGCGGGGTCAACTACCTAATCAGCCTGAAAGGCAAGTTCTGTTAAAGGCATACAATGTTTGGGCATCCACTCACGGCCTTGTTAATATTTTGAGGCATTCAAGTCGAACAGGGACTAAAGCTGAAACTCTAGATTGGATCGAGAGCAATTTGGAAGAGTATTTGACAATGACGACTTTTAGCTAGAACTCTGCAAAGTTGGCTTCGAGCATTGGAAGTACGCATGACGAATTTGAGCGAATATCAAGGATTTCATAGGAGGGATGGTGTAAAAACTGTTTTCCTACCCCAGCTGACCACTTTTAGGAAATTCCCAGGCTGATCAGGGAGTTAAAAACTTTAAAGTATTTAAAATGGTGGCCTGAGGTGGAATCGAACCACCGACACGAGGATTTTCAATCCTCTGCTCTACCGACTGAGCTATCAGGCCGCGCTGCTTGCCTTACGTCGGCATCGAGCGGCGTATTAAACCGATGTCGCGCCTTCCCGTCAACCGTCCTGAGCAGGTGTATACCCTTCTGGTTGATCTACATCCTCATTTTTGAAGAATCGCCACATCTGAGCGAGTAAATATTTGCGCGTTTCGGGGTCAATTAGGCTTAGGTGTTTTTCGTTGATCAGCATAGTTTGCAGGGCTTGCCACTCTAGCCAGGCTTTTTCCGACACCTCCGCAAAGATTTTTTCACCTTGCGCACCGGGAATAGGCTGCTTTTCTAATCCGGGCAGCTCTTTTTGATATTTACTGCAATTTACCAATCTGCTCATTGTGAATTTTGTCCTTGAAGGGCTTTATAGCTCAAGCGCCCTATTTGTTTGCGCTGGTTGCCAGTGGCGCTAGTAGTTTAACTGCTACTGCGGATAATCCTATGGCTTCATTATTATTTTCTAAATGCGCGGGTAGTACCCAACGGGTTACGAGCTTTTGCCTCTGTAGTGCTGGCTGGGCTTTTAGTGATATGTAAATAGGCTCTACATCTAGATGAAAATGGGTAAAGGTATGGCGAAATACTTTTGTCGTGTAGTGGTCTGCGGCCTCTATATCCAGACCTAACTCCCTTAAGTACTCCTCTATGGTAATTTCAGAGCTGCGTTCCGGCGGGTTCCATAGACCGCCCCATAGCCCTTTGGCGGATCTTTGTTCCATTAGCGTGGCCCCGTTTGGCAAACTCACTATAAAAAAACGCGCGGCTCGCAGTGGCTTGGCTTTTTTTGGTTTAGGCGTGGGCAGGTGATGAACTATATCTTCAGCGTTGGCCACGCATTTTGTCTGCATTGGACATGCTGCGCAGTTTGGTCTTTTTCTTATGCACAGGGTGGCGCCGATATCCATTATCGCCTGGGTATAATCCGCTGTGTGAGTTGCTGGAGTGTGGTCTGCGGCGTGTTGCCACAGCTGAGCGCTAATTTTACTCTCCCCCGGATAGCCTTCTATGCCATGAAATCTGGCTAATACCCGCTTGACGTTGCCGTCCATAATCACGCCTTGCTGCTCCATGGCAATGGCCCTTATGGCGCCTGCTGTAGATCTGCCTATACCGGGCAACGCCTCCAAGCCCTCTTGTGTGTCTGGCATTTGGCCTTGATGGTTTTCTAATATGACTTGGGCAGACCTATGTAAGTTTCGGCCCCTTGCGTAGTAACCCAGCCCGGTCCAAAGGTGCAGTACCTCGTCTAGGTTGGCTTGGCCAAGGCTTTGTATGTTTGGAAAGCGTTTGGTGAAGCGGTTGAAATAGTCGATGACAGTTGCAACTTGGGTTTGCTGCAACATTATCTCTGATACCCACACTCGGTAGGGGTTGATGTCGGTTTGCCAGGGCAAATCTTTGCGGCCGTTTACCTTAAACCAATTAAGTAATCGCTGCGCAAACCAGTCCATCAATAGCCCATCCTTTTTCAACGTCCGAAGAGGTTTAATAGCTGCTTGGCCGCATCTTTAAATTGCTCCGGTACCTGCTCCTCTATCACTTTGTCTAATTTCTCTTTTACTTTGCCTTGCTGCGAATTTTTCAGGATTTGAATCAACATCTTACCCACCGCTTTAGTATTTGGCTTGCACGCAGGCTCGTCTAATTTACCTTCGCAGTTAAACGGAATCGCCGTATCGAGCAAAATGGGCGTCAGTCTAATCTGTTGACCTGGTTTGGGCGTGTGTATCAAAGCCTCACCTGACAAACTCAGATTGCCGGTTAAGAACTGGATTGACCCGCTAGCTTTTGCTTTTAGGTTATCCAGAGCAACGACCAAGGTGTTAGCTTCACCTTGAATTGTCCATGCGACAGTGAGGTTGTTGTACTGCAATTGGTCTGGCAGTTCCGCTACAGGCTTGTCTGCATTAACCAATTGATTAACCAGTATTATCGCTTTTTTGAATTGGCTGACATTAATACTGCCTTGGCCGCCATTGAAATTCGCAGATCCAATAACGCTTTGTGTCAATGTCTTTTCGGTGTTGCCCAACATTTTAAAATTGCCTTCTACACTAAGTGGCGCTTGCCACTTGAGTTTGCTTTCAGTGAGTGCAAAGAGTTTACGGCTGTCTATATCTGATCCATTTAATGATATATCCCAAGCAATTGGCACTAGGTTTGCGTTTACAGAAGCCGTGGTTTGAAACTTGCCGCCAAAAAAGTCGTCAAAGGACAAGGACATTTCGCCTTTGCCCTCGGTCTGGCCGAAGGTCAGGTTGCCGTTCTCCAACGCAAAGCCGTCCGCATCGATCTTATTTAATTCGCAATTAAATTCAGCATTAAAGGCGAGAATACTATCTACCGGGAGTAGCGCATTGTCGTCGTCTCCGATCGGGTCGCCGAGTCCGATATTGTCGGTAACCTCACCGCTGCAAATGCCAGTGGCATAGGCACTTTTAAGCACCGTATCTGCAAAACGCACTCGTATACGATGATCGCTATTCGACCGTTCTAACGCCGTGAAAGTGAGTAGACCATTGAGGTTGAAATTGTCTCTAGACGCCTCTGGATTAGCCCTTACATAGGCTAAATCCGCCACAAATGGGCTGGCTGTATCGGGGCTGAAGTCTGTGAGTATGAGTTTGCTCAGTATCATCTTGCTGCCTTCAGATTCTACCTTAACGTCTTCCAACACAAACCTATGAATCTGCCATGACTCTAGTGCCGCAAAAATATTGTCTATATGGGCATTCAACGTGAGCTTGCCAATACTGATATCTTCAGAGGCATCGGTAGCGCGGATATTTTGTGCGGACAATCCGAGTGCAGGCAGTATCAGCCATTCGATTTCGCCGTTAATACCGATTTTATAGCCGCTAATTTCGCTCAAATAGGCTTCGAGATCTGCCTTGTAGCGGCCGCCGTCACTAAAGTAAACGTACCCTGTAATCGCGGACAGCATTACGCTGGCTACAATGAGTCTAAATAAAAGTTTCATACTCTTAATCCTCTAAAACGAGCGGTTAATTATGTTTGTGTCCCAATTCTAGGTTGGCTGAGAAAAAGGTTACAAAAACTTGATCACGAACTATGCTAAAAACTTAAAAAATTCATCTGCGGCGGCATTACAAAAGCCGTATCGTTTATGATGGCAATGTAGACCTAGCGTCTATGTTTTACGACGAATGAATATTTTTGGGGCCCTAATGTCTGTAGATACTTTTGATCCAAGCCAGTTTAATGGCAACGCCAAGCAAAAACCTATTGCGTGGGATTTGTTGGCCCATGTCGTTGAGCTTGCGGGTAGCGCTGTTCCCGAAGATTTTTACGTCGATCTGAACCATGATCAAATCAAAATACTAGCCCCTTTGCTGCAACACTCGGGCTGGCAAGATGCAGCGGCGGAGTTAGACGATGCTGCAATAGTTAACTTGATACGATTCTTTACCTTAGGTGAGATGAACCATCCGGCTTGGAAGGCGGAAGCAAAATCTCCTGTGGTGGCACTGACACGGGTTTTGAAGAAGCGTAAAGCTGTGCCAGAGGATTTGATTGCCTGGATTAAGGCGAATACCACTAATCGCTTTTTGCCCCATGGCGATTTGATGGATCTTCTATAGGCTCTATTTAAGTCCCATTTTGCCCGCTTTTAGCAGCCCGAACTCTTAGCGTTAACGGTGCGCTAAATACTTCAATTCCCGATTCAATAATCTCCCGCATTTTGTCGCAGGGCGTTTCACGCCCAAGAAAACTGCGATTGCGGTGCAGATCACTGTGGTGGACACCCAGATTTACCCTAACTGGCATAAACCAAGACTGTAATCTTGCACAAAGCCCGTTAAACTGCCGGCTTGAAAGCATAACCGCAGGTGAAAAAAGTGCGTCAGGCAAAAATAACAAGGGATACCAGCGAAACTCAAATCGTCTTAAGCATAAATCTAGACGGATCCGGTGACAGCCATTTTGCTACCGGTTTGCCGTTTTTTGACCATATGCTTACGCAAATTTCTCGCCACGGGATGATTGATATTCATATTGAAGCCACCGGCGACCTCGAAGTTGATGCTCACCATATGGTCGAGGACGTGGGCATTGTTTTGGGTCAGGCGCTTAACGAAGCGATAGGCGACAAGAGTGGCATCACCCGATATGGTCATGCGTATGTTCCTTTAGATGAAGCTTTGTCTCGTGTAGTCATTGATCTGTCCGGTCGTCCAGGCCTGCACTATGGGGTGGAATATACCCGTGCCCGCGTAGGTGGTTTCGACATTGACCTGCTGCGTGAATTCTTCCAAGGGTTGGTCAACCACTCAATGATGACAGTGCATTTGGACAACCTTAAGGGAGTCAATGCTCATCATCAGGCTGAGACGTTGTTTAAAGCCTTTGGTCGTGCTCTGCGTATGGCTGTGACCGCCGATGAGCGTATGTCCGGTATCGTGCCCTCTACAAAGGGCAGCTTGTAGACTTATGTTGCTGATTCCTGCCATTGATTTGAAAGACGGCGCTTGCGTGCGCCTGCGCCAAGGCCGTATGGCTGAATCTACCGTGTTCTCCACCGATCCAGTTGCTATGGCTACTCATTGGAAAGAGCAGGGAGGTCGTCGTTTGCACATTGTCGACTTAGATGGCGCGTTTGCTGGTGAGCCAAAAAATGCGGGATTAATTGGTGCAATAGTTGCTGCTATGGGTGATGTGCCGGTTCAAGTCGGTGGCGGTATTCGTAACGGCGAAATTATTGATGCTTATCTTGATGTGGGCGTAAGCGCTGTAATCGTGGGCACCAAGGCAATTGAAGATCCCGAATTCTTAGTGTCTGTTGCTCATAAGTATCCGGGCCAAGTAATTTTGGGTTTAGATGCGCGCGGTGGTGTTGCAGCGACCCAAGGTTGGGATAAAGATTCTGGCTTGCAGGCTCTCGATTTAGCCCGTCAGGCCGGCCAACTGCCTATTGCCGGAATTGTTTATACGGATATTGATCGCGACGGCATGATGAAAGGCTTGAATGTCGCCGCTACATTAGAAATTGCTCAGGCGGCGAACGTGCCGATAATAGCATCTGGTGGGGTGACTAATATGCAAGATTTAGAAGTGCTGACAGAAGCTTTTGCCTCTCAGCCGGAACTTTTGCTGGGTGCGATTACCGGACGTGCAATTTACGAAGGCACTTTAGATGTGGCGCTAGGCCAAGCATTTTTGGATCGAAAGCCTTAGGAAAAGTGTTACTAATGGGCGCTTTGGTAAGCATTAAAATTAGTCTCTATTAATTACCCGACGGATTTGTGCGCGGGGCAACTTGTCGCATCGGGCTATCCTCAATAAATTTTCTCGCTTTACACTAATAAGCGCATAGTTATTTTGCTTTCAACAAATGCTGTGATGCGAAATCCAAGAGTTCTTTTTCACCCGCGCTGTAAATAATGTCCGGTTCAATGCCTGAGTTATGAAATGACCGTCCGCTCGGTGTGTAGTAGTAAGCAGTGGTTATTTTTAGCGCTTGAGCGTCTGGTAATGGCGGTAGCAGTGACTGCACAGTGCCCTTTCCGAAAGAAGTACTGCCGATTATTGTTGCCCTGTCCCTATCTTGCAGCGCTCCTGCAACTATTTCTGATGCCGAAGCCGAGCCTTGGTTGATTAATATCACCACGCCTAGGTTGTTGGTAAAATCCCCTTCAGTCGCAAAATAGCCTTCTGTACGAGAATCGTTCGCTAAAAAAGATATATTTTGCTGAGTTGATACCACTAAGCCCCCATCTAAGAAAATTCCCGCCACAGTTACTGAAGATTTTAGGATGCCGCCGGGGTTGTTACGCAGGTCAAGAATCAGACCGCTTAAAGGTTTGTTTTTGCTAAGCGCTGCTATGCTCAGTTTTAAGTTTTCGCCTGTATTCTGGTCGAAGCTTGAGAGGCGTATATAACCTATGCCGTTGTTTAGATTTCTATAACTGATACTTGTGGTGGTAATTAATTCGCGTTGCAAAACAATGGCAATACGCTCTTTTTGATTGGGCCGCTCCAACAATAAAGTTACTGATTCTCCAATGGCGCCTTTCATTTGGTTGGTCATTGTAGCCATCTCCATTGCCTTTGTAGGGTTGCTGTTAATCCCTCGGATAATGTCCCCGACTAGAATGCCGCCAATTTCTGCGGGAGTATTTTTTATTACCGAAACTACGCTAAAAACGCCTCTATATAGGCCAACTTCGATACCAATGCCGCCAAATTCACCTTTACTGCGACTGAGTATGTCAATATAACTTTGCTGATCTAGCAATTCTGAATATTCATCCAAACCGTTAAGCATTCCTTTAATGGCATGGTTAACCATTTCATCTTTGTCTAAGTCTTCTACATAGTGGTCATCTATTTGCTGTAACGCTGCAGCGAAAATTCTTGCAGCCGAATCGTCATTTGAAAGGTGCCATTGAAAAATTAGAATACCTAAAAGTATGCCGGTGATCATACTGAGCAGTAGACTGAATAATCGCAGCGGTCTTAAAGTCATAGGAATAGAGTGTTCATGAATTTAGCGGTGACCATTAGCTAGGCGATCAAGAATGTCCGTCACTTTTATTCTCCTGTTCAGCTGCTTCATTGAAAACATTGAGCGTCTTGATTAAAGGCTAAAGCTCTAACCACTTGGTTGGGTTACTGACTTTGCCATCTTGGCGTAACTCAAAGTACAAGCCTGGCTCATCTTGGCCGCCGCTTCTGCCGGCACTGCCAATAATCTCTCCGCTCTCAATCCAATCTCCTGACTTTTTGTTCAGAGTGTCGCAGAATCCGTACATGGTCATATATCCTTCACCATGATCAATAATGGTCATTAAACCAAAACCTCTCAGCCAATCCGCAAAGACCACTCGTCCTCGAAACACAGCCGTTACAGGTGTGCCTAGATCTGCATTGATTTTAATGCCGCGCCAACTTAGGCGACCACCAGCTCGCTGTTCGCCAAACCGATGTTTTAGCTGACCCCGCAGCGGCGCTGGCAGATCGCCTTTAGCGTCTATAATGCTGGAATCATCAAAGATTGTTACATCCAGTTCAAGGGCCTGTATGAGGGTTTGTAGACGTTGGCTGTCGGCGAGCAGAGTTTTTTGCTGCTGGGCTTTATTCTTTTTTTGTTCTGCGAGTTGACGTATAGATAATGTTCTAATTTTACGCTGACCGCTCATTGCTTGGCGTTGTTCTTTGAGTGTTTGTAAGTTTTTGTTGCGCTGTTTTTTTTGCTTGCTGAGCTTTTTTTCGCTAGTCGCTAAGCGCTGTAAAGTTTCTTTGTAGTCTTCTATTAAGCTCAAGCGCTCGGCGCCGAAGTAGCCGTGATAGCGAATTAATCTATCGAGGTCAGCTGGAGACTTTTTATTCAGCAGTTGCTTGATAAAGTCATTTCCACCTAGGCGGTAAGCTGCACGCAGGTGAACTGACACGGCCTTGCTCTGTTCCTGCTGTAACACTCTAAGCGCGTCTATTCGCTTGGTAGATTTATCCAGTGCCCTGTTTGCTCTCGACAGTTCCTTCTCTGCTCTTTGTGTCTTTTTTGTCAGAGCAGCAATTTTTGTATCTTGTTCTCGCAACTGCGATTGCAGTTGATTGTTTTCTTGCTCGGCCTCAGTCAGCCATTTGTCTAGGGCATTAAGTTGATCAAGTGTCTGTTTAAGTGCGCGTGCGTTCTCTTCAATATCGCTATCTGAGCCTGCACCAAATGCGTGGGCGCCTAGGAGTAAAAGCGCTGCCAAAACAAACGACATCAGGCCCCCACGGCGGCCTGAATGTTTGTGGTGAAAATTTAAAATCGATACACCAAATTTGTTAGTCATGCGAAGCTTGGCCAGTCGCGGATTTTTATTGATAACTCCCCTACTGCCCACCTCCTGTGGCTAAGGATCTGCCGGTCATCTCTTTGGGAATATCTAGCCCCATCAGGTCAAGGAGCGTTGGCGCCACATCACACAAAGAACCGCCATCGCTCAGGCTAATTTTCTTTGAGCCAACGTAAATCAGTGGCACTAAATTGCTGGTATGGGCGGTGTGCTCCTGAGCGCTTTCATGATCGACCATTTGTTCTACGTTGCCGTGATCTGCTGTAACAAGCATTTGCCCGCGAGATTTTTCTAAAGCTTCACGTAAGCGCATTAAACAATGATCTAGGGTTTCTACCGCTTTTATAGCAGGTTGTAGCTTGCCGCTGTGACCCACCATGTCGCCATTTGCGTAGTTGCAGACGATTACATCGAAACGCCCGCTTTCTATGGCTCCAATCAGTTCATCTGTGACTTTCTTTGCGCTCATTTCTGGCTGTAGGTCATAGGTTGCTACTTTTGGAGATGGCACCAGTAGGCGTTCTTCGCCGTCGAAATTTTCTTCACGACCACCAGAGAAAAAGAAGGTCACATGGGCATACTTTTCAGTTTCCGCAATGCGTAATTGTCTCATCCCTTTGTTTTGCAGGTGTTCGCCTAGCGAGTTAACCAGCTGCAGTTTGCTGAACGCGCAGGGGAGAGCTATGTCTGCCGCATATTGAGTCAGAGTGGTGAAATTTGCCGGTTGGATAAATGAGCGACGAGGAAAGCCGTCGAAAGCAGCTTCCGTCATTGCCCTAGTAATTTGCCGTGCACGGTCTGCGCGAAAATTCATAAACACCACTGCATCTTCCATACTTAAGCGAAAGGGTGCGTTATCTGTCGCGTGTATGGCGGTGGGTTGGACAAACTCATCGTTTTCATCCCGTGAATAGGCTTTCTCTAGTGCTTCCAAGCCACTGGTTGCATGAAATGGCGCTTCGCCAAGAGTCACCAAATTATAGGCACGTTCTAATCGATCCCAGTTGCGGTCTCTATCCATTGCAAAGTAGCGGCCGCTAACACTGATTACTTGGCCGCATTGAAGTTCAGAAAAAAGAGTATCGGCCTTAGCTAGCGAATTTTTGGCGCTACGGGGTGGTGTATCTCTGCCATCTAGAAACGCGTGTAGATAAATTCTCTTAATACCTTTCGCAGCTGCAACTTTAATCAGGCTGAAAATTTGCTCCTCATGGCTGTGTACGCCACCGGGTGAAAGCAGCCCCATAATATGCAGCGCGCCCCCACCTTTTATCACGCTATCAGTAACCTCAACGAGGGCCGGGTTGTGTGCAAAGTCACCGTCTTTTATAGATTTATTGATACGCGTGAAGTCTTGATAAACCACACGGCCAGAGCCTAGATTCATGTGGCCCACTTCCGAATTACCCATTTGTCCATCCGGCAGCCCAACATCAATGCCTGATCCAGAAATAAGTGTGTGTGGGTGATTGCCCCATAGGTCATCCCATGTGGGCATATTGGCCATGGCAATAGCATTGTTGTCGATTATATTGCTGTGGCCAAAGCCGTCGAGTATGACGAGTAGGCTGGTTGTGGGCATAGCAGGGTAACTCCTAGGGTGCCCTTCGGGGCGGTTGCCAATTTTTTAAATAAGCCTAAAAATAGTGCCTATAGGAACGTTACAAAAGGTTCAGATAGCCTACCAGGTTTCGCTTTTGCGCAAATTTTACCGGGAGAGTTTAACAACAAAAAGCGGTCCAATGAGATGAAATCTTTAGTTGGAACGCGATCGAATAATTTGTCAATGGTCTCGCTGGCGACTAGCGGTGGGGCCCAGAGCGCCCTATAGGTCTCAGGTCTAATCTCGGTGCAAAATTTCTCTAGATCAGTCATCCCGTAAGCCAGCTGGAAGTGTATACTCACACTCGCAATTTTTAGGCGAGAACAATGGAATCGTTTTTTACTTTTATCGGCGCGCATCCGCTTTTAGTGGGTGCTTTCGTGGTGTTATTGGGTCTCTTTATTCGCAATGAAGCCGGTCGCGGAGGGTCAACCATCGGAACTCAAGAACTTGTGCGCTTGGTAAATGTGCAAAACGCATTGGTTTTAGACGTGCGTGACAAAGCTGAATTTGCTGAAGGACACATTGTCGATGCAGTGAATATTCCTTATGCGAGTTTAGAAGATAAGTGGAATGAGCTTTCTAAGCACAAAGAGCGTCCAATAGTTGTGGCGTGCAAAATGGGCCAACATTCTGGTGCAGCGGGTACTTTATTGAAGAAAAATGGCTTCACTAATGTAACGCGTTTAACGGGCGGTTACTCTGAGTGGCGCGCGCAAAATTTACCGGTAGTGAAGAGTTAATTTAATGAGTGAAAGTCAAGATGCTGGCGATAATGGCGAAGCCAACGGCGACGAAAAAGGTCAGGTGCAATTTCGTATAGAGCGTTTGTTTTTGAAGGACTCTTCATTTGAATCGCCTAATTCACCCGAAGTATTTGTTAAGCAGTGGCGGCCAGAGATTAAAGTGGACATAAATACTCGCGCCAACTCGCTAGGTGAAGATCTGCAAGAAGTGATTTTAACCGCCACGGTAACCGCCACTTTGGAAGAAAAGGTGGTGGGGTTTGTTGTTGAAGTTCAACAGGCTGGCATTTTCTTGATTCAGGGCGCAGAACCCTCCCAGTTGAGTCAGATAATTGGTATTGCCTGCCCTAATACATTGTTCCCTTATTTGCGCGAAACCATAGACAATTTGGTTGTGAAAGGCGGTTTTCCTGCTTTGCAATTAGCCCAAGTAAATTTTGAAGCCCTGTACGTTAAAGCCATGCAAGAGCGAGATCAGCGTGGACAGGGAAGGGGTGACTCTCAGCAGGATGCAGGAGAAGTTACCACACACTGATTTTGCTTCAATCTCCTGGAGGCTTATGCAGTTATAGGCCAGCGGAATGATAGTTGCAACGGCGTAGATAGGTCAGTGAAGATAGGAAGGCGCGCGTAAAACTCGGGCGTTGGAGAAAGACCTGATAACCGTTGGCTTAAAGTAAGCCGTCGAAGTTTTGTTGACGCCAACCCTCGTACAATGTCACGGCAACGGAATTAGCCAGATTAATGCTGCGCGAGGTTTCTTGCATGGGGATGCGCAGTTTTTGCTCCTCGGTTAAGCTCTCTGCAATACTCAGAGGTAACCCCTTCGTTTCTTGCCCAAACAAAAGAGTATCGTTAGGTAAAAAGCTAATTTCGGCATAACTTCTTCTTGCTTTAGTCGTTAAAGCAAACCAGCGCGTATCCGCTAAGGCTGCCTGGCAGTCTTGGAAAGACTCGTACAGAGTGACCAGCGTCAATTCATGATAATCCAAACCGGCTCTTCGCAGGCGCTTGTCATTCCACTCAAATCCAAACGGTTTTATCAAGTGAAGCTTTGCGCCTGTGTTGGCGCAAATACGGATGATATTGCCTGTGTTTTGCGGAATTTCAGGTTGATATAGAACAACATTCATGGGTTATTGTAGCGCATTCCTCACAAGAGCTTCTCGAATGTTGAGTAAAGCAACTAGTAGTCTAGTTCCTGCATTTTACGAGTGAGCGTGTTGCGCCCCCAGCCTAATAGCTCCGCAGCATCCTTTTTACGGCCACCGCTTTTTCTCAATGCTGCGTTTATGATTACGCGTTCGAACCGGGGCATAGCCACGTCTAGTACAGGTTCTCCGTTTGTATCATCTAGCAGTTGTCCAACCCAAAGCTCTAAGCCCGACTCCCAGTCGGTACTAGCTTTGCCCTCTACATTTTGTCGTAGTTCTGGAGGCAGATCTTCAATCAAAATGATGCGTGAACTGGCCATTACTTGAATCCATCGGCAGGTATTCTCAAGCTGACGCACATTTCCTGGCCAGGGTAGTAGCGACAAATACTCTGAGGTAGCGGAATCTAAACGCTTAGATTCATCGCCGAGCTCAATCGCAGCGTTGTCTAGAAAATGTTGTGCCAATAGTGGAATATCCTCACGGCGCTCTGAGAGTGCTGGCACATGCACGCGAATGACATTGAGCCTGTGAAATAGGTCCTCACGAAATATGCCTTTTTCCACTAAGGTTTCAAGATCTTGATGAGTTGCTGCAATTATCCGCACATCTACCTGTACAGATTGGTGGCCGCCCACTCGGTAGAATTCGTTCTCTGCAAGTACGCGCAATAAGCGTGTCTGTGCTGACGAGGGCATATCGCCTATTTCGTCTAAAAATAATGTGCCATGATCTGCTTGTTCAAAACGGCCCATACGGCGCTGAGTTGCGCCGGTAAACGCGCCTTTTTCGTGGCCGAATAATTCACTTTCAATGAGTTCATTGGGTATCGCCGCCACATTGAGCGCGACGAACGGGCCAGCTTGCCTCGGAGAGTGTCGATGTAATGCCCTTGCGACTAGCTCTTTACCCGACCCTGAGGGTCCGTTAATGAGGACACTTACGTTGGAAGACGATAAGCGCCCGATTGCTCTAAACACTTCCTGCATTGCAGGGGCCTTACCAATGATTTCTGTAGGCTCTTCGCGCTTTGCACTGGCGAGGGGAGCTATTTCTCTGGTGTGCGCTATAGCCCGCTGCACTACAGCTACAGCGTCGTCTACATCAAATGGTTTAGGCAAGTATTCGAATGCACCGCGTTCGAAACTGTGCACTGCGCTCTGTAAATCTGAGTGCGCAGTCATCACAATGATGGGTACTTCGGGGTGGCTAATCTGTACTTTTTCTAAAAATTCTAAGCCCGATGTGCCCGGCATTCTAATATCTGTAATGATCGCCAAGGGTGCTTCATCGTTAAGGTGATGGAGTGCTTGGTCAGCGGTATTAAACGCTGTAATTGGAATACTGGCTTGGCTCAACGCTCGGTCTAACACCCAGCGAATGGCACTGTCATCGTCAATAACCCACACATGTTCGTTCATTTGCCATCTCCTATATCTTGTACTTTGTCTGTCGGCGGCGAGAACGGTAAAAATATTGAGAAGGTTGTGGTGCCAGTTTTACTGGCCACCTGTACTGATCCCTCGTGCCGACTAATTATGTTCTGGCTAATTGATAGCCCTAATCCCGAGCCGTTAGCGCGGGTGCTGATCATCGGAAAAAAAATTTGCTCGAGAAACTTTGCCTCGATACTTGGACCATTGTTGGATATGTCCAGTTGCAGAACAGACTTATGGCGTTTATTGCGAATAGTGAACTGACGGTTCACCCTGGTTTTAATAGATATTTTGGGACTATTTGTCTCGCCTAACGCTTCACAGGCATTGCGGGCA
The DNA here is from genome assembly GCA_913043815.1 of uncultured Gammaproteobacteria bacterium. GTDB lineage: Bacteria > Pseudomonadota > Gammaproteobacteria > Pseudomonadales > Azotimanducaceae > UBA4421. The sequence goes on from CAJWNY010000005.1 coordinate 50,946, forward strand.
ACATTCAAGACCGCTTGGATTAACTGATCATGGTCGCCTTCTACCGTAGGTAGGCTTGGATCGTAGTCTCTGACCCAGGTTATTTCTGGGCCAAATTCTACTTTCAGAATATTAATCACTCTATCTGCAATTTCGGCAATGATGATTGGTTTCATCGATAGTAGCTGCCACGGACCCAGCATGCGGTCTACCAAATCGCGAAGGCGGTCCGCTTCGGCAATAATAATTTGCGTATATTCTTGCAGTTCTTCGTTGGGTAATGCTCTGTCTAGAAGCTGGGCGGCACCTCTAATGCCGCCTAGGGGATTTTTCACCTCATGAGCAAGACCACGAACGAGGTTGCGAGTCGTTTCTTGTTGCGACTCTAAAGAACTATTTTGGCTTATAGCGTTAAGTCTGCTGGTGGGGTGCATTTCTAGCAGCAAGCCTCGTGGCCCCTCAAAGTTAGTCACGGTGAGGTCAATGCGTTCGATCAAACTCTCTGGCAGTTGCAGGTGAATATCTCGCGCGGTAAAAGGCTGGCCTTTATCTAAGGCTGCTTGTAATGACTCAATCAGTCCGTCAGATTTGAGAACAAATTGATCCAAAGAGTTACCGCTGATTTGTGCGGCTGAAACATGCAATAAGCTTTCTGCTGAAGCATTAACAAGGCTTACGCACAAATTCTCATCCAAAAGTATTATTGCGGTGACCAAGCTGTTTAACAGTCCTGCTATCGCTGGATTTGTTAGCTGCTGTTTGTAGGACTGTTTTGTTTGATTCATTGCTTGCTCAGTTGTTCTATTCTAACCAGCAATAATTAAGCCGAACCGAGTAGTTTAAAAAAATAAAAATAACGTGATGTATAACTGCTGCTTTTACCTGCCATAGACGCTGTTTTTGTGTTTATTGGAGCAAAATTGCGCCGGAAATTTATTTGCTGGGCTGACATTGACGTTTTAATTTCTGCAAAAATAGGATTTTGCTACTCAGTAGTTGCACCAAAATAGGGCGCGCCCTAAAAAAGGTCAAGGACTATCTTACGAAGGGCTTGATAAAAAGTCCGATTCCGAAGTTGATCAAGGGGAATATGGCGAGACTCGAAAGGAAGTTCAGGGAGAGGCTTAAAAATTATTTAGGCAGAGTCGAAAAAGTATCTGGCGTGTCGTTGATTAAACGTCATATTCTGCTCCTACCCTTTTTGAGGGCACGGGTCGTGCTGCGAAGTTTGTCAATAAAAGTAAGCGCCTAATGGACGATCGCCGCAACAGCGTCAACGTAAGGAATGGGCTCCGCGGTCAACTTGCAGCAGCTGGAATTTTTAACCAATTCCGTAGGCAACTTGCTTTTCGTCGAGGATAACCTTTCTCTCAAGACCTTCAGCTACTTGGTTCATCAGTGGATCAACATAAACGTTGATGGTGACATCGAAGATATCCGAGTTGCTGTGTATGATTCCACCATCAGTTGGGCTAACGATGATTATGGGAACTGGGTGAAGGTGATCTTTGTGTATGTTCATATTCAGAGGTTTGGCCTCGTTATGAGCAGGGTTATTTATACTTTTTACAACTTCACGCCTAGCGTTAGATGAAGTCAGCAAGGATTCGACCACCATTACATTGATAGGCCGTGAACAGACAGGGTAAATAAGCGGCCTTCACTTAAGTTACTGAGTATTTCTGTGAATTTACAGCTAGGTGTACTAGTGCCCGGTCCTGTTTTGGCGGAACGCAGTGCAATCGGCCATTTTACTTTTTCTGCTGAGTTATTAGTTTCTGCTTAATCCCCTGGTTAGTCCCCACTATTTGCGGATCGATAAACCTGGCTCCGCTGTTATTAACAAGGAGCAATATCAGGATTGAAGTTAAATAGCGTAATGATGGTGCTTTTCCATATCCTTTTCTATAGCCGTTAAATTATGCCTTTGAGGTATTCGGCGTTATGGGGCAAGAGTGCAAGTTAGCGTAAGCATTAGTTATTTTAAGTTTACGCTTCAGGTGCCAGGTTTTGGACCGTAGGGCAGAGTTATATGAGAAAGGGATGGATTAATTTTGCTTGTTTCGCAGCAAGAAGGGGTGGTCGTGAGAAGAGACACCCGCACCCTCAGATTGCCTGAGGGTGCGGGTAGCTTGGTGGTTAAGCCAAGCCCTCCTTTGTGGTCTTCACAATTGCAGCAGCCACTTTGTATGGGTCTGCATTCGAAGCGGTTCTTCTATCTTCCAGACGTCCTACCCAGCCATCTGTGTGAGTCGTAATCGGAATACGGATAGAGGCGCCTCTATCTGAAATACCATAGCTAAACTGATCAATAGACTGAGTCTCGTGCTTACCGGTAAGACGCTGATCGTTTTCTGCGCCGTAAACACTCATGTGTCTTTGAATGTTGCGGCCAAAGCTTTCACAAATCTTGGTAAAAGTTTCTTCTTTACCTGATGTGCGCATGGCTTCGTTTGAGAAGTTTGCGTGCATGCCAGAGCCATTCCAGTCTGTGTCGCCCAGTGGCTTGGGGTGCCAGTTGATAATGTAACCGAACTTTTCGCCAGTTCGTTCTAGAAGGTAGCGTGCAACCCATGTTTCATCGCCAGCTCTCTTGGCGCTTTTAGCGAAAACTTGGAATTCCCACTGACCAGCGGCTACTTCTGCATTAATGCCCTCTACGTTAAGGCCTGCTTCTAAGCAGATGTCAAAATGCTCTTCTACACAGTCCCGGCCAAAAGTATTAGCTGCGCCTACGGAGCAGTAATATGGGCCTTGAGCTGCTGGGAATCCCCCATGTGGGAAACCTGGAGGTAAGTTAGTGTCTGGATCCCACAAAAAATATTCTTGCTCAAAGCCGAACCAAAAATCATCATCATCATCGTCGATGGTGGCGCGCCCGTTGGAAACGTGGGGCGTACCGTCAGCGTTAAGTACTTCGGTCATCACCAAGAAAGCGTTTTGTCGGTCGGGGTCTGGGTAGATCGCAACTGGCTTAAGTAGGCAGTCAGAATCGCCGCCCTCAGCTTGTTCTGTCGAGCTGCCGTCAAAAGACCACATTGGGCATTCTTCTAAGGTGCCGCCAAAATTTTCGCGTACCTGTGTTTTGCTACGCAGGCTTTGCGTAGGTTGGTAGCCGTCCAACCAGATGTATTCAAGTTTAGATTTCATATATTAAGATCTCCTGTTAAATGTGTATCAGCGCTAGTGAAGAATTGTCGAGTGCAAACGCAAATTGACTCGCGAAACCCCTCGAGGCTGATCCCGCTGAATGGCAGTTTGTCTTATCGCCTCTCGATCTCTTTTTCTATCAGAACGAGAGCAAGATATATGCCATTCCTTGCATTGGTCAAAGTCACAGTGTGTCGATGCTTATAATCAGCGCACGCCAACATTTGCACCATTGTGGTGCGAATGAATTTGGGTGTGAACTCTCCGCGTTATTCTGGTGCATACGCCACAGAGAAACAATTCCAAAGTGTAGTTTGTTTCCCCCCGATCCTAGTATTTACATCCGCTACCATCGAATTAGGGCCGGTTCGTGGCTGTATGGTAAGCATTGACCTGAAATCTTGGCTGTTGCTAGTCGTTTGTAAATTCCTAACAACAGCAGACGCAACGCCCTCGCAAACTTTCATGAAATCAGAGCACTAAGCGTCTCAGAGTAACCAAGCTGGCGAGTTGACAGATCAATAGTTGCTCGATAAATAAAAGACAGCGGATTTAAAGAAGATGAGATATTAGGGAGACAGTTGTACGATGTTCCTCCATAATCGCCGCCTTCTGTTGTCCCACAACGATTTTCTATTACTTTTTAGTAGGGTTTCTGCCTCATTTGTGCTCTGTCGCACGTTGATGGACTCAATGCTTTTATAGTTAAAGGAAGGTGGTTGATTGCGGTTGAATTGATCTGCATTGCCTAATTTTAAGGAGGAACTTTCGTCCCGTGCCAAATCCTAACGTACGCAACGTCGCCATAATTGCCCACGTTGACCATGGTAAAACAACCCTGGTTGATTGCCTGCTCCAACAGACCGGTATGATCTCCGCCAGTTCCGCCGAGCGGATTATGGACAGTAACGATCTTGAAAAAGAACGGGGCATCACGATCCTTGCGAAGAATACAGCGATTCAATACCGCGATACCCAAATTAATATTGTTGATACCCCAGGACACGCCGACTTTGGTGGCGAGGTAGAGCGCATTCTTTCTATGGTAGATGCGGTGTTGTTGCTTGTTGACGCTGTTGATGGGCCAATGCCGCAAACGCGTTTTGTTACTCAAAAGGCATTTGCTTACGGTTTAAAGCCTATTGTTGTGGTGAATAAGATTGATCGTCCTGGCAGTGAGCCTTATCGAGTAATTGATGAGGTTTTTGAGTTGTTTGATAATTTGGGCGGTACCGATGAGCAATTAGATTTCTCAATTATTTACGCCTCTGCTATTAATGGAGTGGCAGGTTTAGAGCTAGATTCAGTAGCGGATGACATGACACCGCTTTTAGATATGTTGGTTGACCAAGTGCCGCCACCAGAAGTGGATGAAACTGGCCCGTTTCAAATGCAGATCAGTTCATTAGATTACTCCACCTACGAAGGTGTAATTGGCATTGGAAGAATCTCCCGTGGCCAACTCGCGCGCAACCAACAGATCATTGCGGTTGACCGAGAGGGAAACGAACGTAAAGGCAAGGTAGTGAATATTTATCGTCATCACGGCCTAGAACGAATTGATTCACCTGCTGCGACGGCTGGAGACATTATCTGCTTAACCGGCGTAGACAAGATCAACATCTCAGATACGCTATGCTCGCCAGATCAAGTAGATGCGATGACGCCTCTCACAGTTGATGAGCCGACATTGTCTATGATGTTCTGTGTTAACAATTCACCTCTTTCTGGTAAAGAGGGCAAATACGTTACTAGTCGCCAGATCCGCGAACGTTTGTACACAGAGTCCTCGCATAACGTAGCTTTGGTGATTGAAGATACGGCAGATCCAGATAGATTTATGGTCTCTGGTCGTGGGGAACTACACCTTTCAGTCCTTATCGAAACCATGCGCCGCGAAGGTTTTGAGTTAGCGGTATCTAGACCCCAAGTTATTTATCGTGAGATAGATGGTGTGATTCATGAGCCCTATGAAACCTTAACCATCGATATCGAAGATGCCCATCAGGGTAAGGTCATGGAATCCTTGGGTGATCGTCGTGGCGAACTGCAAGAAATGCAGCCAGACGGTAAAGGTCGTGTGCGCTTACAGTTCCGTATTCCGAGTCGAGGTATTATGGGTTACCGCCCAGTGTTCTTATCGCAAACCTCAGGCACGGGTATTATGTCGTTTGCTTCAGATGGCTTTGGTCCAAGGACCGCAGATAACGTAGGTTCACGTAAGAACGGTGTTTTGATTGCAAACGCTCAGGGTAAGGCCGTTGGCTTTGCTTTGTTTAATTTGCAAAACCGCGGCCGCATGATGGTTAGGCCGAATCAAATGGTCTACGAAGGCATGGTTGTAGGTATTCATGTACGCGCAAACGACTTAACGGTTAATCCCTTGAAGGAAAAAAAGCAAACGAACGTGCGTGCTTCAGGAACTGATGAGAATATTGTTTTGACGACGGCGTTAGATTTTACTTTAGAGCAAGCGCTGGAATTTATAGATGACGATGAGTTGGTAGAAGTGACCCCGGAGAACATCCGTGTGCGCAAGACTTTATTGAAAGAAAATGAACGCAAGCGCGCCTAGAGAAAATCTAGCCGAGAAAAGCGCTGTTTCTTGGTTTTTTTTAATCCAGGCGACTAGTAATAGGGGCTTTGTGCCGACTGGTAAGACCCTATGAATCGTTTCTTAGAGTTGTCTCCCGACTGTCTCAATGTTCGAAGGAACAGACTTTTGCTTCTGCGGATATGTTTAAGATTGATGATAGTTCATGCAAGTAGTGCTACAACGGGCAAGTTCAGCTGACGTGCAAATAGACGGTGAGGTAGTTGACCAAATTGAAACGGGTGTGGTGCTCTGCTGGGTTTCGGCCCCAGGGATGATCAGGCCGAAGCTGACTGGCTAGTCGAAAAAATTCTCGTACTACGAATATTCCCAAAAACTCATCTAAATAAGGACGACCCAACGTCCACAACCATGATGCAACTTGGTTCGGAAGAAACTAAAAGAGAGGCATTGTTTGTCACTCAATTCACTCTTTTCGCGGATGTGGCTAAAGGGCGTAGACTTCCTCTTCAGGGGCAGCAGAAACACTAGCTAGACCAAAGCTTTCCTCTCGAAACCTTGGTTCTGGTGAATATCTCTGGCCTATAGATTTGATTTTTCGGGCTCTTCCTTGGAGTCTCTCTTTTCTACGAACCGCGCCATTATCACACCAAATTCAAACAGCAACCACGTGGGTATTGCTAGCAGTAATTGGGATACCACGTCTGGCGGTGTCATAAGCATGCCCACAACAAAACAGCCGATAATGACATAAGGTCGCTTTTTAGCCATAGAATCTGCTGTAGAAATGCCGGTCCAGGCTAATAAAAAAGTTGCAACTGGAATCTCAAAGGCTAGCCCAAAAGCGAGAAACATCTTCATAATAAAGTCGAGATAGTATGTAATATCTGGCGTGACTTCGGCTACGCTAGGCGCAACTTTGTAAAAAAATTCGAAAACCAACGGAAAAACTAAGTAGTACGCAAAGATAAGACCGCAGTAAAACAATACAATACTGGAGAAGAGCAGTGGGTAGGCAAACTTCTTTTCATGTCGATAAAGACCGGGTGCGATAAACCCCCAGAGTTGATGGAGGAGAAAGGGAACCCCTAGAAACAAAGCGCAATAGGCGGAAAGTTTAAACGGTACCAAAAAAGGTGACGCAACCTGAGTAGCTATCATCTTGGTGCCTTCAGGTAGTACGCTAAGCAGTGGCGCAGCAACCCACTCAAACAGCGGTGTGCTGTAATAGTAAAAGGGGATGAAGAGTAGCGCGACTAATCCTAAACTGCGCAATATGCGGGTTCGCAGCTCTATTAAGTGATCTAAAAACGGTTGTTCATAGTCATCTACCGCTGCATCAGGGTTAGTCTTTCTGTCTTTGCTCACACTAAGAGATCTTATCGTTTTCGTTTTTCAGCGAACCTCGCTTACGTAGGTAAGCGGCTTCAACTTCTGCATCAGTTCGGGGCGGTCTGGTTAGGTGTTCCGCCGGTTCTTCTCGCGCGCTATCTTCAGCCGCGTCGGCCTGTGGCGGCAATTCGGTTTCACCGTCTGCGCTTACGACCTCTGCTTCTGCAGTTCCAGTGACGCCTGACATGATGTTATTGGCGTCTACTTCAGTTTTTTGACTAAGTACGTCGTTACCAGCCTTAACTTCCTCTTCAATTCGCCGCATCTCCTCCATCACCGCTTCGTTGTGCAGTTGACGACGAATGCCGTCCATGTCGATCTCTTTTTCTATTTCGGTTTTTACGCTGGTAAAGGACCTTTGCAATCGTCCAACCCACAATCCTAGCGTGCGCAGTGTTTCGGGTAGGCGCTCGGGGCCAATCACCAGCAAGATCACCACTATGATGACCATGGTTTCAATTGTGCTTATGCCATCAAACATCGAATGATGCCATTAGAGCGTGCCGCGGAAGATACATGGTTTGGCCCAGCTTACTGAGTTTTATGCTCTTCTTTGCTCTGAGTAGGTTCAGTAGTTTGAGTCTCACCGTTGATTACCTTAGCTTGAGGGGCGGACGGGTCCTTATCCTCAGCTTTATCTTCCTCGGAAACAGCGCTTCTAAACCCCTTAATTGCGCTGCCTAAGTCTGAACCAATGCTTTTCAGGCGCTTAGGACCGAATATCAAAAGAACGATGGCCAGAATTACCAATAGTTCAGTCATTCCTAATCCAAACATGTGCTTACTCCGTTCTCGTCATTTATATAAAAATTCTTCTAAACACCACTAATGATCGCAAACATTGCGCAATTTGCACTCGATGCAAGCGTACCCTGCTAGTAAGTCGATCGGGCTATTCCCGTTCGGTTTTTTCTTTAATGCCGCCAATGCCAAAACGATCAGCTAATTCTTCCAATATGTCTTGGGCACTTAAGTCTAATTCGCTGAGCAGTACCATTGAGTGAAACCAGAGATCAGCAACTTCCCTGATAAGCTCATCTTTTTGCGTTGCGTCTATTTCGGCGTCTTTTGCCGCAATAATAACTTCTGTTGCTTCTTCCCCAATTTTTTCTAGAATTTTGTTAAGCCCAGCTTGGTGGAGCGATGCTACATAAGACTCGCCGGCACGCTGGCTTTTCCGTTCCGCAAGAACTTCAGTTAAGTCATCTAATATGTGCATCTAATTTCCTTATCGAGCGCCACCAATATTGCAGGCGCTTTTATAGTGAACGATAGCCCCTAATGAACGCCGAGTTTATACCTAAATGCCGATTTAGTTTGCGCTAAATACCAGCGGTAGCAATGAGCCCAAATCCGAACCGCTGCCGGCCCTATTGACCCAATTTGCCCCAAATAATACTGCGCAAGCCACGATAACAGTTAAAACAAAAACCCCACGTCGTCGCTTGCGCTGCAGTTCCCCCAATTGCTCGTGTAACTCCTTAATTTCATAGTTCTGTTTCGCCAGTTCAAGGCGCAAGGTCATTTGGCCGTCGTCCTTAAGCAATTGGGGCAAGCGGTGCAATTCTGATAGAAGTTTAGGCCCTCGTTCAGCTAGCTCCGTGATGACGGCCATTGGGCCGAGATTTCGCTGGGCCCAACGCTGCATAAACGGCTCTGCGGTCTCCCAAAGGTCGAGTTCCGGATATAACTGTCTCCCTAACCCTTCGATGTACAATAATGTTTTTTGTAGCAATACCAACTGGGGCTGAATTTCCATTTCAAATTCACTAGCGGTTTGCAAAAGCTCGCCCATAAAGGGACCAAAAGAAATTTCGCTCAGGGGCTTAGCAAAAATAGGTTCGCAAACCGCTTTTATAACGGCCTCAAAAGCGATTGGATCTGTGGTGATAGGTACCCAGCCCGACCGAATATGCAGATCTACTACCTTGCGATAATCTCTGTGAAAAAAGGCAAGAATATTTTGCGCCAGATAGAATTTATCCTCATCAGTAAGCGACCCGACTATTGCGCAGTCTAGGGCCACATACATTGGGTCGCTTGGATCAGACACGTCGATCAGGACGTTTCCTGGGTGCATATCTGCATGAAAAAAATTGTGTTCAAAGACCTGGGTGAAAAAAGTTTCTACGCCTTTGTGAGCGAGCACACGCATATCTACTTTCGCTGCTTGCAGTGCAGCAACGTTCCCAATAGAGGGCGCAGATATTTGCTCCATAACCAACATGTTGTTGCGGGTGAACTGAGCATAAAGCCGCGGTACGTAAAGTAGGGAAGATTCAGCAAAGTTACGTCTTAGTTGAATTTGATTACGCGCTTCACTGAACATATTCAATTCAAGTAAAAGCGTGTCTAAGTGGTCCTGCATAATGCGCGGCAGGTGTATACGCTGAACCATAGTGAAGCGGCTATCCAAATATTTAGCAAGATGGATTAGCAGTGTCATGTCGCGGTTTATTTTGACTTCAATGTTGGGCCGCACAATTTTTATAACTACCGATGTGCCGTTTTGCAGTTTGGCTTGGTGCACCTGTGCAATTGAAGCGCTGGCAATAGGCTTAGGGTCAATAGACAGAAAGGCGTCAGCTCGGCCGATGGATTTTTCTACCTCCGTCCGAATATCAAGATTTGCCACAGGGTCTACTTTGTCTTGAAGCTTAGCTAGCGCTAGGCAGACTTCCATCCCAAGTATGTCGGGTCGGGTAGAAAGTAGTTGACCGATCTTTATGTAGACTGGTCCCATTTGCTCTAGAGTATGCAGTAGGCGCAATCCCAACGATTTTTTGCCGAGTGGCAGAAGGATTTGTAAAAATATTACTGTCCACCGCAGTGGTCGGTTAGGAATAGTCTGAGCGGGTATGAAGTGGTGGAGCCTGTTGCCAAAGCATTTGCCAACAAGATTGAGTAATTGTAGCCAATCCGCAGGGGTCATTGGTTGGTGTTGTCCCGGGCTGAAAGCTCGCGATCTAAGATCTTTGCGCTCAATCTATCAACACGTAAACGCAGTGAGTCTAACTCCGCAAGATGATTAGCAAAAGCTTCTGCAGTGGTGAAACGGTCGGTTATTTTACTACCGGCATTGTTCGCAATATCTTCGCCAAGATTTGAGGCAAAGTTTGCCAATGAAGATAATCCCATTTCTAAAGTTGCGGCTATCTTATTTGCGCTTTTCGCGCCAATCAATGCGGTTAGCGGGGTAATTAAATCTGGATAAAAATTTTTAATAAGTGTGTTAAGTTCCAAAAGCAGCGTTTCGTCGCCGTCAATCTGAATTTCTGTGGAGTTGCCGCCGGTAGCTAACGCCTTAACCAAGTTCGGCGCATTGCCCTGAATAGCCGCATTAGGGTTAGTTGCAGCGCCGCTGTGCAGTTCAATACTTTTTTCACCTAACGCCAGGTGCCACACTTGCTCTGGCATAGTGCAGCGAATTTCAATTATTTGACCTGCAATCGGCGCCATTTTTCGAGCCAACGCCGGATCTAAAGCGGCCGCTTGGCGGCAAACTAAATTGACAAAATCTGCTAAAAATGTGGCGAGTATTTCGCTGGATACAAAGGTCATAGCAACGCTTCAGTGAGTTGTCAGTGGTTTAACACCGCGATGAATAGCGGCCACGCCACCAACTAGATTGTGGTACTGAGTTTCTTCAAAGCCAGCATCTTCAAACATCTGCTTCAGCGCTTTTTGGTCTGGATGTACGCGAATAGAATCCACCAAATATTGATAGGGCTGGGCGTCACCGACGAAAAATTTACCCACTGGTGGCCATAGCGCTTGAAAAACCTTATAGGCAGATTCTAACAGCGGATCTTGAGGTTTAGAAAATTCTAATACTAATAATGGTGCGCCGGGTTTAAGCACTCGTAATACCTCGCTTAAGGCTTGGTCTTTATTGGTAAAGTTTCTAATGCCAAAACTGATGGATGCGCAGTCGAACGCGTTGTCTGAAAAAGGCAAGGCTTCTGCCGGCGCGCGGCAGAACTGCACTTGGGACAGGCCTTCATCAATGAGTCTGTTGCGACCTACTCGCATCATTGGCTCGTTGAGGTCGGTTAATATTACTCGCCCGGTTTCGCCTACGACCGGCGCAAACAGTTCAGCCATATCGCCGGTACCACCGGCTAAATCCAATATGTTGTGGCCTGCCCGAGCGCCTGACATTTGCAGCATCATGCGCTTAAAAATACGGTGGGTGCCGAACGACATGAGATCGTTCATTACGTCGTAACGATCGGCTACCGCTTCAAACACGTCGCCCACGCGTTTGGTTTTTTCTTTAGGAGAGACTTTTTGATAACCGAAGTTAACTTCTTCTCGAACGTGGTTTGTCGCTTTTGCGTTCTCTTTTATATCAAACATATGTGGACTTATCTTTCTTTGTTAAAGGTGTTTGCTCAAGGCTATGTCTTTAAAATCTTTTTCGTACAAGCAGATTCGCAAACCTTACGTAACGGTCAGCTTTTTGGCGACCATTGATTCACGCGAATCTTCGGTAGTCGTGAAGCATTGGCCTGCTTAAGGTCAGTTAAATAATCCCGCCAAAAAGTATCTTGATTACTGCCGATCTCGTTCAGATAAGACCAAGCAAATATGCCAGTGTCGTGACCATCGTCAAATGTAATGCGAATGGCATAGTTACCAACGGCTTCAATTTGCTTGATGCCTACATTTTTTTTACCCGTTTGTAGTTTACGTTCTTCGCGAGAATGTCCGCGCACTTCAGCAGACGGTGAATAAACCCGAAGTAACTCAGCAGGCAAATTAAAGAACACTTCCTTCCATCGAACTTCCAGCACATGGGCGATTTTATGATAGGTAATATTGGTCGGTGCTTGCATGGCAACCCCTAAAGAATAAACCGAGACAAGTCAGTATTGCTGACCAAGTTTGCCAAATGCTCATTCACATATGCTTCGTCCACAGTCACTATAGAATCCGCTAAGTCGTTGGCTGAAAAAGAAAGTTCTTCCAAGAGTCTCTCCAAAACAGTATGCAAGCGGCGCGCGCCAATATTTTCGGTGCCTTCGTTGACCTGCCATGCTAGGTGGGCAATCCGTGCTATGCCCTCTTTGGCAAATCCTAGTCCAACACCCTCTATAGCCATTAGTGCCTGATATTGTTCCGTTAAACTTGCTTTGGGCTCAGTAAGTATGCGCTCAAAATCTTCAGGGGTTAAAGCGCTCAGTTCCACTCGGATAGGCAAGCGGCCCTGTAACTCAGGAATTAGATCTGAAGGTTTGGCCAGATGAAATGCGCCGGATGCAATAAATAAAATGTGGTCTGTTTTAACCACACCGTATTTAGTGGAAACGGAACAGCCTTCAATTAGCGGTAGCAGGTCTCTTTGCACGCCCTCGCGAGACACATCCGCGCCTGTAGTTTCAGAGCGCTGGACTACTTTATCTAACTCATCAATAAAAACGATGCCGGTTTGCTCTACAGCGTTCAGCGCTTGGCTCTTTATTTCGTCTTCATTAACAAGTTTGGCCGCTTCTTCTTCGCGGACTCTTTTAAGCGCTTCTTTTATAGCAAGGCGCCGACTGCTTTTTTTACTCTGACCCATATTGCTGAACATGTTTTGCAGTTGGCTGGTCATTTCTTCCATCCCCGGAGGGGTCATAATTTCTACACCAATGCTCACCTGGTCCAGATCGATATCAATTTCTTTGTCGTCTAACTCACCCTGACGCAATTTCTTGCGAAACATTTGTCGGGTGCTAGATTCCTCGCTCGCCGGCTTGTCTTCACTTTCATTACGCGGTTCAGGTAGCAAAATATCCAGAATGCGATCTTCAGCACGGTCCTCGGCGGATGTTTGCACGGCTTGCATTTGCTGCTCACGCAGCATGTTTATGGACGTATCCATAAGGTCACGAATAATAGATTCCACATCACGGCCCACATATCCCACTTCGGTAAACTTGGTGGCCTCCACTTTAATAAATGGGGCGTTTGCCAGCTTAGCTAACCGTCGAGCAATTTCCGTTTTACCCACACCCGTGGGTCCAATCATCAAAATATTCTTTGGGCTGACTTCATTGCGAAGATCAGTGGTTAGCTGTAGACGCCGCCAGCGGTTACGCAAGGCAATAGCCACGGCTCGCTTGGCTTCGCTTTGGCCGATTATGTGACGGTCTAGCTCGTGAACAATTTCAGCTGGCGTCATTTGATGCAGTTTATTCATAGTTACAGGCCTTATTCGAGGGCTTAGGAAATGTTAAGCGTCTCGATGGTAAAAGAGTGATTGGAATAAATGCAGATGTCACCAGCAATACCCAGTGCTTTTTTTACCACCTCTTCAGGAGGAAGCTGAGTGTTGTCTGCAAGCGCAATAGCCGCTGCCCGAGCGTAGTTACCGCCTGAGCCAATCGCCAAAATGCCGGCTTCTGGCTCGATAACATCGCCATTGCCACTGATTAATAAGGTAGCGGTTGTGTCGGCAACAATCAGCATTGCTTCAAGTTTGCGTAGCGCGCGGTCTGTGCGCCACTCTTTGGCCAGCTCCACAGCCGCCCGAGCCAGCTGGCCGTGATATTTTTCCAGCTCGGCTTCAAAACGTTCAAACAACGTAAAAGCGTCTGCAGTACTGCCAGCAAACCCAGCAATCACTCTCCCTTGGTAGAGTTTGCGCACTTTAATGGCATTGCCTTTCATGACTGTATCGCCCAATGACACTTGGCCGTCGCCACCAACACAGACTTGCTCGTCATTGCGTACGCTTAAGATCGTCGTGCCATGAAATTCTTGCATTAATTGTTCTCAGATTAGATCAAATTGGAGGCGACATCATAGTGGGGTTGCAGCCCAGACAATTCAATTGCCAGCTTAGCTAACCACGCCAATTGGACTATATATTCGACTATGCGTTGCAAGTACAATCGTGCTTAATCTAATGCCTCCGCTAGTTGATCCGTATTGCCGTTAGATTTTGTTGTCGCAGGCGGGTCATTGCGCGATCAGCGTAGACTTTTTCGCTGAATGGTCCAACAACCACTCGATACCAAGTTTCTCCTGACACTTTCGAGGCTTCAATTGAGCTGGGGAGGTCAGTAAGCAATAGTTTGGCTCTTAAGACATTGGCATCGTCTTCGCTACGAAATGAAGCCGCTTGAATTCTAAAAATTTTTTCCGCCTTAGTACTCGCTTGTGGCGCAGAGTAAGTGTCTGGGTTAGCAGCCACTTCGTTGTTTTTCAGTAAGTCAGGGAACTCAAATCTAATTTTTGGTGTTTCTTGAGTTTCTACCACAGCGTTCTTGGCGGCGGTTGATGTGCCAATGATCTCGGGCGCGTAAGCGGCAACTAATACAACTACCGCACCAACGATTGCGCCAGAAGAAAAACTTGGCGCGTGAAAAGTAATTTTGTTTTTAGTAGGCGTACGTCCTTTGGCCGGCTTGCGTGTTGCTGGCTTCCGCTTTTTAGGGCTGTTGCGTTCGGCGAAATCTTTATTCATCGGCCTTATTTTGATACTTCAAATATTGCGGCCATGATACAGGCCGTGGCGCCCAGAGGCGAACCAGGATTAATGAAAGCAGTGTGAGTTTTTATTAAGTAGGCTACAACGCGTCGTAAGGGTCAACGTCTATAGACCAGCGCAGCTGAGCCGGTACTTTAGGCCTACCAAGGCCATTTAATAGCTGGTGCAGTTGACTGCGAGTAGGTGCAATCAGCATTAGCTGATAACGAAATCTGTTGGCAATGCGAGCCATTGGTGCGGGTATTGGCCCCATAACTTCCACCTGATTGCGGCCCATACTGGTCAACGTGTTTTTGCAGGTTTGTAAAAAATCTAACGCAACTCGACCATCCTCAGATTCAGCGCGGAGCATGGCCATAGGCAAAATAGGCGGTAGGCCAGCCTCTTTTCTGGTTTTTAATTCCTCCTTAGCAAAACCCTCATAGCCATCTTCTATTAACCTAGTAAGCATTGGGTTGTCTGGCTGATAAGACTGAATCCATACTTCTCCTGGGCGTTCGGCCCTTCCGGCACGGCCGGCTACCTGCACAACTAGCTGCGCAGTACGCTCAGGCGCGCGAAAATCAGGACTCAAAAAGCCACTGTCAGCATTGAGCACCACAACTAATGTTACCGCAGGAAAGTGGTGGCCTTTAGCCAGCATTTGAGTGCCCACCATAATGCAGGAAGAGCCTTCATTAATTTTGTCCAACTGTTCGCCTAATTGTCGGTTGGTGCGGGTAGTGTCGCGGTCAACACGGTATATCGGTACCGCTGGAAATAACGCTTCCACGGCATCTTCCGCGCGCTGAGTACCAAGGCCCACAGGCAATAAATTGGGTTGTCCGCAATGCCCGCATAGTTCAGGAATTTGGGATTTGAGCATGCAGTGATGGCAAATCATTTGCGCGGGCGAGCGGTGTAGAGTGAGCTTGGCGTCACAGTCTGAGCAGTGACATTGCCATCCACAGGACTGACACAGAAGGGTCGGCGCAAAGCCACGGCGATTCAGATAAATTAGTACCTGACCTTTAGCCGTCAAATGATGACGAATCACGTCGATCAACGCTCTAGAAAAACCGTCTTGCAGCGTTTGCCCGCGCAGGTCGATTAAATTGTAGGACGGCATGCTCGCGCCACCAGCCCGGTGGGGTAATTCGAGCAAAGTGTAACGCTTGCGCGACACGTTATAGAGCGACTCTAGCGATGGCGTGGCAGAACCCAGCACTAGTGGAATACCCAAGCTGTGGGCTCGCTTGGCGGTAAGATCTCGGGCTGAGTAACGTAAGCCCTCCTGCTGTTTGTAAGAACTGTCGTGTTCCTCATCAACAATGATGAGAGCCAACTGTTTAAAGGGCG
Organism: uncultured Gammaproteobacteria bacterium; assembly: GCA_913043815.1. Taxonomy (GTDB): domain Bacteria; phylum Pseudomonadota; class Gammaproteobacteria; order Pseudomonadales; family Azotimanducaceae; genus UBA4421. Next base: position 66,836 of record CAJWNY010000005.1, read on the forward strand.
TAAACACCGCGGAGCGGGTGCCGATCAAAATATTCAATTCACCGTCGCGGCAACGGAGCCAGGTCTGTAAACGTTGCTTGTCGGTTAACGCCGAGTGCAGCATTCCCACCTGACCAAAACGCTTCTCGAAACGCGCCAATGTTTGTGGTGTCAGAGCAATTTCAGGCACGAGTACCATCACCTGGCCGCCACGCGCCAACACCGGTGCCATACTTTGTAAATACACCTCAGTTTTACCGCTGCCGGTAACGCCTTTCAGAAGCAAAACTTCAAAGTGATTGGCTGCCGCCTCAATAGCATCAATAGCCGCGTTTTGTTCGGCGCTGGCATCCAAAGCCGGCGCTTTCGCAGCGAGTTCTCTGCGAGTTGCCGAAGAAACTCGAGTAATAACTTTCAGTTCATCCAGTTTTTTGATCAAAGCCCTGCTAAAACCACCTTCCATCAAAGCCCTACCAGCGATTGCGGGATATTCCACTAGGTGTTGTTTCATATATTCAACAAGCGCAGTTTGTTTTGGCGCGCGCGCGTTGGTGTACTGAGCATCAGCCAAATGCCAAAAATCCTCTTCCTCCAAAACGAACGGCAGACCTTTGCGCGCGGCATTGGGTAAAATGGTTGCCAGAACCTCGCCTAGCGGGTGATGGTAATAGGCACTCATCCAGTGGGCCAAGTCCAGCAGTTCGCCGGTAATAGCAGCGTCATTGTCAATGATTGCGTTAATTGGCTTTGGACTTTTGTGCGGGCTGACAACCTCAACGTTCACACAAACACCAATGACCTGAGTGCGACCAAAAGGCACGTTCAGGCGAGCTCCGACGTTGGGGATTGGCATATCCTTAGGCACACTGTAGTCATAAACCGCATGCAATGGCCGCGGAACGGCTACTTGGATAATTCGGTTTGCAAGATTCATAAGTCATTCTACGGAGAGTTGAGCCAAGTGCGAAGCCCGGGGACGAAAGATTGCGAGATTGGCGGGGTTAATGAGTAAGGGCGAGCAAGTAAAGTTTGGGCGTTAATGGCCAGTTAGTTGGATTAAGAAAACGTCAACAGCGCTAGTACGGCTGAGTTTAGTCTAGGCAGTAGTACTTATTTTATCGCTACGCCGAGGTTGCCAATAAATCGGCTTCTGTTAAACTTTACGACCCTAAATTTTGATGACGTGTAGCCGCTATGAAGCCTGAAATACATCCTGAGTACAACATTGTGAAGGCAACTTGTAGCTGCGGCGCTGAACTCCAAATCGGTACTACTCTTAAAGACGATCTCCACTTGGATGTTTGCTCAAACTGTCACCCCTTCTACACCGGTAAGCAGAAGATCTTGGATACTGGTGGTCGCGTAGAAAAGTACCGTCAGCGTTTCGCTAAAAGAAGCAGCGGCGGTAGTTAAACTCTAAGTGTAGGTTCGTTGTTGGGTCTACTGCTTGGTAGACTTTGGTTCGACTCACCGTTTTGCTGGGGCGGTTCTGATAAGTCCGCTTTTGTTCAAAATTTTTGCTTGAATTAGAGGGCATTGTGGCTACTACCCATATGTAGACCCCCTTTATGCCTCTCCTTTAAGAGTACGACCATTTAGAAAGTCTTTTCGTTGAGTGAACGCACTTGGTGTCTTACTGCTTCCATGTAGCAAATTAGTCTGTATATCCTTACTGTTTGAGCTGTTTTGTTTTTTCCTTTCTTTGCCGTTTAATTTCGAGCACTGCTAAATGATAAAAAATATTTTTGCCCCTGGTTTTACTAATCGCTTTTTGAGTGTTGTTGCGGTGCTAGCGTTAGCATTTGTTCTCACTCTACCTATGACTGCCAATGCCGGCTCCGGCGCCGAGATGTACAATGAATTTTTAGAAAAGGGCGTTATCTATCCAGACGATGAATGGCAGGAATATGTCACAGCAGTTGGAGAACGCTTACTCGCTGTCTCGCCAGATGCAGGTAAGGCTTATACGTTTGTTGTTGTAGACCAGCCTATAGTTAATGCTTGGGCTACTCCAGACGCTTATATTTTTGTCACTCGCGGCATCTTGGCCTTCTTTAATAATGAAGATGAATTAGCGGCTGTGCTTGGGCATGAAATTGGTCACGTGGTGGGAGCTCATTCCAAGCGCACTATCGCGCGCGATCGATTGGGTAAAATTTTGGGTTTTTTGGGCACGTTTGCCACCGGTTCTAGTGCCTCTTACGGATTGGCCAACACCATTAGCTCCACTGCGTTGGCAGGTTATCGCCGAGAGCACGAGTTAGAGGCTGATGCACTGGGTACAGAATTTATTTTACGGGCCGGATATAACCCCCGTGCATTACTAGCAAGCATTCGGATGCTGCAAGACCACGATGATTTTCAACGCTCGGTTAAAAATGCGCCGACCATTTACCACGGTTTGCTCGGTAGTCACCCGGCTCACAACAAGCGCCTAAATGAGTTGGTTGAGCAGTCCCAGCATTTGCAATTGGTTGATCTGTTGGAACCCGAGCGGGAGTACTATGCAATGTTGCCGGGCCTTCGCTTTGGCGATGAATCTGCCACGGGGGTTGTACACGATGGTGTTTACTACCACGGTGCGTTGAGATTGAAAATTGCCTTTCCCAAGGGCTGGGATGTTCAGGCCACCTCTTCAGAAGTGTTTGGCAGTGAGCCGAATGGCGAAGGCACTATGTCTACACGGAGGACCAGCTTGCCCACCGAGTCTCAATCACCAGAAGAATATTTAACTAAAACCTTGCGTCGAGACGACTTGGAGAATGGTGAGGAAATTCAGGCGGGTCCGTATGGTGGCTATTTGGCTTCTATAAAGGTGCCGGGTGAGATGCCAAAGCTGCGCAAAATTGCCGTACTGTATAAAGAAAATGGCGTTTACGTTTTTAATGGTGAAATTAAAGATAAGGGCGACCCCGTTGCCTTTGAAAAACTATTTAGGGATATGGTGACATCTTTTCGCCCTATGTCCGCGGATGATCTGCGGCTGATCAACAAGCAGAGTATCGCCTTAGTGGAAGCTCGTCCTGGCGATACATATGCAAAGTTGGCCGCAAAGATGTCAATTAAGGTAGACGGAGAGCAGACTTTGCGGGTGATTAATGGGCATCATCCCAGAGGCGAGCCAAGAGCCGGAGATCTGATTAAGGTTATTAAATAGTTCGTTTAATAGGTTGCTCAATAGTTCGCGCATCAGGGCGTCAATTAATCGCCTAGTTGTTAAAACTGACCTAGAACAGGTCCACCGCTCTAATAGAGTCTTGCCCGCCTATGCCCTGATTGGTGGACTCCGCTGCAGTTGGCGCATTTTCAGTAAGGAATAATTCTGAGATGCCATCAGGATTCGAGGGCAAAACTGCCTCGCCTGTTTTGGGGTCTACTTTTATCGTCAACAAGCCTGGGGGTTGGCTCGGTAATATATCGGGAATATCTACCAATGCATCCCTCATAAAATCTATCCAAATAGGTAGCGGGATATTAGAGCCGTAAGCATTACTTCCTAAGGGGTCTTGGCCGCTGAAACCTACCCAAACACTGGCCACTAAACTACTGTTGAAGCCGTTAAACCAGGTGTCTGCGGCGTCATTGGTGGTACCAGTTTTGCCAGCTAAATCGTTACGCTTAAGTACAAGCGCCCTGCGTCCAGTACCTCTTTTAATCACATCTCTCAGCATAGACTGCATAATGAAGGCATTGCGTTGATCTAACACTCGAGGCGCATATTTTGCTTGGGTCTGGGCTTTTCTAATACTCTCAACAAGATCTTCTAGCGAGACGCTATTCATCAGCCAGTCAGTTGGGTCTGCAGCAACCGATACGCGTCGTGTGGCTGCCGTGTTGGCTATAGGTTCTTCTTCCGCTGCACAGTTTCGGCAAACTTTTGGCGATTTATTGGCGAACACCACCTGGCCTTGCTGATTGATTATGCGGTCTATTATTTTCGCTTCCACCAGATAGCCTCCGTTAGCGAGCACGGCGTAGGCTTTGGCCATATCTAAGGGCGCAACGGTCATGGTGCCTCCGCCGATGGCGAGTTGCGTGTTGCGGGGGAAAGAGCTTGTATCAAACCCGAAACGCTTCGCGTGATCGAGTACTTTGTCAGCACCTATGCGCAGTAGTACGCGCATGGATACCAAGTTAATGGATCGGTACAGCGCCTCGCGTAAGCGCGTCGGTCCGTTATAACGGTTATTGTCGTTGTCGGGTCGATATTGGGATTCTAAATTCTTATCGTCAAAAACCAGCGGGGCATCAAGAAAAATATCTGCCGGGTTAACGCCATTGGCTATTGCCGTGGAGTATAAGAATGGCTTAAAGCCAGAACCCGGTTGTCGCGTAGACTGAAGTGCATAGTTGTACTGATTACGGTAAAAGTCGTAGCCGCCAACTATGGCTTTAACATCGCCGCTCTCTGGATCTAATGATACCAGCGCGCCTTGTATTTGCGGCAGTTGCGCCAGTTGCCAAGTCTCCTGTTTATTTTTGTCTGAAATGCGCTTTTGCAGGCGGATGATGTCGCCTACGGCTACTACTTCTCCAATAGAAGTAAGCGGTGGCCCTCGTCGGTCTGCGTCCACATAAGCTCTAGCCCACAGCGAGTTGAGTCGTGTAAGAGAGTGAGCTTTTCCGTCCAACGTATAGGCTATGGCTTCTTGAACCCCCACTTGGGTAACGATTGCTGGGGCCATATCAGCAAAGATTTTTATGTCTTTTAGTGGCGCTAAAATTTCTTCGTTTATATGCTGCTCAAAATCTGCTTGAAAGCCGTTGGGGCTTGCCTCAGGCTCTTGCATAAGTGCTTCATTGTGCATTGGTGCAAATTGAGCATTGATCAAACTGATTATTTCATCAGATGCCATAGCTTCAGGTCCGCGGTAACCGTGCTGTCTATCGTACTTTTCAAGCCCCTTACGCATAGCCGAAACAGCGGCAGACTGCGTGTTAGCATCTAGGGTGGTATAAATTTGATATCCGCCGGTATACAAATCCGCAAATTTTCCACTTACTTGCTGGCGCGCCCATTCAGCAGCATAAGGGCTAGGTAAGTCTAGGTTGCGTGCGTAAACCCGAGCGCTTATAGGCGTTTTCACAGCTTGCTCATACTCGGTCTGAGTTATTGAGCTTTGACTCAACATACGGCCTAGCACTTGGTTGCGCCGGCGTAGCGCCCAGGTTGGGCCGTTAATGGGGTTGCCAGCTTCGGGTCTCTGCGGAATGCCAGCCAGCATGGCTAGTTGTTCTAATTTAAGATCTTTCAGCGACTTGCCGTAGTAGGTGAGTGCTGCCGCTTCTGCGCCATATGCCCTTTTACCAAAGGGCACAATATTGATGTACAACTCCAAAATTTCATTTTTAGTTAGTTCTTGCTCAATTTTTAAAGCCAAAAGCATTTCTTTGAACTTTCTGAGGAACTTGCGCTCAAGGCTAAAAGACACGTTGCGGGCAAGCTGCATGGTGATGGTGCTGGCACCACCGGCTTTTCCTCCGGTAGGCGCAACCATGCCGCCGATTAGCTGAAAAATGTCGTTAGTTAAAGAGATGTAGTCGATGCCGCTGTGGTCATAAAAGCGTTTGTCTTCGGTGTCTAAAATTGCGTTGATAAACTGCTGCGGCACATCATCTATAACAATAGGTATTAATCGGCGTTCGCCAAATTCGCCTATCAGCTCTCCGCCCTTAGCATAGATACGCAAGGGGGTTTGGAACTCAACATTGCGAAAAGTCTGCGCCTTTGGGATTTGCGGATCTAGGTAGATGAAAATGCCCGCCAAACCAATACCCAATCCGCACAGTGAACTTATACCTAGGTTCACTAAGAATAATAGAATTTTGCGCACTCGGCTGGGCTGAGGGTAGGTTGCCATCATGATATTCGATAAGGTTTTTCGCGGTCTCATTTAACCATAACCAACCCTAAGCAGGTAGCAACAGCCGCAGACTATTCTTTGAGCGAATGGAATAGGTTTTAGGTGATAAAAACGCCGCGGCGGAGCGGGTATTGCCCACGCAGTTTGCCGTCATCTCATCAGGTACAGCGACATAGATATTCGAAACGATTTAATCGACCGCTTATCTCGACGCACAATGCGACTTGACGATTAGCAAGATTCACCTATATTCATTACGCCTTCTATTTTACCGAAGACACAATGGCAAAACGCCCATGCGAGGTAATGCTGAATTAGTCAGTATAAGCCGTGGGCTACAAAGTTAGCTTTAATCTATATCGCGAGGTCGCAGCCTTATAAAGAAGTTCACCACTTACCTTGAGAAATTTGCTCTTGTTCATTTGCATACCTGCGGCACCATTTTAGATTACAATTCATCCATTCATCACGAGAGCTAACGGTGACATTGGATTAAAAGTCCTGAGGGGGGGGTGAGTTCCTAAGCAACTTGTTTGCGCCTCTCGTCTGCACATTGTAAAAATAAATAGGTGCTTTTTGCGGCCACGTAAACGCTAACAGTCTATGAGAGAGCAAAACATATTTTTAGTCGGATTGATGGCTGTGGGTAAAAGTACAGTTGGCCGTCAATTAGCAGAGGTATTAAATCGGCCGTTTTTTGATTCAGATCATGAGATAGAAACGCGTGCGGGCGCAGAAATTGCCTGGATTTTTGATGTTGAAGGCGAGGTGGGCTTTCGTGACCGTGAAGAGCAAGTCATTGACGATCTGTCACAGATGCAGGGGATCGTTATGGCGACTGGCGGCGGCGCGGTGCTGCGAGAAATCAATCGCCAAAATTTGGCCTCTCGCGGGACGGTTTTTCATTTAGATAGCTCCTTAGAAAAACTCTACGCCCGCACACACAAAGATAAAAAGCGGCCGTTGCTGCAATCAGCAGATCCCCGCAAAGTGCTCAAAGATCTGAAGGAAAAACGAGCGCCTTTATATAAACAAATAGAGGACTATCGCATATCTACAGACCGCCAAAATGCGACAGCGGTGGTTCGCCAAATTGTGCGGCAATTAGAAAAGCGTAAGTAGAAAGCTAGAATCGGCAAAGCCCAATCAGAAAAGATATTTTCTTGTTCTGGCAATTTAAAAGGTCTCTAGAGAGTTAATGAGTGATATAACAAATACTGCAAGTTCCGGCGATCAAAAGCTTATGGTGTCTTTGGGCGAACGCAGTTACCCTATTTTTGTGGGCGACGTTGGTTTTTCAGATCCAGCTAAACTAGCGATTAGCATCGCTCCGTTTATCAAAGGCAATCAGGTCGCGGTGATCACCAACGAAACTGTTGCGCCACTTTATCTTCGACAGGTTCTAGCGGCACTTGGAAGTAGGCAAGTAGACGTCTTTCAAATGCAAGATGGCGAAAGCTATAAGAGCTTAGATACCTATACTCAAGCTATGAATTTTCTTTTAGAAAACAAGCACAACCGCAACACCTGTTTAATCGCATTAGGCGGTGGTGTGGTGGGCGATCTATGTGGTTTTGTGGCGGCGACTTTTCAGCGCGGTGTAGATTTCATTCAAGTACCCACTACACTGCTGTCGCAAGTAGATTCGTCCGTGGGCGGCAAAACAGCGGTTAACCATCCCGTTGGCAAAAATATGATCGGTGCGTTTTATCAGCCGTTAGCGGTGTTTGCAGATATTTCAGTACTTACTACCCTGCCGGATAGAGAGTACGCGGCCGGCCTGGCCGAAGTAGTAAAATACGGCGTTATCTACGACGCGGATTTTTTTACCTGGATGGAAGACAACGCGCAAGCGCTAGTCCAACGCAACAGGGCAGCACTAAGCCACATCATTACTCGTTCATGCGAAGTGAAAGCGGCGGTTGTTAGCGAAGACGAACGCGAAGGCGGACGCCGAGCTATTCTTAATTACGGGCACACATTTGGTCACGCCATCGAAAATCTACTTGGTTACGGTAAATTGCTACACGGCGAGGCGATTTCAATAGGCATGGTCATGGCGGCCCGGCTGTCAGTCGAGTTTAGTGGGTTGCCGCGAGAAGATTGTCAGCGCATTGAAAAACTGCTGGAGCAACTTAACCTGCCAGTATCTTTGGAAGGATTAGATTTAAAGTCCGAAGATATGATCAAAGCCATGAGCATGGACAAAAAAGTAGTAGATGGTGAGTTAAGATTCATCGTCGCAGATCAAATGGGCGCAGTGCGAGTTGCTGCAGATGTGAGTATATCTGCTCTAGAAAAAACGTTGTCCGAATTTTGTTAGGCCTGCATCGCCAACAAAGTATTCGATTCAGCAGTTCAGCATGGAGGGGCTTAGGTGCTGTATTTGTGCTGCTGTCGCTAGTAAGTGAAAACGCTTTGGCAGCAACGTCAGGTGAAAATATAAAAGACGAGAGCGATAGACAAATAAGTATCAATGACGCTGATTGGTTACTGAAACAAGACACGCATAGTTATGCTATCCAGATTGTTACCCTATCAAGCGCCCAGCAGATTGTAGATCTGGTAAGCATGCAATCTCTAAGTGGATTTGCCCGCTTCCGTTATAAATCGGACAATCAACTACGATACGTACTTATCCAAGGCGTATACGTCACTTCAGAAGCCGCAGAAACCGGTAGTCAATTGCTTTTAAAAAAGCTGCAAGGCTTTAACGAAACCCCCACTCTTTGGGTTAGAGAGTTAA
>CAJWNY010000006.1 GCA_913043815.1 uncultured Gammaproteobacteria bacterium
GCTTAGGGCTTAGGGCTTAGGGAGTGTTACGCCCGTTTGACCCTGATATTTACCACCGCGATCTTTGTAGGTGGTTTCGCAGCGCTCATCAGACTGAAAGAACAACATTTGCGCCACGCCCTCGTTAGCATAAATTTTTGCAGGCAATGTTGTCGTATTAGAAAACTCCAAAGTCACATGACCTTCCCACTCTGGCTCTAAGGGCGTTACATTGACGATGATTCCACACCGAGCGTAAGTCGACTTACCTAAGCAAATTGTTAGCACATCCTCTGGAATACGGAAATATTCAACAGTACTAGCTAGTGCAAAAGAGTTGGGAGGGATAATGCACACGTCCCCCTCAACATCTACAAAACTGCGTTCATCAAAGTCTTTAGGATCAACAGTGGCAGAATGGATGTTGGTAAATACCTTGAACTGAGGACCGCAGCGCACATCATAGCCGTAACTAGAAGTGCCATAGGAAATCACTTTGTTACCGTCTCGCGTTCTAACTTGTCCTGCCTCAAATGGTTCGATCATGCCTTTTTTAGCTTGCTCAACAATCCAGCGATCGGCTTTGATACTCATACTTTACGTCTCTTGATCTGTATTTTTAAAATTTATTTTTTGCATTCTAGCCAGCGGTCGGGGATTGACCGCGATTAATCGTCAACCATACTAATTGTCGGCGTGCTAGTTTGATTGCCCCATAATCGGGCTGCCATATTACGCGCTGCGTCTCGATAAAGCTCACTAATAGCGGAGTCGGGCTCTGCTTTCACCGTTGGATTGCCACCATCGGCCTGCTGACGAATAGACATAGCTAGTGGTAACTGCCCCAACAACGGCACGCCTAAATCTTCGGCAACTCGCTTGCCCCCATCTTCGCCAAACAAATGGCTGAGATGGCCGCAGTTATCGCATTGATGAACGCTCATATTCTCCAATATACCCAGCACAGGAATGTCTACCTTAGCGAACATTTCGATGCCTTTAAGGGCATCTAGCAGGGCTATATCTTGGGGTGTAGTTACAATTACCGCGCCAGCGACCGGAGCTTTTTGCGACAACGTTAACTGTATATCGCCAGTGCCGGGAGGCATGTCAACAATCAGATAGTCTAAGTCGCCCCACAAAGTTTGACCCAAAATCTGTTGCAGTGCACCACTTGCCATAGGCCCACGCCAAACCATTGGGGTTTTATCTGTAATCATAAAGCTCATAGACATAGCTTTTATACCATGGGCCCGAATGGGATCAAAAAACTTACCATCCTTGATGTCTGGCCGACGACCCTCTGCTACGCCAAGCATCATGCCTTGGCTGGGGCCGTAAATGTCTGCGTCCAAGAGCCCAACTTTCGCTCCCTCTGCGTCCAGCGCTAGTGCCAAGTTGACCGCCGTAGTAGATTTGCCTACACCGCCCTTGCCACTGCTCACCAAGACTACGTTTTTCACCTGACCGAAGCCTCTACCAGGTGTGGCTGAAAAGCCAATATCTAATTCGATATCGTCAACACCCAAAAAAGCTGAGAGTTGCTCAGTTAACTTTGCCTGCATGCCCTGGGCGGGATAACCTAAGGTAATCGAAACGTGCTTGCCAGATGACAGTACTCGGGCACCCAAGGAACCCCAAGTTTGCCTTAAATAGGGGTCTAAAAAATCTTCAACCTTCATCAGTGTCTAACATCCAAATAAAACAAGGCGAATAGTGTAAGCCCATTTGCTCTAATTTGGCTTTATTCTTCTTCAAGGCAATGTATATTGCTCCGATCTTAACGCTGTCGATCATTTCCGCGGCGTTCAATGCTTCACGGTACTCATAGGCCCCACATGTCACGTAGAATCTTAGTTACCAGCGCCCTGCCAAACGCCAACGGCCCTATACATCTTGGGCACATGCTTGAGCACGTACAAACAGATATCTGGGTACGCTTCCAACGCATGCGCGGCAATCAAACCATCTATGTGTGCGCGGACGACACCCACGGCACAGCCACCATGATTAAGGCCGACGAAGAGTCAGTGACGCCAGAATTACTGGTCGAAAATATACGTCAATTACATATAAAAGATTTTCAGGGCTTTTTAATCAGCCACGACAACTACTACTCTACCCACAGTGACGAAAACCAGCATTTCTCGTCACTCATTTATAACCGCCTCCAAGAAAAAGGCCTGATTTTTACCAAAGAAGTTGAGCAGTTATACGATTCGGAAAAGGGCCTATTTTTAGCCGACCGTTTCGTTGTTGGCGGGTGCCCAAAGTGCAAGGTTGAAGGCCAATACGGTGACAACTGCGAGGCCTGCGGCGCCACATATGACGCCACAGACCTTATCGATCCTAAGTCCATTTATTCAGGCGCAACGCCAGAGCTGCGCGCCTCAACCCACTACTTCTTTGACTTAGCCAGCTACAGTCAATTCCTTAAAGATTGGACAAGAACGGACGCGGTACAACCTGAAATCGCCAATAAACTCAGCGAATGGTTGGACGATGGTCTGCGCCCTTGGGATATCTCAAGAGATGCGCCCTACTTTGGCTTTACTATTCCCGGCACTACAGACAAATATTTTTACGTTTGGATGGATGCGCCCATTGGTTATATGGCCAGCTTCCAAAACTACTGCAGTGCGCAGAACGACCCAAACCTACAATTCGATGATTTCTGGAATGTAGGTTCCAGCGCAGAGGTACACCACTTTATCGGTAAAGATATTGTTAACTTCCATGCGCTATTTTGGCCGGCGGTTTTAGACGGCGCAGGTTTCCGCACACCGACCAAAGTACATACGCATGGATTTGTCACTGTAGACGGCACCAAAATGTCTAAGTCTCGGGGTACATTTATTCTCGCTGAAAAATACCTAGAACATTTGAACCCAGAATATCTGCGCTACTACTACGCAGCCAAACTGAGCAATTCGGTAGATGACTTAGACATCAACCTAGAGGATTTTGTGCTCCGCGTGAACTCAGATTTGGTCGGTAAAGTCATCAATATCGCCAGCCGTACAGCGGGCTTCTTGGTGAAAAACTTCGACGGTATAATGTCCGACGGAATTCACGACAGCGCGTTAATGGCGAAATTCACCGAGCAAGCAGAAAACATTGCGGCACTTTATGAACGAGGTGAATTCAGCAAGGCAGTGCGTGAAATCACTGGCTTGGCCGATTTAGCCAATCAATACATTGCTCAGCATGAACCTTGGGCTATGGTAAAAAATCCGGAGCTGCGCGACAAAGTACAGTTGGTGTGTAGCCAAGCCATTAACATGTTCCGCTTCCTCGCTATTTTCCTCAAGCCGATTTTGCCGGTGACGGCAGAAAAGGCCGAGGAGTTTCTCGGCGTTGCGCCGCTCGCATGGTCTGACTGCGGGCATTTGCTCAGCGGCCATAAGATAAACAAATTCAAACCTATGTTGCAGCGTATTGAAGGCAAAACGGTTGCTCATTTGGTAGACGCATCTGTGGAACCCGCTGAGCAATCTGCTGAAAACAAAACAGCAGAAAAGAACAAGCAACAAAAAACTTCTAAGCATGCCAAGCAAGAGAACGACACTTCAAACAGTGAATTTATCGATATAGACGACTTCACCAAAGTGAGCTTGAAGGTAGCGAGAATTATCTCCGCCGAAGCAGTAGAGGGCGCGGATAAATTACTTAAACTCACTTTAAATGTGGGCGACCATGAACGCTTCGTATTCTCAGGCATCAAAGAAGCTTATAACCCAGAAGATTTAGTCGGTCGTTTAACCGTCGTGGTTGCCAACCTAGCACCAAGAAAAATGCGCTTTGGCGTTTCCGAAGGCATGGTCTTAGCAGCCGGTCCTGGCGGAGCTAACTTCTTCCTACTTGCACCTGACAGCGGCGCAGAACCCGGCATGGACGTTAAGTAATGCTTAATGCTGAGGCGTTAACAAGAGCGGAAACGCTTTGCTAGTCGCAGCGACCAGCTACTGTGCGGTATGCCATCGGCTATATGAACTAGGCAGAATAAAACTGTTTGCGTCAAAAATGTGCGCAAACACCCAGCAACAGCTCAACACAAGCCGCCTTAACCTGTGACTGAACTCGGCCTAATTTTAATCGGCGCACTGTTGGTGAACAATTTTGTCTTGGCTCAGTTCTTGGGCTTGTGTCCTTTTATGGGCATCACCAAAAGCTACGACACCGCCTTTGCAACAGGTCTAGCCACAACTTTTGTACTTGCTCTCGCAGCCGTCATCTCGCACCTCATTTACCACGGCATTCTGGTGCCCTTGGACCTAACCTACCTGAATATCATTTTGTTCATCGTGGTCATTGCCGGGCTGGTACAACTGATCCAAGTTTATCTGCACGCCACCTCCCCAGTATTGCACCAACTGCTGGGTATTTATCTGCCCCTCATCACCAGTAACTGCGCCGTATTAGGAGTGACCTTACTGGCCATCAATCAAAATTTAACGCTGCTGCAAACACTGACATTCGCCATTGGTGCTGCGGCGGGGTTTACGCTGGTAATGGTGTTATTTGGTGCCCTGCGCGAGCAGTTACAACAAGCCAGCCTACCTGAAGCTTTTGCAGGTACGCCCATCGCTCTAATAAGTGCAGGACTCATGAGCCTGGCATTTATGGGCTTTCAGGGCATTGGTAGCTGATGTTTGGGCCACTGCTCATCATTTGCGCTTTGCTGGTATTTGCCGCTGGCGTGTTATGGATTCGCGGCAATGTGGCAAAAGACGAAGACAGTCTTGTTACAATCATTGACGCCCTGCTGCCGCAGACCCAGTGCGCCCAATGCAGTTATCCCGGTTGCCGCCCCTATGCACAGGCGGTTGCTGACGGTGCGCAAATAGATCTATGCCCGCCCGGCGGGCAAGAATTGGTTATTCAGTTAAGTGCTTTGATGGGGGTGGAAATACCGGCTCAAACATTAGCAGAGCCGCTAACCTTGGTTGCTGTCATTGACGAAGCTGAATGTATTGGCTGTACCTTGTGCCTGCCGCCCTGTCCGGTGGATGCCATTATTGGCGCCCAAGGGTTTATGCACACTGTGCTGAGCAAAGACTGTACCGGCTGCGAACTGTGTATTTCACCCTGCCCAGTGGACTGCATCACCTTAGAACCCGTCGCCAACCCAACCACAGATTTGACTGACAAGCCATTCGTACTGAAAGGCAAAGGATGCATTAACTGCGGTCAATGCGCGCCAGCCTGCCCCAAAGATCTGTTACCCGACCAACTGCTAAAACTCGGTAACGGCGGGTTATGGGAACAGGCAGACGAACTGAACCTGCAAGACTGCATTGAATGCAGCTTATGCGACAGAGTGTGTCCCAGCGAAATCAATTTGGCGCAATTCTTTGCTCACGGCAAAGAGATAGAACAGCAGCGACTTGCAGAAAACGTCGAAAAGGAGCGTATTCAAGATCGCTTTGAAAATCATCAGTCGCGGCTGCAAGCTAAACAAGAAGAGGGCGACCAGCGTCGCCAACAGCGCATCAACGAGCGCCTGCAAAGACCTCAGCAGAGTCGGAGCGGTGATCAGTGAAAGCACGCAAAATCATTAAGACACCCAATGTCATGGCATGGGTTCTCGTTGCACTGCTCCCCGGCTTAGCCGGCATGACCTTCTATCTCGGTTTGGGCGTAGTGTGGAATTTATTCTGGTTATCTGCCTTTTGCTTGGCCACCGAGGTGCTCGTTGTCGCCCTTAAAAACGGCAGTCTTGCCACGGCGAATTTGCGCGCACCCCTACACAACAACCTTGGCGACGGCACAACCTTGCTGGCTGCCTGGCTCATTGCCATTTGCCTTCCGCCCTATGTTTCCATACAAATTTTAGCAGTCGCGGCGCTCGCCTCCATTGGCCTGGCAAAACACGCTTATGGCGGACTAGGTAACAATATCTTTAATCCAGCCATGGTGGGCTACGCGGTAATATTACTTTCTTTCCCCCAAGCATTAGCCGCATGGCCGGCACTGGAGGGCGTAGAAAATTTAGGAGCGGACACCCTCAGCGGTGCCACCTACCTTTCAGAATTTCGCTACCGCGATGCTATGACGGTTGATGAGTTTTTACTCAATAGCCCACAAGTTCTGCATCAACAAATTATCGCCGGACTGTTTTTACTCGGCGGCTTGGGCCTAATCTATCTCCGGATTATCAGCTGGCGAATTCCTCTGGCACTACTGATTACCGTTGGTCTGCTGGCCAGCGTCACATATGACCAAGGCTCCACACAAAGTATGGGCTCTGCGTGGTTTCATTGGACTACTGGCGGCACTATAGCCGCGGCTTTTTTTGTTGCAACGGACCCAGTCACGCACCCAAGCCGACACAGTCATCAGGTGATTTTTGCCGTCAGCATAGGCATCCTTCTATTTGTCATACGCACCCAAGGCAACCTACCCGACGGCATCGCTTTCGCCATTTTGCTCGCCAACTGCGCTACGCCACTACTCAACCGCATCCACAGACAGCGGGAGAGCCGGCATGTTTAAAACGCTGACCGCGCTTACGTTGATCGGCGCTGCCTGTGGGCTTTTGTTATTTGCCATGAATGGTATAACCCGCGGTGATATTGAAAAAAATAGAACACAAAAAGCCCGAGCAATAATGGCTAAGCTACTTAAACAACCGCTGCCTGATAAAATTTTTTGGGTGGACGATATTAGTGGAAGCTGTCAGTTGGGCTATTTCATTAAGCATGCAGAAAACGGCTACTCAGGACCGATCAATTTTTTTGCCCTGTACCACCCAAACTTACCTGATGATGAAGCACCCCGCGGAAAAACTACCAGGCAAGAACAGCTTAGTTTGCGAGTCACGCGTCACCAAGAAACACCAGGCATTGGCGACTTCATTGATCACAAGCGCAACAGCTACCTGCCCGACCTCGACCAGCAATCAATTGCACAATGGCAAAATTTGGACAATATTACTGGGGCAACCATTACCCAACGAGCGATTAAAAAGGCGGCGCTAAATATCCAAACCCGGATCCGCTACCACACCGAGAAATATCCCTGTGTCGAATAACGATTTCAGCCGTGGCGCAATAGAGAATAATCCGGCCTGGGCGCAACTTCTGGGTCTTTGCCCACTGCTGGCTGTAAGTAACAGTATTGCCAACGCGTTGGGGTTGGCCTTAGCCAGCGGATTTGTTTTGCTCGGCGCCAACACAAGCATCTCACTGCTGCGAAAAATTATTCCTGACGTGGCTCGCCTACCCTGCTTCGTGCTTATTATTGCCACTTTTACCACGGTAGCGGTGATGGTTTTAGAAGCTTACGCTTTCGATTTATATACCCGCATTGCGCTCTTCATTCAAATAATTGTGACTAACTGCATGATTCTGGGCAGGGCCGAGGCCTTTGCTAGCAGACAACCTGTGGGCCGCGCAATAGTCGACGCGCTTGGCACGGCTACGGGATTTGCCATTGCGCTCTTGGCTTTAGGCGCAGTAAGAGAGTTGCTGGGTAATGGCACTCTATTTAATGATATGGAGCTATTAGTAGGTAGCTTAGGCGCTGACTGGCAACTGACAATTTTCACCTCAGCGCCACTGCCTTTGGCAGTCTATCCTCCGGGCGCATTTCTCCTGGCCGGACTTTTATTCGCAGCGGTTAAAGCGCTAACAGCAACACAAAGTGGTCCCACTGCAAAAAAAGAAGTTGAGAAAGAAACTGGCACAGCCAATGATGCAGTGCGCAGAGCGAACCCGTAAGTTACTATCTACCAATTCTATTTAGAGGTGGTCTATGAACGGTGACAAACGCCATGAAATTTTCACCCGCCTACGCGCCGAAAATCCAAACCCCACCACCGAGCTTA
Source organism: uncultured Gammaproteobacteria bacterium (assembly GCA_913043815.1). Taxonomy (GTDB): domain Bacteria; phylum Pseudomonadota; class Gammaproteobacteria; order Pseudomonadales; family Azotimanducaceae; genus UBA4421. The sequence continues at coordinate 7,808 of CAJWNY010000006.1, forward strand.
ATTATGACTCGCCCTTTGAATTGCTTATTGCGGTGTTGCTTTCCGCCCAAGCCACTGACGTTGGCGTCAACAAAGCCACAGGGCCACTGTTTGCTGCGGCCAATACGCCAGAGGCCATTTACAATTTGGGCGTAGACGGGCTGAAGGAATACGTTAAAACCATTGGCTTATTCAACACAAAGGCCTTCAACGCGCACAAAACCTGCAAAATTTTGATGGACGAGCACAACAGCCAGGTGCCCGAGGATAGAGAGGCATTGGAGGCACTACCCGGTGTTGGCCGCAAGACTGCGAACGTTGTACTCAATACCGCCTATGGTCACCCAACGATAGCCGTAGATACGCATATTTACCGCGTGTCCAACAGGACCAAAATAGCACCGGGGAAAAATGTCCGGGAGGTTGAAGACAAGCTGATAAAGTTTGTGCCTGCAGAGTTCAAGGTGGACGTGCACCACTGGCTGATTCTGCATGGACGCTACGTATGTGTGGCGAGAAAGCCCCGCTGCGGTAGCTGTAGTATTGAAGATTTATGCGAATTTAAAGACAAGGCCGACGACTAAGGTTTTTGTTCACGGCCTTTGTCCGGCTTTTTTTCTCAGTCCAGTTTGCTAGCGGGGCATATCTATTTATAAGTCGACCAGGCTCACATTGCTCAATGGACCGCCAAAGAAATAGCCGCCCACTTTGCGGAATCGCTCAACGCCATCTGTGGCCAAAAACACTGTCTCGTCATCTGACGACGGGGTATCGCGCAACAATTCCAACTTTAATAAGTCGTGAGACACAGTAGCGGCCGTTGTTTGCGCCGAATCGACCACCTGCACATCAGCGCCAACTAATGCCTCAATTTGCTGACGAAATAGCGGAAAGTGGGTGCACCCTAACAGCACAGTCTTGGGGTGGTTAGAGGTAGAAACCAAGTCATCCACAAATCCACGCAATCCATGCTCTAACGTATGTTGAGTTAACGATGTCGCCTGCTCGTTCACCCACCCTTGCTCGGCCAACGTCACCCACAGTGGGCAAGCCCGACCATAAATGGTTAGCGATGGATTTTTTTTGAGCAGTGCGCGCTGGTAAGCGCCGCCTAATATTGTACTTTCTGTGGCTAAGACCAAAACACCACTGGCGTCAGCCTGCTTTGCTGCGGCCCGAGCACCGGGGTCTACTACGCCGTAAACCGGCAATGGAGAAAAGTCTTCGGCAAGAATTTTAAGAGCTGAAGCTGAGGCTGTATTGCAGGCAACGACCAAGGCTTTAACGCCCCGCCGCACCAATTCTTTCGAAGCCTGCCGCGCATAACGCACGACTGTCTCTGGTGATTTGGTGCCATATGGAAGTCGGGCACTGTCGCCCAAGTAGATGAACTGCTCGTTGGGCATGGCCTTAGCCAAGGCCGACAAGACAGTTAAACCACCCATACCTGAATCGAATACGCCAATAGGCGACTGTCGATCAGGCTGCCTATCCAACTGTTGATCAGACATGACTAAATTTGCTGCCTAGCGCGCTATGAGTAATCACGACCACGCTTGGCACCTAAGCGTAAGCGCAGTGCATTAAGCTTAATAAAGCCACCAGCATCGACTTGATCGTAAGCTCCTTGATCGTCCTCAAAAGTAACTACGTCTTCGTCGTACAAACTGTCCGCAGAAGCCCGAGCAACAACAGTGACAGAACCTTTATATAATTTCAGCGTAACGGTACCGTTCACTGGGATTTGCGATTCATTAATCAGCGCTTGTAGCACTTTACGCTCTGGTGACCACCAATAACCGTTATAAATCATTTTAGCGTAGCGCGGCATCAACTCATCTTTGAGATGGCCGACTTCTCGATCAAGGGTAATAGATTCCATGGCTCTGTGACCACGCAACATAATGGTCCCGCCAGGTGTTTCATAACAACCGCGAGACTTCATGCCGACCATACGATTTTCTACAATATCGGATCGTCCAACGCCGTGGATACCGCCCAAACGATTCAATTCGCGCAACATTTCCGCTGCTGACAGTGGTTTGCCGTTTAGAGCAACCGGATCACCGAATTTATAGGTAAGCTCTATGATCTCAGCTTTGTCCGGAGCAACCTCTGACGAAACTGTCCAACGCCACATGTCTTCATCAGCCGGGGTGCTAGGATCTTCTAAGCCGCCGCCTTCATAAGAAATATGCAATAAATTAGCGTCCATTGAATAAGGTGACTTAGAGCCACGCTTATAGTCCACAGGAATTTGATGCTTTTCACAGAAATCCATCAGTGATTCACGCGAACTCAAGTCCCACTCGCGCCATGGCGCAATGACCCTGATATCTGGATCTAACGCGTAGGCGCCCAATTCGAATCGCACTTGGTCGTTACCCTTGCCGGTGGCCCCATGAGAAACGGCGAATGCACCGGTTTCTTTGGCTATTTCTACCAAACGACGAGCAATGAGCGGCCGCGCAATACTGGTGCCCAGCAGATACTCGCCCTCGTAAACGGTATTGGCACGAAACATGGGGAAGACGTAGTTGGCGACAAAATCTTCGGTGATGTCTTCGATATAGATTTCTTTCACACCCATGGCTTTGGCTTTTTCACGGGCCGGTTCTACTTCTTCCCCTTGACCGATATCCGCGGTAAAAGTTACAACCTCAGCATCGTAGGTTTCTTGTAGCCAGCGACAGATAACCGAAGTGTCTAGGCCACCAGAATAAGCGAGGACGATTTTGTTTTTGTCTGACACGGAACTTCCCTTGAAAATGACCGCGACATATTATGCGATGCCTCATTGGATGACCATATATATGCGTTACATCGATTAAGAAAGAAAATCTAGGCTGCTCCGGATAACGCACCTTTTAACGCCCCCTTGGGAAGAGATTACCTATAAAGCAGAAAAATTAACCCTCGCCGTTATTGAATTCTGTTATCTTGCCGCAATGGAAATATTTGAACGCTTTCGCGGCTACTTGCCGGTTGTTGTTGATTTAGAAACTGGTGGATTCAGTAAGGAATCTAACCCGGTACTCGAGATTGCCTGTACGTTTCTCACTATGAACGAAGACGAGTTGTCTGTTAAGCGGCACGCTCGATGGGACGTAAATCCGTTCCCAAATAGCATTATTGATCCCGCTAGTTTAAAGGTCACAAAAATTGATCTCGATGACCCGGATAGAAATGGTATCGATGAGAAAGATGCGCTGACCGAGTTTTTTCGCGAGGTCAGAGAAGAAATGAAAGCATCTGGCTGTCATCGCGCAGTTATGGTGGCCCATAACGCATCATTCGATCAGGGCTTTATAAATATGGCCTGCGAACGCACTAACTTGAAGCGCAACCCTTTTCACCCATTTACTGCACTAGATACCGCGACCCTTGGCGCGCTGGCGTTTGGTCACACTGTATTACGTGAGGCATGCCGCCGAGCGGGGATAGATTTCAGCGAAGCCAAGGCACACAACGCCTCCTACGATGCAGAACGCACAGCCTTGCTGTTCTGCCATATTGTCAACGCTTGGGATTACCAAACTGCTTGGCTGGATTCAGCCAGGGGTTCAAACGAATAGCGAGGTAGCTGCTAGTCTGCTTCTGGAGAGGGGTATTTTGCACTGGTTTCAACCAGCAACGTTTCTAGCTCCCCTGCTTCAAACATTTCAGTAATGATGTCACAACCGCCGACCAATTCTCCATCTACCCAAAGCTGCGGAAATGTTGGCCAATTAGCGTATCCGGGCAATGCAGATCTAATTTCTGGATTACTCAAAATGTCCACATAGGCAAAGCGCTGACCACAGGCCACCAGGCATTCAATCGTTTGTGCAGAAAATCCACACTGAGGTGCTTGAGGAGACCCCTTCATATATAGAATGATCGGGTTTTCAGTAATTTGCTGCTTGATGTTATCCAAGACTTCTTCTGACATGTTGAGCTCCTCTCGTTAAAAGGGTGTATTGTAGCGCTTAACGTTTATCTTATTATATGACTTTACTCAGCGTCGCTTAGCAATAACCCATCCCATTAATGCGGATAAAATAAAATTTTACAAGTAAGGGCATCGTGACTTGTTCACCGGCTTTAGAGTGGTTTTAAGATAGTCCAAAGGAAAGGCCCCTAAAAGCAAGCCGTTTGCGACATTTTAACTTTTATCAATTTATTCCAATTAAGGACTGGTACATGGCTACACCCTTAAATCAATTAATCCAGCGCCAAGGCACCCAGAGCACCAAATGGGAAAAATATGGCGGCAGGGATATTTTGCCTTTTTGGGTGGCGGACATGGACTTCGCTTCGCCAGATTTTGTTCTGCAGGCGCTACATCAGCGCTTGGAGCACCCGATTTTAGGCTATAGCCAACAACCAGATTCGCTTACTAAGGCGTTTCAAGGCTGGTTGGTCCACCATTTTAGCTGGCAGGTGCCGGAAGAGTGGGTCGTTTGGCTGCCTGGGGTTGTACCGGGTCTTAATATGGCCGCGCGCACGCTGGCAAATGATCAGAGCATTATGATCCCAACCCCAGTTTACTATCCATTTTTAGAAATTGGCCAAAACGCGGGCGTGGAGCAAATATTAACACCTCTGAAATTGGTCAATGGTCGCTGGGAGATGGACATCGACTATATGTGTCAACAGCTGGCCAAAAGTACAAAAATGGTCTTTATTGCCAACCCACAAAATCCCACAGGACGCGCATACAGCTTGGCAGAACTCTGCGCGTTAGCTGAATTTATTGAAACGAATGATCTGTTGCTGGTGTCTGATGACATTCATTGCAACCTCATCATTGATCCAGCGGCAAAGTACCAACCCATTGCCCACGTTTTGCCAGAGATTGCCAACCGGACTATTACCCTTTTTGCGGCAACCAAAACTTATAATATTCCCGGCTTAAGTTGCGCCGCGGCTGTGATCCCAGATGCGCAGCTAAGGGCGCGATTTCAGGCAACAGAAAAAGGTCTAGTTTCTGGAGTTGGGCCGCTGAACCATATTGCATCAGAAGCTTGCTTTAACGACCGCTCAGACTGGGTATCAAATCTGCTCACCCAACTGCGCACCAACTATGAAAGGCTGATCACTGTCGCAGGCCCAAGAATGTCTCTGCTGGAAGCAACGTATCTAGCTTGGATAGATGTGCGCGATTTAGGCTTAAACGATATAGATGCCCATTTTGAAAGCCACGGACTGGGGATTTCTAATGGCAAGCAATTTGGTTTGGAAGACCATATCAGGTTCAACTTTGCCTGCCCTGAGGCGATGCTGGATGAGGGCTTAACCAGACTGAGAGAAAGCCTCAGCCACGTCTGAAAAAAATCAAGCTCGACCCAAGCGAATACTGCACTCTATTTGGCTGAAGCATAGTTGATAACTCTTAGCCTACCTGCAAAGCAATTTTTTACAGCCTCTGTGCTTTTCTTTACCGATTATCAATAAAATGAACTCGTAGTTGCCCAGCGGGGAGTGTTTTAGTAACATCCCGCTTTTATTGGCCGCATTCGTTGCGGCTTTTTTCGTTTTTGCTAAGCCTTGTTTTCCTTTAAAAAGAACAGCGTGCAAAGAACTCGATACGAAGGGCAGACTAAGAGTCTGATAACAATAGTTAGGCCGGTATTTGTTAGTCACCAAGCATTTACATAAATTAAGAGTAGCCACTCAGAAGTTGTAGATATGAACCACGTAATGAACACTTATGGTCGAATGCCCGTACACTTCGTTAGCGGCAATGGCAGCTATCTGGAAGATACAGAAGGCAAACGCTATCTCGACGGTCTGACAGGTATTGCTGTGTGCGGTTTAGGTCATGCTCACCCACACGTAGCCCAAGCTATTGCCAAGCAAGCAAGCACATTGATCCACACCTCAAATTTATATGAAATACCCCTACAAACAGCTTTGGCTGAACGCCTTTGCCGCAAGTCGGGTATGGATAACGTGTTCTTTTCTAATTCAGGCGCAGAGGCCAATGAAGCTGCCATTAAATTGGCACGACTGAAAGGCAACAACAAGGGCATTAAGTCACCGTGCATCGTCGTGGTAGACGGCAGTTTTCATGGTCGCACTATGGCCACGCTAACCGCTACAGGTAACCGCAAAGTACATGCAGGCTTTGAACCCCTACTCAGCGGCTTTGTGCGCGCGCCTTTTAATGATATTGGCGCTATTGAAAACATAGCCCGCAACAACCCAAATGTTGTCGGCTTGTTGGTTGAACCGATACTCGGCGAAGGCGGCATTCACATCCCCAAAACCGGCTACCTTGGAGCCTTACGAAAAATTTGCGACCAGTACGACTGGCTGATGATGGTAGACGAAGTGCAAACCGGTAACGCAAGAACCGGCAAATATTTTGCCTTTCAACATGAAGGCATAATGCCCGACGTGATCACCACCGCGAAGGGGCTAGGCAATGGTATGCCCATTGGCGCATGCCTGGCTCACGGAGAAGCGGCGTCCCTTTTTGTACCGGGCAATCATGGCTCCACTTTCGGTGGCAATCCGCTGGCCTGTGCTGCGGCCCATGCAGTGATTGATGTCATTGAGCAAGAAAACTTAGAGGAACGCGCATTATTCCTTGGTGAGCGCATTCAAGCAGGCTTCAGGAAAGTCCTTGATGGCAACAACAATGTCAAAGAGATTCGCGGAGCAGGTCTTATGTTAGCAGTGCAACTGAATGATGATGCGCCAAACTTGGTCCATCGCGCTCTAGCAGACGGTGTGCTGATCAACGTCACCCAGGGCAATATTGTGCGTTTACTGCCGCCTTTGACAATGACAGACGCTGAGGCAGACGAGTTAGTCGCCAAAGTTGCCGGCCTAATCAACCCTTAAAAATTCGACAGGTACTGATGAGTAATACTCCTATAGCAAAACGGGATTTTTTGTCATTGCTGGATTTCACTAGCGATGAACTTAAGTATGTGATTAACCGAGCTAAAAATTTCCGCAAAATGCATGCGGCAGGAGAAATCTATCAGCCACTTGTGGGTAAAACCGGTGCGCTGATATTACAGCTGAGCAGTACACGGACCCGCGTTGCTTTTGAGGCAGGATTTGCGCAGATGGGCGCGCACGCCATTTTCCTCGGCAGTGCAGATACACAGATTGGCCGCGGCGAACCCATTGAAGATTTGGCAAGAGTGCTGTCAGAGATGGTTGATATTGCCATGATCAGAACACTTGATCAGGAAGCAATGGAGCGCCTAGCTGAGTACGCGACCATTCCTGTCATTAACGCCATGAGTTCGCTACTGCACCCATGCCAACTGCTAGCAGACATACAGGCGTTTGAAGAGCATCGGGGATCCATTGAAGGCAAAACCGTTACTTTCCTAGGCGACGGATACAATATGTGCCATTCCTATATCAACGCGGCCAAGCAATGGGGCTTTAATTTAAGAATTGCGTGCCCGGACAGCCACCAGCCCAATGCGGACATTCTTGCCAGCTGTACAACGGCGGAACGAGTACTAGACCTCCGCGAGGCTGTTGAAGGCGCTCACCTTGTCGTCACTGACGTATGGTCGTCTATGGGTCATGAGGGTCAGGAATCAGGTCGTAGCGCTACCTTTGGTGCTTATCAAGTAGATGAAGCGCTACTGGATATCGCAGACCCAGAAGTATTGTTTATGCACTGCTTGCCCGCCCACCGGGGCGAAGAAGTCAACGACACTTTGCTAGATGATCCTAGATCAGTGGTCTTTCACGAAGCAGGCAATCGTCTACACACGCAAAAAGCATTAGTAGAATTCTTGCTGTTAGGCCGTCAATGAAACCCTGGAACAGCACAGCTTATGCCGACCAAACTTGCCTGGTATTAATTGGCACTTTCTAATGGGCATGCATAACAGCTATTGATTTCAGCACCCTAATACAACTTCCTATTAAGCCTCGCTTAAAAGGCTCCTTGTCAAGAAAGAGCCTGCTTCAACGCGTGGTTATAACCCTCTAGGAGTTGCGCTCTAACCGGCTCATTCATCTGCGGCGCAAAGCGTTTATCCAAACGCCAATGGGTTGCTGCATCTTCCAAATCTTTCAACACCCCACAACCAATAGCCGCAAGAACACCCGCGCCTTTGGCCGTAGTTTCAATATCTGCAGGACGCTCAACGGTCACTTGCAAAATATCACTCAGAAATTGGCAGAGTGCCTCATTCACCACCATGCCGCCGTCCACCCGCAGGGTATCTACCGGAGCACCTTCTTCGGCCATTAAGCTGAGCAGGGTTTCGGTTTGAAAAGCCACGCTTTGCAGAAACGCAGTAATAATATGATCTTTGTCGCTGCTCAATGTTAAGCCGGTGATTAAGCCTCTAACATCTGGCCGCCATTGCGGCGAACCTAACCCGGTAAATCCAGCCACAACGTAAACACCCTGAGCATCGCCCTCGGTGCGCTCATAAGCAGCCTGAGTGTCTGAAGCATGCTCAATTAAACCCAGCTGATCACGGAGCCACTTCACCGCCTGCCCCGCTACAAAAATGCTGCCTTCCAAGGCATAACTGGTTTGCCCATCAATACGGTAAGCGATGGTGGCCAATAAGTTTTTCTTCGAGTAGCGCACACGCTCGCCTGTGTGGGTCATTACAAAACAACCGGTGCCATACGTGCTTTTAGACATACCGGGCTTAAAGCACGCCTGTCCTATTAACGCCGCTTGCTGGTCTCCGGCAACCCCCAATATCGGAATTGGCGCACCAAACCACTGCGCATCTGCAATACCAAATTCTGCAACACTGTCTTGCACCTTGGGCAATATAGCCTGAGGAATTGCAAAATAGTTTGTGAGCTCTACGCTCCACTGATTCGCCGTAATATCAAATAACTGGGTTCTGCTGGCATTGGTTGCATCTGTGACATGACTCGCTCCCACGGTCAGCTTCCAAATCAAAAAAGAATCTACCGTACCAAAGCATAGTTCACCGGCTTGCGCTTTAGCCTGAGCCCCAGGGACATTGCCCAGCAACCAAGCTAGTTTGGTACTGGAAAAATAGGGATCAATAATGAGTCCAGTGATTTGATTAATGGCAGCGCCTAAATCTCGCCCATCAGCGAGTTGCTCGCCAGCCATCTCACTACATCGGTCTGCGCCACGACGGTCCTGCCACACAATAGCGTTGTATAGGCATTCATCCGACTGTCGATCCCAAAGCAAGGTGGTCTCGCGCTGGTTTGTGATGCCAATGGCCTGTATTTGGCTGGCCCCAATAGATGCAGATTTTAAGGCGCCTCGACCCACCTGCAAAATAGACTGCCAAATAACATTCGGATCTTGCTCTACCCAACCATCTTGTGGATAAACAGAATCGATAGTCTGCTGGGCCGAGCCCACCACCTCGCCAGAGCTGTTATAAATTATCGCACGGCTGCTCGAAGTGCCTTGGTCTAAAGCCATCACGTATGTCATTGGTCGTTCCTTTCTCACACCCTTTTATCTTAGCAGCAAGGTTAAAGGCATTGGCTACTATCAGCGCCCAACAACCCTCTCAGGTATTCGACGGGAACGACTTGAGAGACGACAGATAGGGCGCTTGACATTGTACTTAGATATTTGGCGCCGCCATTAATGCACCAACAATGCGCTAACAATGAAACCGGTTTGAAAAGGCAAAAATGCCTGAAAAATTCCATAACGACTCCATTATTGAGGACCGATCAGTGAAAATTAAGCCGGTGGATAGTATTTTTATCACACTGATTATGCGGTCGATAAGAGTGCCAATTTAGGGCAAAAAAGGCAAAATTGTCGGTCTTTTATCGCACAAAAAAGGCTTAGTTAAAAAATAACGTACTAGTTTGAGTTCATCACAAGGTTACCCCCTAATATACACAGGTTATCCACAGACTTTTCCTTGCAAAGATATTATGAACCCATTATCTTGTGTCTTCGTTGTCTTAAAGCTCTATATATGGGATTTATAAACTTTGATCGAACCAAATTTTATTCTCGGAATATAGACAGAGGGCCGCGCAAAAAGGCAATTCAGCCTGAATTTTGGTCCTATATAAGTAGATTTTGAGCGTTTTAAAGCTATTAATTCAACATGTTATGAGAGCAACCTAAAAACATGCTGTTTTTGCCCATTTTGACTGCTACGAAACACGAAATTCAAGAACCAAAAAGCGTTGAGTCAGCATAAGCTGCCTTATGACAATTTTTTGCTCAAATTTAGGTTGAAGACCAAAAACTGAGGAAAAATACTTGAAAGAGGGTTGGGACAAGACTAAAAAAAGCTAAGCGCTATTGCTATAGATAGCCTTAGCTAAAAGTGAGGAGAAGCACTGAACAATACCGCTCAGAAAATGAAGTAGTAAGAAGTAATAAGAGCGGTAGATAGAGAAAACGCAGTTCAAAGCAAAAATGTAGCGAACACAAATAAAGAGCACGTTTTCAATAACTAAAATTCAGCTCTCTCATAGACGTACGGTGGGAGAAATTTAACTTAGAACGTTGAACACGTAGAGAAAGGGAAAAGGTTTTACACACATGCAAACAGATACTTCAGCGAGTTCAGACTCCGCGCAACCGGCAGTGCAGCCAAACCAACCGCTGTCACCGTCCTTAACCGCAACAGCGCCGGGCCAACTGAAAATTATTAAGCGTAACGGCACGGTTGTGCCTTACGCTGCAGACAAAATTGCGGTAGCAATGACTAAGGCTTTCTTGGCGGTAGAGGGCGGCACCGCCGCTGCGTCTCCGCGCATTAGGGAAACCGTAACCGCGCTGACCGAGCAAATGACTGCAACCTTCAAGCGGCGCCTACCTTCTGGTGGCACGTTGCATATCGAAGAGATTCAAGACCAAGTTGAATTAGCCATGATGCGTGCTGGCGAGCAAAAAATTGCTCGCGCTTATGTTCTTTACAGAGAGCAGCGCTCTCAGGAGCGACAAGCTGAGAACGACCTAAAGGTTCCACCACAAGCTGCTGCAATAAACGTTGTGTATGCAGATGGTAGCCGTCATCCATTAGATATAGCGCGCATTCAAACTATTGTTAACGAAGCCTGCGAAAATCTCAGTGATGTCAATCCACAGCGCATTATTGATGATGCTATGGCCAACATGTATGACGGCATATCTGTTACCGACGTTGCCACCTCTATATTGATCACAGCACGTACGTTAGTAGAAGAAGAGCCTAACTATAGCTACGCCAGCGCCCGCTTACTGTTAGACGAACTGCGTACAGAAGCGTTAACGTTTTTGAACGTTACCGGTTCAGGTGAAATGCAAACTGCTACCCAAGCACAAATGACAGAATTCTATCCATTAGCACTTAAAAGCTTTATTGACCGTGGCGTAGATTTAGAGCTGATCAGCCCAAGACTGCAAACCTACGATTTCGATCTGTTGGGCGCAGCTATTCGTCCAGACCGTGACCACCTGTTTACCTACCTAGGCCTACAAACCCTATACGACCGATACTTCATTCACTGGAATGAAATACGAATTGAGCTGCCTCAAGTATTTTTCATGCGCGTTGCTATGGGCTTGGCTGCGGAAGAAGCAGATGCTAACGGACGCGCTATCGAGTTCTATAATCTATTAAGCTCATTTGATTACATGAGTTCTACGCCTACATTGTTTAATGCGGGAACACTGCGCCCCCAGTTGTCTTCTTGTTTCTTAACCACTGTGCCAGATGATCTGCACGGCATTTACGGCGCCATTCAAGACAACGCCATGTTGTCCAAATGGGCTGGCGGCTTAGGTAACGACTGGACCTCAGTACGTGCACTGGGTTCTTACATTAAAGGCACCAATGGTAAGTCTCAGGGCGTTGTACCGTTCCTTAAAGTTGTCAACGACACAGCCGTCGCCGTTAACCAAGGTGGCAAGCGTAAGGGAGCAGTTTGCGCATACCTAGAAAGCTGGCACCTAGATATTGAAGAATTTCTAGAGTTACGTAAAAATACAGGTGACGATCGTCGTCGTACTCACGACATGAATACCGCTAACTGGATTCCTGATCTGTTTATGAAGCGCGTAGCAGAAGAAGGTGACTGGACATTGTTCTCGCCAGCAGACGCACCAGACCTCCACGACTTATATGGGCGTGCATTTGAAGCGCGTTACTGTGCCTACGAAGAACAAACACGTAACGGCGAAATGAAACTGTTCAAGCGCATTAAGGCAGCCGACCTATGGCGCAAAATGCTCTCTATGTTGTTCGAGACAGGACACCCATGGATTACCTTTAAAGACACCTGCAACGTTCGTTCGCCTCAACAACATGTAGGCGTAGTGCACTCTTCTAACCTATGCACAGAGATCACTTTGAACACATCAGCGGAAGAAATTGCAGTCTGCAACCTAGGCTCCATCAATTTGCCACAGCACGTAGAAAACGGCGTGTTGGACATGCAGAAGCTAGAGCAAACTATCCGCACAGCAGTGCGTATGCTAGATAACGTCATTGACATTAACTACTACTCTGTAGAGCAAGCGCGCACCTCAAACATGCGCCATAGACCAGTAGGTTTGGGCATCATGGGTTTCCAAGATGCGCTATATAAACTGGGCATAGCTTATAGCTCACAGCAAGCTGTAGATTTTGCCGACAACTCAATGGAAGCCATCAGCTACTTTGCTATTGACGCATCAAGCAATTTGGCAGAAGAGCGCGGCGCATACGCTACGTTCGCAGGTTCATTGTGGAGCCGCGGCATCTTGCCAATCGACTCGTTAAAGCTGCTACAGCAAGAGCGCGGCGAGCAGTACCTAGAAGTAGATATGTCAGCCAAGTTGGACTGGAGTGCCCTACGCGCCAAAGTTCAGTTGAAAGGCATGCGAAACTCTAACGTAATGGCCATTGCGCCAACGGCGACCATTGCCAACATTACTGGAGTTTCACAGTCTATTGAGCCGACTTACCAAAACCTTTATGTGAAATCTAATTTGTCTGGCGAGTTCACAGTTGTTAACCCTTTCATGGTCAGGGATTTAAAAGCCTTAGGCTTATGGGATAAGGTAATGGTCAATGACATTAAGTACTACGACGGTAGCTTGCAGGCTATTGAGCGCATTCCAACAGAGTTAAAGCAGAAATATGCTACCGCGTTTGAAATAGAACCGCGTTGGTTAGTGGACGCCGCCAGCCGCAGGCAGAAATGGATTGACCAGGCTCAGTCACTAAACCTGTACATAGGTAATGCGTCCGGTAAAAAACTGGACATCACTTATAGAATGGCGTGGATCAGAGGTCTTAAGACCACTTATTACTTACGAGCATTGAGCGCCACCAGTGCGGAAAAATCCACGCTAGATCGCGGCACGCTAAACGCTGTTTCATCTGCGGCCGCAACGCCGGCGGCGGCAGCACCGGTACCAGAAGCACAAGCAGTGGCACCTGTAGCATTAGACATGGATTTGGACTTGAGCAACGCAGCGCCTGTTCCATTAGCTTGCTCTCTGGATGATCCAGATTGCGAAGCTTGCCAATAAGTTCCTAATAAAAAGAAACATTAAAGGAGTATCGCAATGTTAAGTTGGGATGATTACGAAGAAGCACCAAGCAATGACCAAGTGGCTATTGCCCAGACAGCGACAGAAAAAGTAGCGGCAGAAGAGCCTGCTGTCGTGCAGGCTACTATGCAAAGCGCAATAGAAATTGCGGCGCCTCAGTACACTGCACCACCAGTAGTAGTACAACGAGCAGCTCCTTTAGCAGCGCCAATACAACCAGTAGTTGCTGCGCCAGCAGCACCAGTTGTAGAAGCGCCTGTTGCACAAGCAGACGCGCCAGCAGAAAACGCAGAGCGCGTTACTGTTGACCAAAAAGCAATGATCAACTGCCGCGCTGACCTAAACCAACTGGTACCATTCAAATATGAATGGGCATGGCAGAAATACTTAGACGGCTGTGCCAACCACTGGATGCCCCAAGAAGTAAACATGACTGCAGACATCGCACTGTGGAAATCAGACGAAGGCCTGAGCGACGATGAGCGTACAATCATCAAGCGTAGCCTAGGTTTCTTCTCAACAGCAGATTCATTGGTAGCCAACAATTTGGTACTGGCCATCTATCGTCTAATCACCAATCCAGAATGCCGACAGTACCTACTGCGCCAAGCGTTTGAAGAAGCTATTCATACACATGCATATCAGTACTGCATTGAATCGTTGGGCATGGATGAAGGCGAAATTTTCAACATGTATCACGAAGTACCATCGGTAGCGACCAAAGCATCTTGGGCAATCAAGTACACCAAAGAAATTAACGAGCCGGGCTTCAACACCGGCACATTAGAAACCGATAAAGCACTGCTGAAAAACCTGATCGCTTACTACTGTGTATTAGAAGGAATCTTTTTCTACTGTGGTTTCACCCAGATACTATCTATGGGTCGCCGCAACAAGATGACAGGCACATCAGAGCAGTTTCAATACATATTGCGCGACGAGTCAATGCACGTGAACTTCGGCATCGACGTGATCAACCAGATTAAGCTAGAAAACCCAGAGTTGTGGGATCAAGAAATGCAAGAATCTGCACGCAACATGATCTTGGAAGGCACAACACACGAAGTAGCCTACGCACGCGACACGATGCCACGTGGTGTATTGGGTATGAACGCTAACATGATGGAAGAGTACTTACAGTTCATTGCTAATCGACGATTGGCACAAATTGGACTAGCGGAGCAATTCCCAGGTGTGAAAAATCCATTCCCATGGATGTCTGAAATAATGGATTTAAAGAAAGAGAAAAACTTTTTTGAAACCCGAGTAACGGATTACCAAACAGGTGGCGCACTGACTTGGGATTAGTACTAGGTCAAAAGCGTTAGATTGAGTCCGACTTAATCAAGCGCAATTAAAAAAGCCCTCAAGGAAATTTCTACGAGGGTTTTTTTTGACCAATTAGCGGCAGCATTTTGGCATCCAACTATCTCGCTATCCGGCAGAACAGCACTGCGACAGCCACAAATATTAGGAACCCAAATATCAACTATTGCTAGAAGCAGTAGCGCAAACATCGTGAATATAGAGATCGCATTAACGCGATACCCTTTTGATTGCACTGCGGCTGTAAACAAAAAATAAACGCCAAGCGAACCAATCGCTGCAAAGCCAATAAATCGCCAATTCAGAGCTCTATGCATTTCGCGTTCAAAACTAAGAAAACATTTAGTCTCGTTATAGTCTTCCATTGGCCCTTGGCACTCTGGATCAGTAACAGCCTTACCGCGGTAAATCTCGCACTCTGCCAGGCTTGAAAAAGTGAACAGCTCCATGCTGCGCACGCTTTTTTTTGAGACCACGCATACTTACGCAACCGTCAACATTTTATTCACAAACGTTGATTGTTAGCTGATCAGAGGCCATAAAATCATCGGAGCAGCCTTAGCACTTTTATCAATAACCACGAATACCCCACCCTCTTAGGCCCCATTTTGCTACCATTTCCCTCTTATTAGTCACTTGGTCTAAAGAGATCCATGAGTCGTTATCTCAATAACTTTGCTTTATCCCTTTCGCTATTTTGTATGAGTGCCGCTGCTGTAGACAAGCAGCCTAATCCTTTGACTGCGGATTCAACCTACAAGGTTGCTGGGCTATCACTACCCGCCGAGATCATTGTGGATGAATGGGGTGTGCCGCACATATACGCTAACGATCACTACGATGTATTTTTTACACAGGGCTTTAATGCTGCGCGGGATCGTCTTTGGCAGATAGATACATGGCGTCGTCGCGGTTTGGGTCAGTTGTCTGAAGTGTTTGGAGCTAATTATGTAGCTCAAGATAAAGCCGCGCGTATGTTTCTTTACCGTAAGGATATGTACAGCGAGTGGCTGGCTTATGGCAACGATGCCAAGCGTATTACGGAATCTTTCGTTGCGGGTATAAACGCTTTCGTTAAAGTGGCTCAGCAAAACCCTGATCTGATGCCTCCTGAGTTTACCTTGTTGGCTTATGTCCCATCTATTTGGCAGCCTGAAGATGTTGTGCGTATTCGCAGCAATGGTTTGTGGCGTAACGTGGTCACTGAGGTTTGGCGCGCTAGGTTGGCGTGTAAAGATCAATTGGAAGAAGCCGCTCAATGGAAGGTACTGGAGCCGTCTTGGGAGACTAAGGTGCCACATGGTTTAGATCCTTGTGTGATTCCTGATGATGTTTTGGACAACTACCTGCTGGCGAAAGCACCGGTTAAATTCCCACCTAGCGACAAGCAGCAGACTTTAGCTCAGGCTGTGGTTGATGCGCATAGGCTAGATGTGGGTAGTAACAACTGGGTGGTTACTGGCGGCCGCACCACGACCGGCAGACCTATTTTAGCGGACGATCCACACCGCGGTCACGCAGTGCCTTCGCTACGTTATATCGCGCACCTCAATGGCCCGGGCATTGATGTCATCGGAGCAGGTGAACCTGCATTGCCAGGCATTTCTATTGGTCACAATGAGCGCATCGCATTTGGTTTGACTATTTTCCCAATCGACCAAGAAGACCTTTACGTTTATCGTAAGGCCAAGAATGGCTATCGATATCAAAACGATATTGAGCCTTTTACTACAGTTACTGAAGTCATCAAGGTTAAGGGCTCGCCTAGCCAGATTGTGGAGCTGTTGTTCAGTCGTCACGGTCCTATTGTTAGTGAAACCAAAAAACATGCTTTTGCCGTGCGCGCTGCTTGGTTGGAACCGGGTATGTCTCCCTATTTTGGCAGCATTGAGTATATGCGCGCTAAAAACTTCCGCGAATTTATTGCCGCGTTGAATCGCTGGGGTGCGCCATCTGAGAATCAGGTCTACGCAGACACTGATGGTAATATTGGCTACAAGCCTGCAGGCAGATTCCCTAAACGCGACAATTGGGATGGGTTATTCCCCGTGCCAGGTGACGGCAGCTATGAGTGGGACGGTTACTTCGACATGGATGTGTTGCCTGAGGAATATAACCCTGAGCGTGGTTTCAGCGGCACGGCTAACGCTATGAGCCTTCCTAACGACTACCCAATTGAAACTTATAAGGTGGGCTTTGAATGGTCTGCGCCTTGGCGCTACCGCCGTCTGTGGGAAGCACTTGAATCGGATGACAAGCATTCTATGGAAGATTCTTTAGCTCTGCAAAGAGACTATGAATCGGTTTTTGCTCGCTCTGTGCTTGCGCAAGTTCCCACGCTTTTGTCGCGCAAGGTCGAACAATCACAGCTATTGGCTGGCTGGGATCATAGACTCACCACAGACAGCGCTGCTGCAGCGCTATGGAATGTTTGGTATTACCGTCATCTTGGGCCAGCCCTAGGCGGAACGCTATCGAAAAACCCTGGTGCTGCCAGCCCTAGGATAGACACCCAGACTGTGCTGAAAATGCTGACAACTGAGCAAGGTCAAAAAATTGCTTCCAGCACGTTGGACGCTGCATGGAACGAAACCAAGAACCTTTTGGGCGATCAGCCTAGTGATTGGCAGTGGGGAGACTTACACAAAATTAAGTTCTCGCACCCATTACTGTCAATGGCTACGGGGGAACTGAAAGCGCAAATGACCATTCCAGAGTACGCGCGTGGTGGCAGCGAAAACACCACCAACAATACCGGCTATAATCCAGATAACTTTTTGGTTAAGAGCGGTGCTTCTTTTAGAATGGTAGTAGATGTGGGTAATTGGGATGAAGCGAAAATGACCAACGCGCCGGGACAGTCTGGCAACCCGGCTTCGCCCTACTATGACAACATATTGAAGAACTGGGCCACAGACAATCATCTGCCTATGGTTTATTCAAGAGCCAGAGTGGAAGCGCACAAGGCGTTTACCATTACCCTTGAACCTGAAAAGTAGAGACTTAAAAGCTAGAGAGATAAATAGGTGGAACAGGACCTGCTGATCTAGTCTTAGCGCCAGTTTTGGCTCCAGATCAAGTCATAGGGAATACTGAAAAGATCAAGAAAACGGGTTCTGGAACGGGCGCGAGTATCAGAGCCAGTACTAGTACGAATAACAGTCATAATAATCAAACTCACGTTACGCGCTAAGATCTAGTCGCTAACTCTGCGCAAATTTCGCCAAGCGCTTCAACGAACGCTAAGGGCTGATCCAGAAACAAGTGATGCTGGGCATCTGCAATTTCTCGCACCGGGAAATCTTGGGGGATTATTTCCTGCATGTAGGACAAGGTCTGTCGAGAAAACAAATTACTCTGCGCACCATAGATCAATGCGAGTGGAATCTTAATGGCCTGAAAGTCCTCTGGCTTGCGTTCCACATCAGTCAGCGTGGTAAGCAGATCTTCGTCAAACTTCCACGCCCAGCCGTCTTCGTCGCGCATCAAAGAATTCTTCGCAATGTACTGCAATATATATTCGTTCTCACAAGGCTGAGGCGGCTGCAGACGAAAACGCATCAACGCGGACTCGCGGTCCGGGTAGATCTTGCCTGTGGCGCCGCCCATTTTTGGTGGATCTGGAATGGGTTCGTCCGGATGACGAATACCTGAATCTACCAGCACTAAACCGCCAAATCGCTCTGGATATAAGTTAACGGCCTTCACCGACATATAGCCGCCAAAACTATGGGCAACGATAAGAGCATTGGTATCAAAACCTGCGTCATCCATTACAGCGACTATTTCTTTGGCGTAGGTTGAGCTGGAATATTCGTACCGATAGTCAGAGTCGCCCATTCCGGTAAGGTCCATAGCGGCAACTTCATATCTGTCTAGCAGTTGTGGGGCGATAAAATCCCACCATCTGGAGTGCGCGTTCATGCCGTGTATAAGGAGGAGACCTGGCTTACCCGGAGATGGGTAAAACCGGTAAGCAACATCGCACTCTTCTACTTCGACAGTGCGCGACTCGGCTTCAGTGTCTACTGCCTGCCAAAACCAGTCAGGGATAGTTAGCCCTTCACTTGTATCCCAAC
Organism: uncultured Gammaproteobacteria bacterium; assembly: GCA_913043815.1. Taxonomy (GTDB): domain Bacteria; phylum Pseudomonadota; class Gammaproteobacteria; order Pseudomonadales; family Azotimanducaceae; genus UBA4421. The sequence goes on from CAJWNY010000006.1 coordinate 26,657, forward strand.
GTGCCATATGACCCCCTCACGGTATCTTTTTATCTCTTTTGGTCTTTTCTTTAATTTTTTTGGATCTTTTTTGGCCATCTTCCGATTTACTCAAAGGCTCTTAGCTAAAGCGGTTTTTAAATCAGGTGAGCAGTCGCTCACCGATTTATGCTTTCTTCTAACTAACCTCTAAAAGAGTAAGAGTTATAGGCTACCGAAACGCTTCAAATGAAAGTCTACATTGCCAAATAGTGTCTCGATAATAGTCAAACGCTTGAAGTAATGTCCAATGCTCAGTTCTTCGGTCATGCCCATGCCGCCGTGCAATTGCACTGCGTTTTGGCCAACAAACTTGCCAGACTTACCAATTTGAACTTTAAACGCGCTGATCGCTTTTTGGGCTTCAGGGCCATAGCCTTCGTCGATACGCATGCCTGCCATGAACATTAGCGACTTAGATTGCTCATGCTCCATGAACATATCAACCATACGGTGCTGTAGCACTTGGAATTTACCAATTGCCTGACCGAACTGCTCGCGCTGCTTGCAGTACTCAACAGTTTCTTTGTAGAGCTTTTCCATGCAGCCAACTGCTTCTGCGCCAACTGCAAGAATGCCGTCGTCAATTGCGTGCTCTAGTGCAGCAAAACCTTGGCCTATTTCACCAACCACGCTGTCTGCTTCGACTTTGACATTATCAAAGGTAATTTCAGAGGCGCGGAACGCGTCTACTGTTGGGTAGTCTCTGCGAGAAAGACCAGCTATCTTGGTGTCTACTACAAATAAAGTAATACCATCTTGGTCGCGCTGATCACCAGAGGTGCGAGCACTGACTACAACAAAATCTGCGCTTGGGCCATTAAGTACAACTGCTTTGTGACCGTTGATAACAAAGCCATCACCGTCTGCGGTTGCAGTGGTTGTTACATCAGCTAGGTTAAAACGTGCTTGTGGTTCTGCATAGGCCAACGCGCTTTGCGCACTGCCATCTATAATGCTGGGAAGATACTTAGTTTTAAGCGCTTCGCTGCCACCGTGCTTGATTGCGCCACCGGCTAGAATAACGGTACCGAGCATCGGCTCGATCACTAAGCCGTAACCAAATTGCTCCATCATTAACATGCATTCTACTGCACCGCCGCCAAAGCCGCCGTCAGCTTCGCTGAAACCAACGCCCAACCAACCTAATTCAGCAAAAGTCTGCCAGTTTTGCTCGCTGTAACCTTGCTCAGAGCCAACTGCTTTTTGACGATCGTCAAAGCTGTAATCGTTCTGAATAAATCGTTCAATGCTTTCTTGTAACAATGTCTGTTCTTCTGTGAAGGAAAAATCCATCAACCTACCCCTTTTGTTTTAGCAAAACTATTTTCGTTACGAGCCTAGAAATATTTATTTCTATAACTCCATTTGTCTGAGATCTAAATTTTCTCAATGAGTTCTATTAACTCGCTCTTTACCATCACCGACCCATGTATGCGAGAGTCAATGGCCACGTTCTGGAATCATGGTGGTCCTAGACTAAAGATCTAAGATTACCTATTTTCTTCAGAAGTGTCGTTCAATCCTAATTCAGTGCCGGCCAAAACGTCCCTTAGCTCGAACTCCTCGCGCCCGCCACCTAAACCAACCAACCCTTGTCCAACAAGACTTGAGGCGTTTTGTTCAAGTAAGTGCGCTTGAGGATAGAGTGGACCCTCGTTATCAAACAAGCGTGCATCAAAATCCGGGAGAGCATAATACCCGAAGCTCGCGATTTGTAGAGCACCTAATTTCGCTCTAATTTTGTCCCCGCAGATTTGCAAAATCAGCGGGGACAGTGTTTTTACTCCAGATTCAGCTTGGTTTTGGATTTGGCTTTGGCTTTGCGCCAGCAGCCGAAGCTCCAAAGCCTGCAACACAGCCAAATCTACACCCAACCCGTTTATGTCTCGACTTAGCTCTTCATCGTCTACGAAACCCTGCTGATCTATGTAGCTTTCTATATCAGACAATTGGCGCTGCAAAGCAGGCGCAGTTACCTGAAATTTTGAGGTCACGTCCATAACTACTTGGACTTGGGGCTCTAAATTGGAGGACTGATGAGCAATACGCTGGATAAAGGCCTGACCAGAAACCGGCAAAATATCTTCTTCGCTCACCACAACATTGGTAAAAACTACTGCACCAAACTGACTTTGGCTAGCGTTAGAGGGACGTACCTGAACACCGGTCGCGGATAGATCTACAATACATAGACCGTATTCTTTCTCTTCCATGTCAGCGCCCTGATCGGCTGTTTGATCAAAGCTTTGCTTCGCTCCTCGACCGATATTTCGCGAAAAACCCACTAAAATCCACTGGGCCGCTGCCGCGCCTAAAATCGCGCGCTTCTCACCGTTCAACTGGTGTTTACCGTTATCTGAGTGCACAAGCGTGGTCGCCATTTGTTGACTCAGGTCCGGCCAATGGGCCTCCTTCCAACCAAAACACCAGCCCTGAGTAAGATCTCGGATACCTGGCAAATATTTACTCAGCTGCGCCCGTGCCGCGTAATCAAACAGAAGCGGCCCCACGTGTTCCGTGGCAAATGTTCGGGTTGCTGGCGCGTTAACCGCCAAGCAGCGACTCTGCCAAATATAGTGCTGCACCATCGACCACTCGGTACCGCCAAATTCTGCTGGCCAACCAGGCACACTCCAACCCGCGTCAACCACAGCCTTGTACCAAACATCTGACTGTCCTAAGCCGCGGGCACCAAGCGACTGGCTTTCAGCCGGCCAATACTGGGCAATAAACTCGTCTACTTGGACGCAAAACGCTTGTTCTTGTTGAGAAAATTGAATCTGCACCGGTACTTTTTTAACCTCTTTTTACCCTTTATTTAACATTTGGTTCTATTGTTCAACTTCTGATAAACGGAACGCAGGTAAGCATACCGCCAAGCTAAGCATTTGGCTTTCTCCTAAGACGCAAATGGCGAAATCACATAGATAAAACTGTTCAAGATAGGCACCATACCAGACAGGAAAATTCGAATTATAGGGGAGACGATATGAGTTACAGCACCATTCTTTATGAAGTTGAAGACAGCATTCTAACCATTACATTGAATCGGCCAGAGGCTTTGAATGCATTCAACAATGAAATGCTTTTTGAATTAATCGACGCATGCGACCAAGCCGATGCAGACGACGATGTAAAGGCCATTATTATCACCGGCGCGGGCAGAGGCTTTTGCGCTGGCGCTGATTTATCCGGCGGCGGCAATGCCTTTGACTACGACTCTAGAGAAGACAAGGAAAGTGGCCTAAGCCGAGATGGCGGTGGTCGTTTAACCCTAAGGCTGTACGAACTTAACAAGCCAATTATTGCCGCCATTAACGGGCCAGCGGTGGGTGTTGGCGTAACCATGACTTTGCCAATGGACATTCGCTTAGCCTCAACAAGCGCCAAATTCGGTTTTGTATTCGCGCGTCGCGGCATTGTTCCAGAGGCTTGCTCAAGCTATTTCCTGCCCAGAGTTGTGGGCATCAGCAAAGCTCTAGAGTGGTGTTATTCAGGTAAAGTATTTCCTGCAAGTGAGGCCATGGACGGCGGACTGCTGAGAAGCTTGCACGAGCCTGAAGACTTGCTGGTTAAAGCAAGGGAAATTGCCGCAGAGATCAGAGACAACACCTCCGCCGTGTCCATTACGCTCGTCCGCCACATGATGTGGAAGATGCTAGGCGCAGATCACCCAATGGAAGCACATAAAATTGATTCTCGTGGCATTTATCACCGTGGTAAGTCGCCAGATTCTAAGGAAGGCGTAGTTTCATTCTTAGAAAAAAGACCGGCAGAATTTCCAGGCAAAGTCTCCACCGACATGCCTGAATTTTTCCCATGGTGGGAAGGCCGAGAATTTTCTTAACCCACCCGGAACGCCGTGGCTCTTGACCTAAACTCTCGATCTAGTGCTGCTCTTGGTACTAGGCCTTTTATTGCGGTCGGCTAAGGCCTAGTATCCGGTTCATTATCCAATTTATATCTAAAAAAATAAGGAAGGCATGTGAGTAATCCAGTCATAGCACAAAAAGCTCCCTACCCAGTAGATGTAGTTGAAGGCAAAAAGTACTTTTGGTGCTCTTGTGGAAAAAGCGCGAGACAACCCCTTTGCGATGGTTCGCATGAAGGCACAGATTTCCTCCCAATGACCTATACGGCAGAAAAAGCTGAAACCATGTTTTTCTGTGGATGTAAGCTGACAAAAGGTGCGCCCCTGTGTGATGGCGCTCACAACGTACTGCCTCAGGATTAGTAAGCCCATGTTTAAGCGTCTGTTTAACTTCGATGAAAGGTCAGCTCAAAAATTAGTGAACCAATTGGAATCTAGCGAAGATGTTGGAAAAGTAGAGATCCTTAGATCTTTAGCAAAGGAACAAGGTTCTAATGTGTTAGTAGATCCGCTTAAAAAAACTGTGGTTAGCATATTACAGTCTTCTTCTGACGATGAAGTTAAAAGATCTGCAATGCTGCTAATCGAAGACCATGGCTTATTAGAACCATTTTTGAGCAATGAAGATCTTGCACCTGCGGCTGCAGCGAAGATCATTTCATTGGTTGGCAGCGACCATAGCAATCCGCTCATGACAGACCCACGAATAATAAATGCACGTATCGCCAATGCTACCGCTGAGGATGTTGAGAGCCTACTTGTACACGCAACTTCACTTGATCAGTTATGCCAACTGGCAATGCGCGGCACTGAAACATCTCTACGCAGCATACTGAGTAAACCTCAGATGCGTAGCGAAGCGGCGTTCACTTTATTGGAGAGGTCTTCTAGAGGTCACGACAAAGCAACTAATCGTTTAGCACGCACTCGGCTAGACACTATTAGAAAAGCAAAGTCATCTAAGGCTGCAAACATCGAGAATCTTGATGCTGTAGATGACAATATTAAAAAAACATTAAAGATAAAGGCCACAAATTTAGATGCCCTCATCGTACAGCGGAAAAAACTCAACTTATTGAATGAAAAACGCCGTAATGTCATAAGCGCTATCGCGCAGTCAGCGACTGACTTAAACGCCTTGATAGAAGGCGAGAGCATATATGCGCTGGCGGCTAACCCGCTTGAGCATATAGATATCTCCGTGCCAGACGCCTCAAGCAACCCTTATCCAGATTTAATTAAACAACTTGAGCAAGTTGAAGTAGCCGTTAAAGAAGAAAACGCGCTAGAAAATTTGCAGCGACTGATTTCGCAGAGACAAGAAATTTCAGAGGCGTGGACTGTTGCGTCAGAACAATTCCCACCCAGCCAAAACCAAGAAGATATTTACCGGAGCGCCAGTTCAAAAGTACAACAGCTTGCCAATGCAGCGGAGAGGCTTGGCAAAGTCGCGCCTAATGCCCTCGCATTGTTTGGGCAATCTGGCGAAAAGAATATTAGGCGCTCACTAGAGGCCATTAGAAAATGGAATTCTCGGGCAGAAAAAACACTGTCGCAAATAGCATGGCCAAAAGAACTCGCTGAACCGACGATACTCCGAGATTTCGCCGCAGCAATGCAGTCAAACTCTGCCATAGTTACTGATCTATCCAATGAGCAAAAAAAGTTGACCTCTGAATTAGCAGCAATGATTAAGAGCATTGGAACGGCGGTTGAGGATGGCCGTCTGAAACCGGCGAGCCAAACCTTGAGCCAAGCCCGCGCCATTCAAAAACGCGGCATCTCCGGTTTTGAAAAGGAAATAAACGCGCTGAGCGCCCTGGTGGGTGAAATGCGCGATTGGGAAGACTTTGCTACACACCCTAAGCGCGATCAATTAATTACTGATCTCCAGCACTTGGTCGACAACCCAATGGAGCCGGAAAACCAAGCAGATCGCCTCAAAGATTTACGTCGACAATGGAACGCCCTTGGCAACTTGCGCCGAGAAGAAGCTGAACTACAAGCACGCTTCGACACATTGGCTGACCAAGCGTTTGCCGTGTGTAAAGCATATTACGCTAAACAAAATACGGTCAAAAAGAACAATCTCAAGAGTCGTAAAGTACTGTGCGCGGAAGTACAAAATTATCTGCAAAGTGCAGATTGGGTAAATGCCGACATGCAAGCGGTGGAAGGTATAATGCGAACGGCTAGAACGGAATGGCGCACCTATCACCCCTGCGACACCAAAGCCCTAAAACCAGTTGAGAAAGAATTTGAAGCAGTGCAGGCGCAGCTGTACCAGCACATAAAAAGTGCTAGAGAGAATAACATTGCGGCAAAAGAAGCAATTGTTGCCGACGCTAAGGCGCTCTTAGAGCTCGAAGATATAGAGGTTCAAACAACCAAAGCCAAAGAATTGCAAACTCGCTGGAAAACTATTGGCGGTACACCTAGAGGTATCGACCAACGTTTGTGGAGAGAATTTCGCGCAGCTTGCGATGAAATATTCAAACGTCTAGACACTTCCAAAAATGCAGCGGCATTAGCTAATAAAGAACAGCAAAAGATACTCGACAAGGCCATTGCTGCTTTCGATACTAAGCAAGCTGACCAAACTGTATTCAGAGCAGACTTCGAGACCTTAGCAGAACTGGCGGACCAAACCGTTCTAACAGGCGTACATCTAAAGCAACTGCGAGACTTCCGCAAACTGATGGAAGATCTGCAACAAAATGCCAAACAGGCCAAGGTGACGTCTCGTCTGCAACAATGGAAAGACTGGGATATTGCGGTAAGTGAGGGCGAGCAAAACAAAGAACCCATCGTTTCGCCTCACACTGTTTTTATCAGTCGTATTAATGGAGCCTTAACAGGTGAAGACCTAGAGAGGCTGACGATTGAAGCCGAAATTGCGGCAGAACTACCTAGCCCAGCGAAAGATCAGGCATTGAAAATGACCTTACAAGTGGAACTCATGAATGCCGGGCGGCGCAATATGCAGTTGATCCAAAACCAAGAATTTATTGACCGTTGGTGTGCAACCGGACCCAAGCTGAAGAAACACAACGTTCTGAGAAATCGTTTCTTTAAGGCCTTGGAACACCGGTTAAGTTAATGTTCCTTGGGAAATGCAGCATTGAAGAGAAATAGCTGCTGGGCCAGTTATTGCTTATAGGCTAACTTGAGAAAGCAGAGGATCTCTCAAGCTAATTTGATAGGAAAGCAGAGCGAGACCTTTGCCCCGCCCAGTGCGCTGTCACTGATAGACAAACTGCCTTCATATAAAATAACCAGTTCTTTCGCAGCAGCCAAGCCAATTCCCTGACCTGATACCTGTGTATCTAAACGTAGACCACGACTAAGCACTTCTTCGCGCATGGCATCTGGAATACCTGGCCCGTCGTCTTCAATGGTTATGCTAATATTTGCGTCGATAGCCTGAATCATTTGAACTTCACCAACGCTTATCACTACTGAATATTTACCGTATTTGCACGCGTTCTCAACAACATTACCCAGTATCTCCAACAAATCTCCCTCGTCGATTCGTAGCTTAGGTTGCGCGTGTAAGGTCAACAATAAGTCCATCTTCGGGAACGCAACCTCTAAGGTGCTCACCAACTTTCGCGTAACCTGCGCAACATCTATTTGAGTACTCAGCATCACTGGTGCAGCTAACACTACCCGCGCCAATTGACGACTTACTGTGTCTTGCATTCGATCAATTTGATCCTTAATTAAAGGTTTGTCTATTGTCACCTCTACTAGTGCATTACGTAAAACGCTCAATGGTGTTTTTAGACTATGAGCTAAGTTATCTAGAGCTTGTCGATATCGAATGCGCTGCTGCTGTTCGTGACTGGCAAAGCGCTGCAAATTTTCCGCCAATCCAGACAGCTCGATCGGATACTTACTGCTCAGTTCGCTGCGTGTGCCTTGCTCTAGTTCCCGCACTTCTCTTTGCATCACCAGCAAAGGCTTCAGCCCCCAACCGAGGGCCAGAAACTGGGCTAAGATAAAAAATAGGGTAGCGCCACCTAGGCCCAGCAGCAGATTTTGCCGAAAATCATCTATGGCAGCCAAATACGGTGCTTGGTCAACTATGGCAGTGAAAACTACCTGACTGGGTTCAATGCCATCCCAAATAACTGCGTAACTAAGCTGAAACCTTGCCTGGACACCACCAATATTAGAGAAAGAAAAAACACCAGGCGTGAGGTTTGCGAACGACAAATTATTGCTTAACCCAGACGAATCAATAGATTGAAGTGAAGGCGAGCGCCAGAGAATTTGCTTTGGATCGGCAGTTACAATGGCATAAAGGCCAGATTTTGCTTGGGTAAGGCGAGGATCTGCGAGCGATTGACTGAACACCAAACTGGCGCCTTCTTCCTTCGCAATACCCATAAGCGCATAGATCACCAGCCTTAATTGTTGTTCCGCACCTTGAACAATACTGGCGGAATAAGTTTTATCCAACACCCAACCAGTGGAGGTCAAAACAATCACCAAAATCAGACTAGTGATTGAAATGAGCCGGCGCTGAATTGAGACTGCCATTAGCGGCCTAGACTTCACAACCTGAGGTACATAGCAACCAACAGAAACGTTTAAGCGTCATTGTTGGCTGCACTAAATCTATAACCTTGACCACGAATGGTTTTGATCAAATTAAGTGGCGCGATTTTTTTTCGCAAACGGCCAACAAACACCTCAAGCACATTACTGTCTCGATCAAAATCTTGCTCGTACAAATGTTCGGTAAGCTCAGTTTTAGAAACAATATGGTCTTGATTGAGCATCAGATATTCCAACACCCTGTATTCGAAAGCCGTTAACTCCATGGTTTTGCCCTGCAGTGTTGCTACTTTCCGGCTGATATCTAAACTCAATTCAGCACAGACAATTACTGGTGTCGCATGCCCCGTAGAGCGACGAATCAGAGCGCTAAGTCGCGCAACTAATTCTTCCATTTGAAAAGGTTTAGTCAAATAGTCGTCGGCACCTGCGTCCAAACCGCCCACTTTATCCTGCCAATGACTTCTGGCTGTTAATACTAGTATGGGGAAGTCGTGTTTTGCAGCGCGCAAGGATTTAATTAGATCGACACCATCAATTTTTGGCAGACCCAAGTCTATAACGGCAGCATCCACCGGATATTCGCTTCCGTAGTAAAAGCCTTCTTCGCCATCAACTGCTACATCCACCGCGTAACCCTCGCCTCGAAGATGGGTGGTTAATTGCTCGCGTAGATTGGCTTCATCTTCTACAACGAGAATGCGCATAATTCACCTAGTTTTTTTGACACGGCCACGGCCATCAATCACAACATTCAACACTCGGCCACCATCCACCAGCAGACGAATATGGTGCCGCGGAGCGCCTTGCCCATTTTTTGACTGCGCGGAAAGCACACGGCCGCCATTTTCACTGAGCGCGATATTAATGGCTTGTTGCAGAGACAGACCTGACGCAATGCGGATTCCGGGTTGGGCTATAACCCCCTGGCGAGATTGATTACTTTCGGCGAAGGAAATGCTTGCAACTATTGCCCAAGGTGCTACGAGGGTGCCAAGTAGCAACCAATAATTTTTCTTTTTCTTACTCATGGTTGAAATATAGCAGGCCAATTCTCTAATTACCCAGAACAAATCGCAGTTATACACCGCACTGACAATACTCAACAAGTCCCAGGAAGTAATCACTGAAGCGGCTATTTCAGCAATAATCAATAGGCGAACCACTCGGCACAAATGAGGGTTGTCCCTAGCGATGATGGGAATAACTTTGACTTTGGTTCGAATTTTCCTGGGTACTGTCGAGGCTAGGCTGGATCTACCGCAACTCTTACCCTTAACGATTCACCCGGATCTTGATCTAAGCGTGTCTTGTAAGTCTGCCCAGCGTAAACATAACTAACGTCATAGCCCAATAACTCTTGCTCTTTTCGCTCATCATAATAAACGTTGCAGAACTCTTGTTGCCTAAAGGTGACCCGTTGATTTGCGTCATGTTCGCGCTTATGCCGACCAATATCTTTCGCTATGGAGTAACCCAAGATACCGCCAACAACCGTACCCACACGCTTATTGGACTTCTTGTGGCCTATGGCGTTGCCCAGCGCACCGCCCACTAATGCACCAATAATGACAGGAGTTTTGGAACGTTGAGCGCTTTCTTGATGAGCGACCCGTTCATGGCGGCAGACCTCTCTGGGATCCTCGTAAACTACCGTTTGATATACTGGTATAGATGAAACAACCCTAGCTCGCTCGTAACTGGAATCAGCGTAGGCAGAGGTTGAAAAGACGCTCAGGCCAGCAACCAATGCTGCAACTTTTAGCGTGCTAATTGGCAAGGCAAGGGTAGCGGCCCTGCAGCCTAACGAACCATTAGAAAAATTTTTATAAGTCATCGCTTCACCTATCATTTGATATTCAAGTTGGTACAAGGATAACTGGTGTTAACTGAACACTCTCTGAATGAAACGACTGTCGGGCAGAAAATTCTTACAGTAAAAAAATAAGTAAGAACTAGCAACAAATACGACGCGATATGGCCAGATGTTAGCTTAACGAGACAGATTCGACTGTATGGTCTTCGGCTAGCGCAACATTCAGCCCTGGTTGCGGGCTAGGCGACTGCCACTGCCAGCGTGTTAACCGCTCGTAATGCTCTATGAAGCGCATCAACTGTTCTTGAGACATACGCTGACCCTGGGGCAAGTGAGCCTCTTGTTCCGCACGCCACTGATGTACTTGGTCAAAACTTGGCGGTCTGAGTTGCACCCAATAGCCTACGTGCTTCCATAACTTAGAGTAGCTAATTTGGATTTGCTGGTTTACCCAACGCCGCCAGATACCTGCTTCATCTTCGGCTTTTTCAAGCATATTTACCGCTTTATCTAACCGCTGATTGGGTTGGGGCTGAACACCTAAGCACCAGCCTTCCAGCACCAATACCGAGGCCTCTACTTGAATAAAGCCCTCGCGGTCATCAATGGCTTTGTTAAAACTTGGCAGACTCATTTTCACAGGCAGCCTTGGTTCACTATTAGCCTGTGATGCATTTTTATTCGAGATTTTTTCTAGCGCTTGTTGCAGTAGACCAATGTCATGAGTACCAGGTACACCCCTAGTCTGAAGTAGCGGGTGCACCGTCTCTGCGAGCAGCATGCGCTGAGCATGGGTAAGATAAAAGTCATCTAGAGAAACCGCTATTGCGCTGATACCTAAATCAGATATTGCAGAGACCAAATACTCAGCAAGAGTAGATTTACCTGACCCTTGGCTGCCACAAATACCCACCACACTGAGCCTTTTTTCAACAATCATTGGCGCCAACGAGTTACTGATCAGCTGCCAATCTACAAAACTCACCGGAGTATTTTTGTTGCCACTCTTGTTGGTATCGCTATTGGGCCTTGAGGCCAGTTGCTCATGCAATGTTGTTAAATCCAAAAGTGCTTCCGCTTTTTACCTACCATTTGTCACCAGCAAAACCCTTGCATCACCGATCAATTCGCCAAGCTGGGCAAAAGAATTCGACTGCGCCGAGTAGGTTGTTGTCTTTGAAGATCTACCTTTGATCTGCACTCGGCAATAAGCATCTGTTATCTGCCGCACATTCGTTCTTATACGAAACATACACACACGTTACTTTAATCTTTGCTTGGATCATATGATAAGTCAGAATCAAAGCCCTCAAAGCTAATCCATCACCAGTCACTATTACGGAGTAGGTAAATTGAACACTAAACTGTTTGGTTTTTGTTGTACGGCGCTCATCATTGGCTCATTGCATGGCTGCGCTGTCTCGGAGCAAGCATCCATAGCTGAAAATGCGGCTAAGCCGATAACGGTGCGCAAGAGCCCTAACGATGATCGAGATTATCGCTATCTTGTTCTGCCAAATAAAATGCGTGTCTTATTAGTCTCAGATCCAAGTACGGACAAAGCAGCCGCAGCACTCTCGGTTTACAGAGGCAGTTTTCACGAGCCAGAGTCACGCCCAGGGCTCGCGCACTTCTTAGAGCACATGCTGTTCATCGGTACAGAAAAATACCCAGAGGTAGACAGCTTTCAAAACTTCATCACAGGCAATGGCGGTTCTTCAAATGCTTACACCGCCCAAGATCACACCAATTACTTCTTTGATATTCAAACCAGCGGTTTTAATGAAGGGCTAGACCGCTTCGCGCATTTCTTTATCGACCCGCTGCTTTCGCCAGAATATGTAGAGCGAGAGAAGAATGCGGTGCACTCCGAATATCAGATGCAGATTAAAGATGACGGCTGGCGCGGCTACATGGTCAGCAAACGGGCCCTAAACCCTGAGCACCCAGGACATAGATTTACCATAGGCTCTTTGGAAACATTAAAAGGCGACGTGGGCAGCGACCTAATGACCTTCTTCGCAGAAAATTACTCCGCCGACCAAATGGGACTTGTCATTTTGGCTAATCAGTCGTTGGACACGTTAGAGGCACTGGTGACCCCCTTATTCAACCAAGTGAGGAATACCAACATAGGTCCAAGCTACCCAGACCAAGCGCTTTTCACCAAGGCTCAACTGCCTGCTGTATTAACATCAGTATCGTTGAAAGAAAAATATCAAGTCACCTATAACTTCCCTATGCCAAATACTCGAGAAGTTTATAAAACTAAGCCGGAACAATACATTAGTAACCTGCTAGGGCACGAAGGCCAAGGCAGCTTACATAGCGTTTTAAACGAGCGTGGTTGGATTGAAAGTTTAGGTGCTGGCACCCAGAGTTTTGACCGCCAGAACAGCCTACTTTCAATCAGCCTTGAACTAACTGAAGAAGGCCGCTCACACATACCAAAAATAACAGATCTGCTATTCCAGTACATTAATTTACTAAAAGCCGATGCTCCGACCGAGCGGATTTACCTAGAACAAGCCAAGGTTGCAGAACTGGGTTTCCGCTTCCAAGAAAAGGGTTCAACTGTGGGCTTTGTTTACCAGATGGCGCCCCGCTTAGATGAATATCCGGCTGAAGACTTGCTTGTAGCACCCTACTTAATGGAAGGCTTCGACGCCGAACTGATCAACAAGTCTTTGAGCTTTCTACGCAAAGACAATGTGTTTATGGAAATTTCTGCACCAGATCTAAAAACAAATCAGGTAGAGCCTTGGTTTAATGTGCCTTACTCATTAACTGTGGGCGAGATTGAAACAGTAGGTTTCAAGGGCGCTAGTTTAAACTTGCCGCCGGCCAACCCTTACTTGCCAAACAATCTAAGCCTACTGGATGAGAACAGTGAAACCATTAGCCAAGTAACGGACCGACCAGACCTGCAAGTCTGGTTAGATACAGACGTAACCTTTGGCACGCCACGGGCAAACACAAGCATATTGCTGCTGACCGACGGCGGCCTAAGCGACTTAAAAGATAGAGCCTACGCAGAGTTATATCGTCGACTTGTTAACGACACTTTGAGCACTACGGTTTATCCCGCCTATCTCGCAGGCTTAGGGTATGGCATTAGCACCAATGAATCAGGCTTCAGCATTTCGCTTAACGGTTATCAAGACAAGCAAATGCAATTGTTAGCTACAGTAATTGACCATCTGCTTAATGCCGAGTTAACGGAGGAGCGTTTTGCCACATTTAAGACTGGGTTGACTAAGGATTGGCAGAATGCGGCCAAGGATAAACCCTATACGCAAACACTTGGCGCCCTGGACACCCTGTTGGTTTCATCCAGTTGGTCAACTGTGGCATTGGCCGATACCTTGGCACCCCTTAACCTAAATGAATTGAACAAGTGGCGAGAGATCAAACTCGCCAAAATTGGAGTCATTGCAGCACTCCACGGCAATGTATCGGCAAAAGACGCTCAAGCGCTAGAAGATTTGCTAGCGCAAAAACTGCCTATGACAGCTATTGTAAAAAAGAAGTCATCAGTCGCAGACATCACCGAGCAGCTGCTATTAAACGTCAATGTTGATCATAACGACGCCGCCCTTCTACTTTATGTTCAGGACCCCGACAATAGCTTTGCCAGCCGAGCCAAGAGTAGTCTAGCGGGCCAAATTCTTCGTTCAGCGTATTTCTCCAGCCTGCGCACAGACCAACAACTAGGCTATGTAGTAAGCGCCGGAGTACGTAAATTTAATACACGCAGCGGCAATCTTTTTCTTGTGCAGTCGCCGAAAGCCGGCGTCGAGGATCTAGAGCAAGCAACGCTAACGTTTATGCAAAACTACATCGACAGTTGGCAGGATCTCAGTGATGCGGAATTTGCCCAGCAAAAATCTGGTTTGATCAGTCGTCTCACAGAATCTGACAAAAACTTGGGACAGCGTAGTCAAAAATACTGGCAGAATTTAAACGATGAAAACTACAACTTCGACTCCAACGAGCAGATAGCTGCTGAAGTTGAAAAAATCGGCAGAGCAGAAATGGGCAGATTTATGCAAGATATTCTCAAGCGACTTAAGAGCAGGCGCATACTCATCTTTAGCCCTGGCAAATTTAAACAAGTGCCAAGCGAAGGACGCTTATTGGAAGACTCGCTAGCTTTTAAAAAATAATCCGCCTTATAGCCCTCCTTAGTGCGATTTTCCCCACCAAGGAGCGGCGCACATAATCCACTGAGCAGTCGCTATCGACGGCTCCGCAGGCCTCTCCACAGACGCCACTACGAACTTCCCTATAGAACGACTTGTTCTTCGGACTAACACAGTGATTTTAACGGCTAACGCCGCCTACAGCATATTGCTGGGCAAATCTAATCGGAAAGGCGGCAACGACTCTATCAGCGCGCGACCGTAGCGTTGAGTGACAATACGTTTGTCGAGCATCGTTATTGTGCCGAAATCTTTTTCGTGACGAATTAGACGTCCACACGCCTGGACCAATTTCAACGCCGCATCAGGAACTGAAATTTCGTAAAAAGCGTTGCGTCCACGCGCTTCTGCCCACTCTGCAATGGCTTGGTCGATGGGATCATCTGGCACCGCAAAGGGTAGCTTTACGATAATCACATGGCGGCAATATGCGCCGGGCAAATCTAGCCCTTCAGAGAAACTAGCCAAACCAAACAGATAAGAGCCCTCTTTGGCATCAATACGCCGTTTATGTTCCACGATCAGCGCCTGCTTGCTGCCATCACCTTGCACCAACAAACCATCAGAGAGCTTGTCAGGTAACGCCTTTACAACCGCATTCAACTGCCGCCAGGAAGTGAACAACACCAATGCCGACTCTTCTCTTTTCAGCAGTCCAGGCAACAGCTCCGTAATTTCTGCACTATGGGCTTCAAAATCTCGCGGATCAGATTGCATACTGGGCACGTGAAAAGTAGCGATCTCGGGGTAGTTAAACGGACTAGCGATCACCAATGTTGGCACTTCGACAGGCAAACCTACCCGCTCTATAAAACGGTCAAATCTACCTAACGCGGTGATTGTGGCGGATGTACAAACAGCCCCATAGCAGCGCTGCCAAAGTACTTCTTGTAGAATATATCCAGGCTCAATGGGCGCGCTGACCATTTCTATATCGTAAGAATTTCTATTTAGCCATCTCGCATAGCGCCGCTGTTGCTTAGACCCGCTAGCATAGTCTTCTAACAAGGCCTTAGTTGCCAGGGCTCTGCTTTGCAACTGGCCAACAGGTAGCAACCAGTCTTCAGCCTCAAAGGCTTTTTCCCAATCAAGGTTACCGGCAACAGCTTCCTGCAAAAGGTCGTGAACCCCCTCTAAATCATCACAGAGTTTGTGCATAGACGGCAGGGTGGCCAGCGAAAGGTCCATTAAGGTTTCGGGCACCTCTCCTAGAGGAAACCGGTAAATTTCACGGTCTTCATCCTTGGTCTCGAAGGGCATTATGTTTAGACCCGCAGACAAAGCCTCAAACATGGATTGCAGCGCTATAGTTTCTCCAGCAACGCTCGTGGCTAGGGTGAGTAAATTATGTGGACGAGCAAAACGTTGAGTCAGCGAACTGAGAATATTATTGACATTGTCTAACCACTGATGAGTACTGTTAATACGTGCGCTGGTAGAAAAATGATTTTGCGTTTTGTCTGCTATGTGATGGGCTTCATCAAGCACATAAATACAGTCCTCAGGATCTGGCAAAACAGCGCCGCCACCTAAGGCTAAATCCGAAAGTACCAAATCATGATTGGCTACAATCACGTCCGAGCCTTCCAAATTGCCTCGAGCACGGAAAAATGGACACTGTTTGAAAAACGAACAACGGTTATTACTACAGCCGCGGTGGTCCGTGGTCACAGTAGACCAAGCCCCATCAGCCATAGATTCCGGCCAACTATCAAACTCGCCGTCCCAAGCCCCTTGGCCATAGCGGCTGAGCATTTCCTGGTAAAGTACCGTGTGATCTTCATCAGACACATCAAAGATCGGGATGGCCTGTTGTTCTTGATATTTCAAGTGATCATCAAGGCGCTTGAGGCATACGTAGCGACCACGCCCCTTCGCCAAGGTGAGGGTAAAAGACAGGCCCGCCCTTTCTTTAATATCTGGTAGATCTTGCAGCACCACTTGTTCTTGCAATGCTACGGTAGCAGTGCTGAGAACCACGGTTTTACCCAAGCTTTGGGCCACTGGAATAGCAGCTAAACAATAAGCCGCTGTCTTACCGGTGCCGGTACCTGCTTCCACCACAGCTACTCGGTCGCCATCGCCCGCTAGGGTGCGAGCGATCTGCGCAATCATCTCTCGTTGCCCACGGCGCGGCTTGAAATCTCGAGATTCCAACCAAGTGCGGTAAGCAGTTTGGATTGCGTCTTTAACGTTGTCGGTAAGGGCTGAGGGCATAAGCGGACTTTGCGGGAAAGCACTGCGTAATCCAAGCAGATAGGTAAGATATTTCCGCGCGCAGCGAGTTGTAAAGTCCACCCTTCGTGAGATTGAATAGTCCATACGAGTGTGAGAACGTGCGGCCATAGAAAAAACGCAACATCAGAAAATGAAAAAAATGAAAAAACAACACGTCACCGCAGCAGCACAAAAGCAAGATAGCCGGTCGAGCCGTTTAAACATTGCTACAAAGTTGGCGTTTATCCTTGGACTAGGCGGCATATTACTTTCCGCTCAAGCTGACCCCAGACTTACGACGCCTCCTGGCTTCACTATTACTAAACTACCGTTTTCAGTACCTAAAGCACGCCAACTTGCCCTAACCGAAAACGGCACGCTTATTGTCGGTTCACGCAAATCTGGCAACGTCTATGCGGTACCCAACGCCTTAACCGCCGCTAACCCAAAGGTGATCACTCTATTTAACGACCTTAATGAACCCAGTGGTCTAGCCTTGGCTAATGGCGACTTGTACATTGCCGCGGTATCTAAAGTACTTCGGGTAAATGACATTGAAAACCACCTAAAGGCTAATCCAAAATTTGACCTGGTGACGGATACGCTGCCGAAAAAAGCCCACCACGGTTGGAAATATATAAAGTTTGGCGACGACGGCATGCTTTATGTGCCCGTTGGTGCGCCATGCAATATTTGCCTTTCTAAAGATAAGCGTTTTGCCACGATGCTACGTATGGACCCGACAACTGGGGCCATCGAGATTATCGCGAAGGGTTTGAGAAACGTTGTAGGCTTTGCATGGCATCCTGAGAGCAAAGACTTATGGGTAAGTAATAATGGTCGAGATATTTTGGGCGACGACATTCCTGCGGATGAGTTAAATGTCATTCCAGCAAAAAACACCAATGCACTGCACTTTGGCTACCCATTCGTCCACTCAAATAACGCCAGTGACTCGCCGGGTATAATTAAGGACCCAGAGTTCGGCGATCATGAAGACGCAGCCAAATATGACTTTCAGCCTGCCGCTGTGCGCATCCAAGCGCATTCTGCCCCTATTGGGATGACATTTTATACGGGTACGCAGTTTCCAGCCCAGTACAAAAATGCGCTTTTTGTCGCTGAACGTGGTTCTTGGAATAGAAGTTCCAAGGTGGGATATCAATTAACGGTTATGACTTTAGATGCGTCAGGCGACCCAGTGTACGAGCCTTTTATCTATGGCTGGTTGGAGGATGAAACGGCTTGGGGTAGACCCAACGACGTGCTGCAAACTAAAGAAGGTCACCTGCTGATCTCAGACGACGAGGCAGGCGCCGTCTACTTAGTAAGTTACAGCCAAGCATTGGCAGCAAACTAACACTGGTAACTAATTGCGGCCCAGGCTATTAGATAATTTTTCAGCCCGCCGGACCCTATCTCTAGCCCCGAATATCGACTTCAACTTTTTGCTTTGGCATGAGAGATATTTCCATAGGCGCAAAGTGCTCCATATCTACATCAATGAGATAGGGGCCATTGGTCTCCATGGCCAAATTCATTGCCTGTGCAAACGCTTCGACACTGGCGACACGCTGTCCGGGTACGCCCATACTTTGAGCCATCTGCGCGAAGGCCACTTTACCTAGATCTGTTTCATTTACGCGACCAAAACGATTTTGCTGCAACCAGCGCAAGATTCCATATCCTGAATCGTTAAATACGCAAATAATCAGCGGCACCTTATATTGAGCGCAAGTGGCCAGTTCAGTGGCATGAAACATGAAGCCACCGTCGCCGTGGATAACCATAGTTTTACGCTTGCTGGCTATGGCAGCACCAACACTCATAGGAAAACCAGGACCAATTGCTCCAGAAGTCGGGTTTATCGAGGTGCGAGGCTCAAGGATGGGAAACTGCTGATTACCCCAATTGTAGGCGGAAATTGTTTGGTCGCGGACAAACACGCTGTCTCTAGGTAATTTTTCACGAATACAATCCATCACTAAGGGCCAATCATCGCCTAAGCGAGCACGCATAGCATTACGCACTCCATCTCTAGATTCCCAGAGTTTGGCATTGAATTGACCGTCGTTCGTTAATATCTCTTTACTATCGGCATTGATTTCTTGCAGCGCCAATTTGGCATCTGCGATAACGCTAATATGCGCCTTGTGCGTACGTCCTATCATGTTGCCATCAATATCAATGTGAACCAAATTTCCTGGCGGAGTTTGACTGGCGAATTGACCGTCTACGCCCACCGCGAACTTAGTTCCGATAGCCAAGGTTAAATCCGCATCTTGAATAGCGTTATAAATGCCAGCGGAATTGTAGTAATTGCCCATGCACAAAGGATGATCTTCAGGAATGACACCGCGCCCGTCTACAGTAGTTAACACCGGAGCGTCTAGCAGTTCAGCCAAAGCCAAAAGCTCTTTATGGGCATTTGCGGAAATCACACCGCCGCCTGCCACAATAATGCGCTTGGAAGATTTACCCAAGGCACTAACAACATTACTTATGCTATTTTCATCTGGCGCAAAGGCCTCGTTGCTTGGCAAAGATACCTGTATCCGATGAGCGTCGGCATACTGGATATCAATGGGTATTTCAATAGCCCCTGGCGCGCCTCTACCGGTGAACATGTCGTTTATGACGGCACTAAAGGCGCTGCCTAATTGATTTATATGACGGGGGCTTTCCACTCTGCGGCAGACAGAAGCCAGCATGGGTACCTGATTTTCTGCCTCATGAACGTAACTAAGACCACGGCCATAAAAGGCGGTTTCTGCCTGGCCTGTAATAACCAAGACTCTTGAAGATCCATACTGTGCTTCATAAAGTCCCGTAACGGTGTTTGAGGTGCCGGGGCCTGTAGAAGCAATCATTACCCCGAGTTTACCGCTTGCACGGGCATAACCATCTGCCGCATGCGTTCCGGCTTGTTCGTGGCGCACATCAATAATTTTAGTCGTACCAAGGCGATTTATAGCATCCAATATAGGCATGTTATGAATACTGACAATCGCAAAGACGTGCTCAACGTTGAGTTGAGCTAACGCGTCAGCGATTAAATCTGCGCCGGTAAAATCTGACGTTCGGCTGGACATGGACACTCCTAAATCGATAAAAATTGTAGAGGCCAACAAGGCGCTAAACCTTCTAAACCCTCCCCGTGCGAGAGATAGAACTATTAGGCGACAAGCGCGGACTGTCAAGCAGGAGCAATAAGAGAGCCTTATTCCACCTCGCGCTTCGATTAGGCCACTTGGAGAGAGGTTGCGGGAAGAGTTAAGAAGAAAATTAATTGTCCTGCCAAGATAAGCATAAAAGGCGCTTTAAAGCTGCAACGAAAATCTGTAACCAATTGAGTGTTTAATCGTTAGAGCTATTACAGTGCACTATCCTTAAAAAAATATTTGCGCGCTGACCCAAAACGAATCTTATCATCGCATGCTTCGCCAAACACGTTTAGGAGTGAGCGGCATTACCTTGAGCATCTTTAAGCACGGCTCTACAGGGCAAGGTACCAAGGTGAACTATATCTTTGGCTAGATAAATTGCTTTAACGCCAGGGCTTATCAAGGCGTCGGCAATATCTAGTTCAGTGATATAGCCGTGCGCATAAGAGGACCTTAAAACCCTAAGGTAAAGTTTATTGGCGCGATTGATATCATCCGTATATTCACCCTGACCTGTAATCAATCTTGGGTCTTCAGAACGAGGGACACTTTAACCTACACCAAACTTCACCGGCTATTCACACCCGTATACATTGGTACTAATTTTCACCCACAACTGGATTGCGCAAAATGCCAATGGGTTTTACTTCTACTTCAATTTGGTCGCCGTCGTCCATAAACACTGGCGGCTTACGCGCAGCGCCAACACCCCCTGGAGTGCCGGTAACAATGACATCGCCTGGTTCAAGATCAATAAAGGTTGAACAATATTCTATGAGTTCACCGAAACCATGAACCAACATATTGGCTTGAGCGTGTTGCATTACTTCACCATTCAGACGGGTGGTGATTTCCATTTGAGACAGATCGCCAATCTCGTCCATGGTCATCATCCAAGGACCAAAACCGCCTGTGTTAGAAAAGTTTTTACCCGGGGTAAATTGGCTGGTTTGACGTTGGTATTCGCGCACGCTGCCGTCATTATAAATACCAAAGCCGGCAACATGGGAAAGAGCATTTGAGCGATTGATGCGACGACCGGCCTTACCAATAATCATGGCAATCTCACCTTCAAAATCTAAGGTGGCGGATTCGATTGGCCTAACCATAGGCTGCAAGTGACCCATTTGGGCCGCCGCAAAACGAACAAAGACTGTAGGAAAACCCTCACCGCCACGGCCAGTTTCTTCCTGATGCTCTTTATAATTTAATCCTACGCAAAGAATTTTTGCAGGATCAGTTATCGTCGGCGCGTATTCCAGACCTTCCAGCGGCAGGTCGGTTTGGTCGCCACAAGATGCCGGCAAGGTCTCAAGAGCCTGAGCTGCAATGGCTTGTCGAAGAGTTGGGTACTCAGCTTTTGCGCCAACATCAACAACACCTTCGATACCTGCTTCGTCAACCACCACATAGCCATAGGTAGAGCGACCATTACGAACAAATGAAAGCCAACGCATAACTTCTCCTTAACGATCTCTTTCTTTGAATTCTCGGTTAGATTTCTCGACGACAGACCTACTACCTAGTCGAACATAATTACGCTACGCGCAATTTCACCGGTCTTAAGTGCTTCCATACCTTCATTGATATCGGTTAACGCAATACGGTTTGAAATAAGGTCGTCTAGGTGCAATTTGCCTTGCAGGTAAAAGTCGATGAATCTTGGCATATCAACACGGAAACGATTAGAGCCCATAAACGAGCCTTGGATTTTTTTCTCTGACAAGAAATCTACGCCGTGCAGAGAAACCATCTGACCAGGTGGGATCATCCCAATTATAGTAGCTGTACCACCAGCACGGAGCATTTGGAAAGCTTGTTCTGCTGTTGATTTGAGGCCAATGGCTTCAAAAGAGTAGTGTACACCGCCGCCGGTCATCTCAATTACTTTACCTACCGCCTCGCCATCGCTGGCATCTATAACGTCGGTAGCGCCAAATTTACGGGCTAGCTCTAACTTAGAGGGCACCATATCTACCGCGATAATTCTTGCAGCACCGGCCAATGCAGCACCGTTAATCGCAGACAAACCAATACCACCGCAACCAATAACAGCAACAATGCTGCCTGGCTCTACTTTAGCTGTATGAATAACCGCGCCAATACCAGTAGTTACACCACAGCCAATTAAAGCAGCTCGGTCCATTGGCATGTCTTCACGAACTTTTACCAAGGCATGTTCGTGAACCAACATCATCTCAGCGAAAGAACCTAGTTGGGCAAATTGAGTTAACGGCTGGTCGTTGTGACTCAAGCGAGGTTCTTCTTCATTGGTTCTATTAGTTTCTGGCTCTTTGCATAAGGACATATGCCCAGTTAAGCACTGTTCGCAGTGACCACAAAATACAGAAAGACAGGTAATAACATGATCGCCTGGCTTAACGTAGTGAACATCACTCCCTACTTGTTCAACCACGCCAGCACTCTCGTGACCCAGTACCATGGGCACCTGGCCAGGATAACTACCATTCCAAAAGTGCAAGTCACTATGACAAATACCCGCGGCCTTTGTGCGAATAAGTACTTCTCTAGGACCAGGCTTAGAAACAGAAATCTCTTCGATTTCCATTGGTTTGTTCACTTCACGAAAAACTGCAGCTTTCATGGCACTTCCCCTCTCACTAGTAATGCATTTATAAATGGGTGAAGTGTGCCATAGGCGTCTCTATCCGGCAAAATAAACAGTCTTTAATGTGCAGAAAAAGTGCAAATAAATAGTCCTATATGGACCTATAAAGAAGCGAGATTTTTACTAACAATCGCTTGGGCCGCGGCAATGGCTGCTACTAACCCCCTTGCGTCCGCTTTACCATCTCCGGCGATATCAAATGCCGTGCCGTGGTCTACCGATGTGCGCACAAAGGGTATGCCCAATGTCGCGGTAGTGGACTCATGGAAGTTATGCACCTTAATCGCAATGTGGCCTTGGTCGTGATACAGCGCGAGCACCACATCAAATTCGCCATCAATGGCACGGTTAAATATTGAATCCGCTGGCAATGGGCCTGAGACAGTAAAGCCTTCACCCTGGGCCTGCACCACCGCCGGTGCAATAGCGTCAATTTCTTCGCGTCCCAATAGTCCGCCTTCGCCACCATGAGGGTTCAATGCCGCCACAGCTATACGGGGCTGGGGCAGACCCCATGCGGATAAGGTCTCGTGAATCAACTCTAACTTCGTAAAGACGGTGTCTTGCGTAACGTACTGCGCCGCCTTAATCAGTGATTTGTGGGTGGAAAGGTGAACCACCTTGAGTCCGGGCGTCATGAGCATGGTTGCGGTCCGTTCTACTCCCGCTAGCCGGGCCAATATTTCTTGATGCCCAATATCGTTCACATACCCCGCTGCGTGAATGGCTTCCTTGTTAATTGGTGCGGTGACCATTGCTGCTACCTGCCCTGCAATACAGGCCTTAGCCGCATATTCCACAGCCGCAACAGCAGCCTCACCGCAGGCCGCCTGAACTTGACCTAAGGCAAAGTCTTGCGGACATGCCTGACCTAAATCCAGCATATTCAGGCCGTCCCCCATATCTGCGAGATCGCTGACCATGTGTATTTTCGGCAGTGTCACGTTGAGCATTGCTGCCGCCATTTCTAGCGACCACAAGCTACCAATGAGTAACCAAGGGTGAAGCGGCTGGGGGTGTAATAGCAGTGTTTTGACAACCACTTCTGGGCCAATACCTGCGGGATCACCAAGGGTAATAGCAATCGCTTTTAGTGCTTTGTTTTGACCGGCGGATTGAGGCTGCATGGCATTAACTTGACTTAATGGGGACGGGCGCATGATACCGCGATGGCGAAAAGAATAAGTAACAATCTCTACCTTTAAAATGATCTCGTTTGCCAACCAAGGTGGCAGCTAGTTAAACAAAAGGGACAATAGGTAACGCAAGGCGTTGACCACCTGAGTTCACAAAAGTGCAAAATTCGCTTGCCAATTAATACTGTATATTTGTACAGTAAATAGCCTTTTCACCGACTCAAAAAAGGCTAAAGACATGCAGACCCTCAGCGACCTTATACACAGTTTTCACCTGCACGCTATATGTGAAGAGTGTCAACGCAACACTCAGCTAGACATTAATGCTTTGATCAAAAAACTTGGCGGGCAAACAAAGGTTAAACAGTTGCGCTCAAAACTTCGCTGCTCGGTATGCAAAGTGCGCACTGAGGACATACGAGTGGTTTATGTGGGACCTATAAACAAACGCGCTATTTTTCAGTATCGACGTTAAAGGAGTTAGTGCCACAGTGAAACTACGGCAAGACGAGAATTATCTCATGTGAATACTGTGCTAAAGCATCTCCGTAGATTCTAGCGTTAAACCAAACCCTTCAACGCCCACATAATCTACATCCCTGCCGGTTATTAACCTAATTTTGCTAACGTCTAGGTCGCGCAATATTTGCGCACCAACACCCACCTCCAGCCATTCGCTACGGCGCTCTTCTTCCTTGCTTTGAGACGCAAAGTTTTCATGAGGCACACCTACAAAGCCAGTACGCAGATAAATCAAAACGCCGCCTTCCAGGGCATCTATTCTGTTCAAAGCTGAATTCAGGATATTGGTCGAATGACCACCACCCTGGGTACCAAAAATATCTTCAACAACCTTCTCTCTATGAATGCGCACAGGCACCGCATCCATAGCATTAATATCTCCAAACACAATAGCTAAGTGCTCTGCGTCTTCAAACTTGGTTCTGTAGGCATAAGCTTTCGCTTCGCCAATATTGGTCTTTACTGAAAACTCGTGACTCCGCTCCACCAGTTGCTCACGTTGTTGTCGATAAGCGATCAAATCAGCAATGGTGATGATTTTGAGGTTATGTTTAGCGGAAAACTCCAGCAACTGAGGCATACGCTGCACTGTGCCATCGTCGTTAACCAGTTCGGCGAGCAAACCCACCGCCGGTAACCCTGCCAACGTGGCTAAATCTGTACCCGCTTCAGTATGTCCCGAGCGCACCAATACGCCTCCCTGACGAGCGACCAAAGGAAAAATATGGCCGGGACGAACAAAGTCGTCTGGACCTACATTGCTGTTAGTTAAAGCTTGAGTCGTAGCCGCGCGTTCTTCCGCAGAAATACCGGTGGTCAGTCCTTGCTTGTAATCTATGGAAACAGTGAAAGCTGTGCTCATTGGCGCATCATTCCGCCCCACCATAGGATCAAGGTGTAAACGCGTAGCTTGCTCTTGTAAAATAGGTGTACACAAGATCCCGCTGGTATGACGAATCATAAAGGCTACCGCGCTGGCCGTAGCTTTACTTGCGGCCATAATCAAATCGCCTTCATTCTCACGATCATCGTCGTCCACAACCACCACCATCTCTCCTTGGCGGATAGCAGCTAGAGCGTCTTCTATGGAATCAAATTCGGTATTCATAGTGCGTATTACTTTGCAATAAATTAGGGTTAGAGCGTACCACATGCACAGAGAAGCCAACAATTGATGGCGGCAAAAGCTCGCAGATGTCGAAGGTATTTTCAGTTAACGTTTGATCAAAAAAAATGCCACTATCACGAAGCTACAATGGCAATACAGCGCCGTTAATGGCCCCCAAACGCCGTCCAATTTGGCAATCTGATTAGTACCAAGGGCCACCCAGTACACCGACCGCCAAATAATAGCGCGCACCTAACATTCAGAGCGCTTCGTCTTGGCGCAATTGTTCGACCTGCTCAGGGGTCAGTTGCAAAAACTGCCCCAATACAGAAGCGGTATTTTCGCCTAGGTTTGGAACACCTGTCAGCTTTGGGGGCGTTTGACCCTGAAATCTTAAAGGTGTGTGAAAAGACAAAGCTGCCTGTTCGGCGCCCTCATCAGACCAACTCAAAGTCCCGCGCTCATGCAAATGAATATCGTTAACCACATCGTCCAGATTTTGGACTGGCGCACATATCATGCCGTGATCCAGAGCTATGGCAAAAATCTCCGCTTTGCTCAGAGTGAGGGTCCAAGACTCCACAAGTTCGTCAAGTTCTTCCATATTCTTGGCACGCGCGCTTCTATCGCCAAAACGTTCATCTTGAGCGAGTTTAGGTTGTCCCATTGCATCACAAAGTTTACGCCAATGACTTTCACGCAAACAAATCATCGCAACGTAACCATCCTTTGCTGCGTATATATTGTAAGGAGCCACAGCCAGACCTGAATGACGATTACCAGTACGTGGACCTTGCTTGCCCTCTTGAAAAAAGTTGCCCAACTGCGTGTTTAGCGTGGGAAATACACAGTCCTGCATAGATATGTCTAATACAGCACCCACACCGGTTTGCTCGCGCTGATAAAGCGCCGAGGCAATGCCTGAATACAAATGTACGCCCCCTAAAAAATCACAAAATGCTGCACCCGCCTTCATGGGTGGTCCACCCTCCTCGCCAGTCACACTCATAATTCCGGTCATCGCCTGCAAGGTGATATCCATACCAAGGTAGTCTGAGTTCGGCCCCGTGCCTCCATAGCCTGTGCTGGCCGCGTATATCAGGCGAGGATTGATTTGTCGCAGCACATCACTCCCCAGACCATAACCCGCCAAAGTCCCGGGTGAAAAATTCTCCACAAGCACGTCTACATGCGAGACCAATTCTTTAAGAAGGCGCTGGCCTTCAACGCTTTTAATATTCAGCGTGATGCTCTCTTTGCCATTGTTTAGCAAAGTAAACGGAAAGCTATAAGGTCCTTTCTTGCTACGGCCGCGCAGAGTTTCACCTTTGGGAGATTCAACCTTAATCACACGTGCACCAGCCTGCGCCAGCAAAAACCCGCAATATGGCCCGTTATAAACCTGACCAAAATCTAAAACCGTAATACCCGCCAACGGTGTCGCAATAGACATAACTCACTCCCTTTTTAATACACTGGAGGTTAGCAAACTGCAAAGACTATGGATCTGCAATAAACGCCAGCGTTCAACATATGCCTGCACGCTACTCTCCATAACTTACGCATTTTCAATGCATTTGTTTGACGCGATAACTCCCGCCCCCTTTAACGCGCATAATAAAGCCACCAATCATGCCCTGTTTAATATGTGCTTTCTCGCCGACTTTGAAGGACACCAAATGGCTCTTTTGTATTTGCCATATCTGGCCGTTATCGAGCGCAACGTGAACCTTTTGCTGGCTCTTTTTGATCTCCGTAATAATGCCTGAATATTCAGCAGCAGTCCCTACGGGCCGAGAGAAGAAAGACGGTTTTGTGCCGGCCAATTTCGCCACCTCCAGTTGCACAACCGGAACACTGGGCTTAACCAGCAATTCATTGGTTAACGCTTGGCTTGGAGTGGGCTGACTGCTCTGCAGCTTCGCTTGGCCATCGTAACAATCAAGGCGCTCGAGGGCTGATTCAACTTGCGCGCACTTGCTCGTATCGTGTGCATAACTGTTAGTACTGAAAATGAAAAAAAGCATCAGCGCCGACGTAATTAGTGATCTCATAAACATTCTCTCATTTAGATTTAATCGCCAAAGAGTAAATCAGTTAAACGGATCTAATTGCATAAAAATCAACACGAATCCGGACGTATATTTTTTACCCAGACAAAAAAAGGCCCCGAAATACGGGGCCCCTTTTATGCTTTGGGCTACCCCAATTTACATACTAGCACCCACTCTAAAGTACCAAACACGGCCTCTAAAATCGTGAGTTACAGGGTCGTAACTTGTGTTGTTAGGCACCCAAGGTGCCTCCTCATCCAACAAGTTCTTCGCCCCAATTGTTACTGAACTAGAACTCAAGAATGCAACCTCGGGAAGTGTGTAGGTGTACTGAGCATCTACCGTTACCCAACTGTCAATATTTGAGTTGTAGTACTTAGCGGATGTTGCATCATCAAGGAAAATTTTGATGGTATTCCTCCAAAAACCTGAAGCTGGCTCATCAGCAAGAGTCGCCTCATAACCGTCGATATAACGAACAACCGCGTATGCGCGATGATTGTTATTACTCCAGTTCAATGTCCCGTTAATCTTCCACTCAGGAAGAGCACGCCTCGGCATCACTGGGTTCTTAACGTTGTATTGGCCAACGGAGTCTTTCTGACCCGCTACCTTATACTCTTGCGCCCATGCTGCTGCTATGCCCGCCTTCCAAGCACCCATTGAGTTATCAAATGAGTAGCTTGCTTGCAGATCTAAACCGCTTATCGAAGCGGAGTTCTGATTTACAAAATCAGGTAAGACGCGAAGGATTGCACCAGATCCAGTTCGCAGAACTTGCGAACGATTACCAACGCCTGCAGCAATTGCTTGTGTCACAGTCTGGCCACCATCAATAGCGGCATTCAGCGCTGTGTTATCAGCAGCAACAATGGACAGATAACTTTCTCTAGAAAGAATATCTTCGTACTCATAGTTATAGTAATCCGCATCAATCTGTAAACCTTCAAGTGTTCCTTCTGGAACCCATGAGAAACCGACATTCCACATTTCAGCAGACTCAGGCTTCAACTGATCATTACCGACCGTTAAGGAAGGTTTGTACGCAGATGAACCATTATAGTCAGTCATATTATGGACGGTTGTCACCGTGCCGAACAACTGCTGAATGGAACCTACACGATAAGATGAACCAGCTGATGCTCTCGCTGTGATCGTATCGGTCGCACGCCACATAACAGTGATCTTAGGGTCTGTTGTGTCTACACCAAGCTCGTCAAAGTCTTCGTAGCGTATTGCTACATTCACATCAATGGATTCACCAATAGGCAGACCAATTTCTGCAAATACCGCAGTGTTAGTTAGTTCACCTGTCCAGTCTGTTGCACCATAGACGAAGTCTAGGTTACCTGAGTTCATCGTTGCATCAAAAAGAGTACGACCATAATCAACACGTCTCTGAAAACCCAAAGCCAATCCAACAGGACCAGAATCTAAGTTCGCTATGGTGCCTGCTAATACTGCATCAATAACATCTTGCTCGAAATGCGTGTCAGAGGTTACGCGGCCTAACAGGTAATCGTAAAGCTCTGCAGGGTTGACCAATGTCTGATCCGTCTGGCGCGAGCCATCTGGATTCACAAATGAGTTACCAAACGGGTTGAAGTAGTAGCAACTTCCCGCGCCAAAATCGCCACCAGATGACGCATAAGCTGCGTTGCCGCTGCCCGCAGTGCCGTTAAACGGGTCACAGTTGGGGCCGCCCACACCATTTATAGCTAACTCCATTTCTACAGACTGAGTGTCCTGAAGCTCAGTTCTCTGTTGATTAAAAACAGACCGTGAGTACGAAACATCTAGATTCCACTCTTCACCACCAAACTCTAACTCGATGTTAGAACCAACTTGCAGACGATCCATAGAACGATCAACTTGCGAATAAGTGCTTAAAGGGCGCTCGCTGGTTCCCATATCATAGATGGTTCGCCCAGCCATTCGTGTTCCGTTTCTCAACGGCTGAGGAACGATACCTCTGTTCGACGCGTCTTCAATCAAACCTAAATGGTGAGTTGGAATAGTCAAAGAAACAGCATTTGGGTTTAAAGAGTTGTACCGGAAGAACTCAGATCCGTTAGAACCAGCTTCAAAATATAATTCCACTTTATCTGTTAGATCATAGTGGCCAGTCATGAACATTTGACGGGAAGATTCACTACCTTGTAGGGGAAAGAAAGGCCCAAAGTCATAAGCGCATAAAACGCCATTCGCGTACAGGCCCGATCCGCCTTTAGCATCTAAGGCGTCGGCAGCTTCACAACTTGGGTCAGCATTACCGAAACTAGTACCTGCTGCATTGCGAGGAAACTTTCCATCCTCTACTGCTTGTCCAGGATTTAGACCGTTAGCTGCCCAAACAGGCGCCTCAGTGCTATACATACGGCCAGGTTGCCCCGTACTAGATACAGTCGAACCACCATGGCGAGAATACATATCGCCAACCGTTACCATGCCGCGCGACATAGACCCTGCTGAGAACACAACACCGCCTCTATCGCCCTGAGCACCAAAAATCATCTGAACGTTATTAGTATCGCCCTTATTAACCTCTTCTATCGTCGTGTATTCGTATTGAACATCGAATCCTTCAAAATTTTTCTTCGTAATGAAGTTAACTACACCTGCAATAGCATCCGAGCCATATAGCGCTGAAGCACCATCCTTTACTACTTCCATACGTTCTAAAGCAATAGTAGGCACCAGACCCTGAATATTTACAGCCGCGTTGGAGTTACCATCATAGAATGTAGCCACATTACGTTTGCCATTAACCAAGACCAATGTTGAAGCCATACCAAGATTACGCAAGTTAACGGTCATTTGACCTAGGCCGGCTGCACCGTTAAATGTTGCCGAGCGCGTTTCACTACCCGACTGCCAAGGCATTGTATTAATAATCTCAGCCATACCCTGAGCACCTAAGTCCTCGATATCTGCTGATGTCATCACAGATAGTGGCGATGGAGAATCTTCAGAAGATCGCTTCAGATAGGAGCCGGTAACAATGACCTCTTCTATCGCTGCATCACTCTCTTCCGCAATCGCAAATTGCAAACTTCCGACAATAAGCGCGGCACCTCCCAATAGAGGAATAATTTTTTTCATTGGATCTCTCTCTTATTTTTTATATTTCGGCGCCCATAAAAAAGTAATGAGAAACTCGAAGAGAAAGAGAAGTGAAAAAGCGGCCGAAGTACTGCACCCCGCCGCCACGCTTATACCGAACCTCTCCACAACTTCAACCACCCATTCCTAGAGCACGACTAAGGTTAACTAAGCAATTAACACTCGCGTACTTTTATGGCCATCACATAGGTTTAGCCCTCACTAAACCTCGTTGGAAACCTTGATTTAAAACTGTTCAGTTGTCAAACCCTCCCAAGGGGCTTTGATATTGTATATTTTTGGTAGTTTTATTTTTGAATTCAATGCGCGCACTAGAGTTCGTTTAAGCCATTGTCGAAAAAATTTTATTTAGCTATTGACCTTAGACGCCACTCTAGGGTTTATAGTTAACGTATGAAATCCCAAGCAATGTTAAAAATCGGTGAGCTTGCCGCACTTGCCAGCGTCTCAAGAGACACACTGCGTTTTTATGAGAAACAGGGGTTAATTACACCGGGTAAGCGAAATAATGTCGGTTATCGTCTCTACTCCGAGACAGACGTGAATAGAGTCAGCTTTATTATTAGCGCCAAAGAAGTGGGTTTTACGCTCAACGAGATTCACCAATTATTAGAACTTGAAGTCACAAAAGACGAAAAGTCCTGTCAAGACATCAAACAGTTTGTGGACGCCAAGATCAGCATAGTCAACGAACGGCTAGAAGACATTAAACGCATCAAAAAATCTCTGCAAACACTCAGCAATGCATGCTGCGGCGGAGATGAACCAGCCACCCAATGCACTATTCTCGAAGCCTTAAGCGAGCAAACGAACTAGGACTTTAGGTATGTTACTTATCGAAAACTTTATAGATCTATTCGTTGAATCTGCGCCATGGCTAACGTTGGGCTTATTTGTCGCCGGCATCATGAAAGTATTTGTGCCTAGCCAACTGATGGCCAAGCACTTAGGCGAACCTGGACTGGTGTCTACTGTAAAAGCCGCGTTGTTTGGCGCGCCGCTGCCCTTGTGCTCCTGCGGCGTTATCCCAGCTGCTTTGGGCTTGCGCCGCAGCGGTGCTTCGAAAGCGGCGACCACTTCATTCCTGATCTCAACACCGGAGACTGGCGTTGATTCCATCTCTATTTCCTACGCAATGTTGGGGCCCTTTATGGCCATTATCCGCCCAGTCGCCGCCATTACCAGCGCCATAGTGGCCGGCCTATTGGTAGGTAAGGACTACCCGCCAGTGAGCGCAACCCCAGCTAATTCGCTAAGCGCCGATGAGGAAGATTCCTGCTGCGCCAGCAAAGCTCAACCAGCCGAAGAAAGCCTTATTAACAAACTCAAAGCAGGCTTGCGCTTTACTTTTGTCGACCTTGTTCGCGATATCGCACTGTGGTTACTCATCGGTTTGACCTTTGCTGCGCTCATTAAAACTTATGTCCCCAATGAATTTTTAATCCAATGGGGCGATGGCTTTTTAGCATTTGTCGTAATGGCTATGGTCGGCGTGCCTATGTATGTCTGCGCTACTGCGTCTACTCCAATCGCGGCAGGACTTTTGTTTTCTGGGGTTTCCCCTGGGGCCGCGTTGGTATTTATGTTGGTTGGTCCGGCAACTAATATCGCAACCGTCGCCTTAGTAAAAAAGGAATTAGGCACCCGAGCAATTACCGCCTACCTTTCAAGCGTTGTGGGTGTTAGCTTTGCTTTTGGCTATCTCACCAACTACTTAGTCGACCTGTGGGAAATGGACTTTCTGGCTCAGGCCGAACAAGCACATAATATGGTAAATACACCAGCGGCCTATGCATCAAGTCTGCTCTTGGCGTGTCTGATGACTTATGTTTTAGCAGGCAAGGTGCGCAAGGCATTCAATCAACAAAGCCCACTAGCCTCTTAAGCGGGACAGAAAAGGCGGCGGCGCTTTTAGCTTTGATTGATGAAGAAATTAAAGTGGTGCACCCGGTAGGACTCGAACCTACAACCCCCAGGTTCGAAGCCTGGTATTCTATCCAGTTGAACTACGGGTGCTTGGTCGCATGTTGCCCTAGCACCACACGCTTATCAAGAGCCCTACACTGAAATAGGCTGAAAAATGGATTACGACGCATAGCTGCATAATATGGCTAATGTAAGAGGACAAACCTCACTGTTTTGACCATGTAACCCTTATCGACTTTAACTTCTGAGCAAGCGACCAGGAACTGCGCCAGTGTGCTCGTTATTGGCCAGCATAATTTCCCCGTTCACCACCGTGTGCATTATGCCGTCAGCCGTTTGCTTTAAGCGTCTCGCCCCAGAAGGTAAATCGTGAACCACTTCAGGCATTCTTGCACCTACGGTTTTTGGGTCAAAAACAACCAAGTCCGCTGCCATACCTTCGCGCACCAAGCCGCGGTCATGTAAACCCCACATTGTTGCCGTGTTATAGGTGATTTGTTTAATCGCCTCTTCCAGCGTCAACGCCTGCTTCTCTCTCACCCAGTAACTGAGCAAATGTGTCTGCAATGACGAGTCCATAATCTGCGATACGTGGGCACCTGAATCTGAAAATGTCACAACTGAACGCGGGTGCTTCATCATTTCCAACACATGGTCTTGATTTTCGTTGGCAATGGGCTGCCTAAAGAACATATGGAAATCTCGCTCCAAGGACATATCAATCATTAACTCAACGGGATGCTTGTCTTGCTCCCGGGCCAGCTGGGCCATTGAGGGCTTGTCGTAAACCATGTCGTCCATAGGGTAAATAAAGTCCCACTCAGGAGGTCGCGCCTCAGCGCCGACAACCCGGGGCCCCGTGTATTCGCGACTGGCAACTTCTATCAGCTTAGCCTTAATCACTGGATCACGGAGCTTAATCGCCTGTTCCGCCAACGGAAGTTGCCGAAACTCTGACCAATACTCCCAGTTATCGAAGGGCGTGTTCGATTGAAAAGACAACAAACTCGAAAGTGCGCGACTATGCACTTGTGCATACATGCGTCCACCCGCTCGAGCTGTTTCATCTAGCAGATCAAAATACGGACGCCAAAGATCTGGCGCGGCACGAACACTGAACATACCCCAAGTTTGTGGCACACCAGATTCCACCGCCAAATTCATAAGGCGCTGGTGATACTCTCTAATCCGATCCGGATCTCGCCCGGGCGCTTCGCCAGCAATTTCAAATAATCCTTTACCGGTTTCACCTACCGCATTAACGATGGCTCGAACTTCGTCCCAATGTGCCACCCTACTGGCTACCGGCAGGTCATCGGCGGTTAGGTGATTAAACGTTCGAGACGTAGAAAAGCCAATTGCCCCAGCGCCCATAGCTTCTTTGACAATGTGCTGCATTTTACGCACTTCGTCTTCACTGGCTTGATCAACAAACGCTCGCTCTCCCATTACATAAGTCCGAATAGCTGAATGGCCAATATAACCCGCATAGTTAATGCCCTTGGGTAAGTCGTCTATGGCGTCTAAAAACTGCGGAAAGGTTTCCCAACTCCAATCAATGCCTTCAAGCATGGCGTCGCGAGAGAGATCTTCCGCGCGCTCCAAGTTTTTAAACACCAGATCGGCGTCCTCTTGCTTACAGGGTGCAAGGGTAAATCCGCAGTTGCCCATAACCACACTGGTGACACCGTGATAAGAGGAGCAAGAGCCGATAGGATCCCAAAAAACCTGGGCGTCCATATGGGTATGACCATCTACAAAGCCAGGCGAAACAATATGGCCTTCCGCATCGACAGTTTGTTTTGCCTTACTATTGAGTCGACCAATGGCAGCAATTTTGCCCTCCACTATGCCCACATCCGCGCGATAACCGGGGTTACCAGAGCCGTCAATTACAGTGCCGTTTTTAACCAATAGATCGAAAGTCATATGTTCTCCCTAACGCCTTTATCCCCAGCGTCTAATATCATTGCTTTTTTGCATGGTAGCATGAGGTTTTAACCTTCATAGCCCTATATTCAATGCCCCACTCTGCACACGAAAGCCAAACGGCACACCAACTTGCCTACACCGTCCACCCCGGCAATGGTCCTTACCTAATGCTCCTACACGGATTCATATCTTCTAGCGCCCAGTGGTTAGATAACCTGCAAGCACTAGGACAAGTATGCCAGCCTGTAACAGTTGACCTGTGGGGACATGGCAGCTCGCCCGCTCCGGAGGATTTGCGGTACTACAGCCCTGCCTCTTATGGACTTCAATTTGAAGAAATACGCAAAGCCTTAGGCGTGGAAAAATGGCTCGTCTGTGGATATTCGTTAGGCGCCGGCCTAACCATTCGCTATGCCTATGACTATCCAGATCATGTTATTGGTCATATTTTTACCAACTCTAATTCAGCGCTTGCGGACCCGGCACAAATACTCGATTGGAAAGCCACTGCGTCAAAGGCCAGCGAAAAAATTAGGCTGGGCGGCCTTGCGGCCATAGAAAAAATTCCCGTCCACCCGCGCCGAGCTAAAACGCTACCCGCCCATATATATGAAGCATTAATGAAAGACGCCAGTAAATTTTCGCCCATTGGCATAGCAAATACTCTACTGGCCACTAATCCAAACACCTGCATCAGAGACATTGCACCATACAACCCTCGCCCAGTATTGTTATGCGCTGGGGATAAAGAGCGCCGATTCAAGAATAATAAACTGTGGGCTCTGGAACACATGGCCAGCCTAAAATGCGTCAGTTTTGATGCAGGTCATGGGGTTAATATGGAGGCGTCAGAGGGTTTTAATAAGGCCGTAATGCAATTCATACAATCACTCGTTTGAAGCCCAGTTCAAGTAAACTCACTGCTTAGGGTAAAACGTATAGCCGTAAGAAAAGACAAAGGAGCATTATGCATCTTCAACCCAAACGACCTCGCCGCTGTGTTCTCTCAGTGCCAGGCAGTTCAGAAAAAATGATGACTAAAGCTGCGGCAACTAAAGTAGATCAGATTCTGCTTGATTTAGAGGACGCCGTTGCACCCAACGCCAAAGCCGCCGCCCGAGGGCAAGTTGTAAACGCTCTTAATACTTTTGATTGGCAGGCCAAGGTACTCTGCGTACGAATTAACGACGTACAAACGCAATGGTGTCATGACGACGTCATTGAAATAGTCACCGGTGCCGGTGCGCGCATAGACACCATTATGCTGACCAAAACCAAATGCGCTGGAGACGTGAAATTCCTCCATCTATTACTCGATCAACTAGAACTAAAACTGGGCCTGAGCAAGCGTATTGGCATTGAATGCCTCATAGAGGATGTTGAGGGCCTAATGAATGTTGAAGAAATTGCAGCAAGCTCAAACCGGTTGGAGGCCATGACGTTTGGAATGGGGGATTACTCCGCCAGCCAACAAATGCACCTAGAATCCGTAGGCAGCACCGGTGACTACCCACCAGATATCTGGCACTACCCAAGATATAAAATGACCATTGCCTGCAGAGCCTTTGGCTTGGAATCAATAGATGGTCCCTATGCGGACTTTAAAGATTTAGACACACTAGCCAATGAAAGTAAGTACGCACTTACGCTTGGAATGTCAGGAAAGTGGGCAATTCACCCTAGCCAAATTGCAATTGCGCAACAAACATTTTCTCCAGACAGTGACACCTTGACCAGAGCTCGTAAGCACAAGGCTGCATACGAGCAAGCATTAAGAGACGGTTTGGGGGCAATTCGTGTAGATGGGGTAATGGTAGACGCAGCGAGTATTCGAATGTTGCAGAACACCTTGGATCGGGCTGAACTAATGGGGCTTTAAGCGCGCACAAATGAGCCAGCACAAGTGTGCACGCAGAAATACACGCCTAAAAAACACTATGAACAAAATAGCACCACTGAAATTCGATAACCTGACTCCGGATATTTGCCCGTATAAGCTCTGCGCCGAGCATTTGCCTCATGGATAAAGGCCAGTATTTCAGGCCAATGAAAGAGCGAAAATCCTCATCGTGGGGCAAGCACTAGGCACTGCAGTGCATGAAACCGGCATTATCTTCAACGACCCTAGCGGCAAACGCTCGCACGACTGGCTCGACATAACCACTTAGGTCTTTTATGCCAAAGAATTGGACGATAATGTGCCCGTGGGGTTTTGCCAGCCCGGCCGGGGCAAACGGGTGACTTGCCACCCAGCCCCGAGTGCGCTGTAATGTGGAGAGCTGAATTGCTATCTCACTTAACCAATATAGAATTCACTGTAGTCATTGGCCGCTATGCCATAGATTGGCAGCTTAAACCTAAGTCTTCCATGAACTTACAAAAAATAGTCGCGGACTAGAGAGAGTATTTACCCAACTTTTTGCCGCTCCCTCACCCCAGCCCGAGCAACACAATATGTCTAAAAAACAACCGATGGGTGGAGGCATAAATTATTCCAACGCTGCTCAGTCGCGTTGCAAAAATTCTGAGCAGCTAAAGCCAAACTTATTTAGTTTACGTAACCCTAGTTCTACAAATATCCATGCATCGAAAACTTCCAACCCTGATAA
>CAJWNY010000007.1 GCA_913043815.1 uncultured Gammaproteobacteria bacterium
TGCAGTTGGGCCAGGATGTTGGCTACGCGGTGCGCTTTTCAGATCAAACCAATGACAATACGTTAGTGAAAGTCATGACCGATGGTCTGCTGCTTACTGACATAAGACACGACCGTTTTCTCGAAAAATATGACGCAATTATTGTCGACGAGGCGCATGAGCGCAGTCTGAATATTGATTTTCTTTTAGGTTACTTGAAGCGATTAACGCTAAAGCGTAAAGACTTAAAAATAATTATTACTAGTGCGACCATCGATGTAGATCGATTTTCCGAATTTTTCAATGGCGCGCCGGTAGTCAAAGTAGGTGGGCGAACCTTTCCAGTAGATGTTCAGTATCGAAGTGGCGGCGACGGGGAGTTCGGTCCAATGTTGGACGTGCTGCATGAGATCGACCGTAAGCCTATGACGTCGGCCAGTGATGTGTTGATTTTCTTTTCGGGCGAGCGCGAAATCTTTGAAGCCGCCCGACGTTTGCGTATGGCATTTCAAGAACGCTTTGAAATCTTGCCTCTTTACGCGCGGCTGTCTGTTGCTGACCAGCGCCGAGTATTTAATCCTTT
The DNA here is from genome assembly GCA_913043815.1 of uncultured Gammaproteobacteria bacterium. Taxonomy (GTDB): domain Bacteria; phylum Pseudomonadota; class Gammaproteobacteria; order Pseudomonadales; family Azotimanducaceae; genus UBA4421. Next base: position 563 of record CAJWNY010000007.1, read on the forward strand.
CTCGGGCGGTAAGCGTCGCATTATTTTGGCGACAAACGTTGCTGAAACCTCGCTAACCGTACCAAACATTGGGTTTGTCATAGACCCTGGGTTTGCCCGCATCTCTCGGTATAGCTACCGCTCAAAGTTGCAGCGACTGCCTATTGAACCTATCAGCCAGGCTAGTGCGAACCAACGCAAAGGTAGGTGTGGTCGGGTAGCGCCGGGTAGTTGTTACCGGCTATTTGAAGAACACGATTTTTTGAGCCGGCCGGAGTATACGGATGCAGAGATAAGACGGGTCAATCTTGCTTCCGTCGTCCTGCAGATGGAGGCATTTGCGCTGGGGGAAATCAGCAAGTTTCCATTTATTGATCCACCGGAACCCAGGGCCATCCGGGACGCTTTGCGTCTGTTAGATGAGTTAGGTGCCCTAAAAGCTGGCCGTCTAACAGATACAGGTCGCTTAATGGCGCGGCTACCTGTAGACCCGCGTTTGGCGAGAATGTTGATTGGCGCTAAAGAACAGTTCTGCCTTAATGAAATGTTGGTCATAGTTTCTTGTTTAGCGGTACAAGATCCCCGGGACCGACCCCATGAAAAAACTCAGGCCGCTGATACTGCGCATGAAATGTTTTTACATAAAGACTCTGACTATTTGACCTTACTTAATATTTGGCGGTGGATCGAAGAACAGCGCGAACAGCTAACCAAGAGTCGCTGGCAAACCACTTTGCGTAAACGTTTTATTAATCCAGTGCGCGTGCGTGAGTGGCGAGAGTTGCACCGTCAGCTTCGAGTGGTGTGTAAAGAGCTGCGTTTAGGCCTCAACGATACTCCAGCATCTTTTCGCCAAATTCATGAGTCGGTGTTGGTAGGTTCGTTAGGACTCATAGCTCAGCATGATGAGAAGGGTAAATACATTGGGCCGCGAAACTTACGTCTTGGCATTTTCCCCGGTTCGGGTCTTGCTAAGCGTTCGCCCAAATGGATTGTTGCAGTGGAAGTGGTCGAGACACAGCGAGTTTTTGCGCGCTGTGTGGCTACTGTGGAAAGTCGTTGGATTGAGGCTCAAGCCCAACATCTTATTAAGAAACGTTTTAGCGATCCGGTTTGGAGCCTGAAGCGGGGCGAGGTGGTTGCTTACGAGAGCGTGAGTTTATATGGGTTAACATTAGCTGAGCGCAGGCCCATGAGTTATCACGAAGTGGATCCGCCTTTTTGTCGAGACTTACTCATTCGGGAAGGTCTTGTACATGGGGCTGTTAACAATCCGCCAGAATTTTTACGCCATAACTTAGAGTTAATTGGCTCTATTCAAGATAATGAAGCAAAAGGGCGCCGCCGGGACCTGCTGATCAGCGATGATGAGGTTTACCAACTCTACGCAAAACACGTCACAGAATTTGTATGCAGAGTGGGTGATTTAGGTCGTTGGTGGAAGCGCTTGGATCGCAGTGCTCAGGAGGAACTGTTTTTTACGCAAGAACAACTGCTGCGCACGGACTCGACTCGTCTTAGTGACACTGATTTCCCCAACACGCTGAATCTGGGTGGCGTTGATTTGGCGCTGAGTTATAGCTTTGCGCCGGGCGAGGCTTCTGACGGTGTCACTATGACGATACCGGTTGGGATACTATATGGTGTTGGGTCCGAACCGTTGCAATGGTCTGTGCCTGGCATGTTCCCAGCGGTAGTGGAGCAGTGGCTGCGCACACTGCCCAAGAACAAGCGTAAATTATTGGCTCCATTACCAGACAAGCTTGAAGAAATTGTCGCTCGATTGCTTGCCGATAAGGTTTATCGGCAAGGGCGGTTTCTTTTCGCGCTTGGCTCTGTGTTGCAGGACCTATATAGAGTTACCGTAGATGCTGTTGATTGGGATGCCGAGCGCATTCCGGCGCACTTGATGGTTAATGCGAGAGTGGTGGATGAACAAGGTCGTATTCTTGCCGCTGGAAGAGACCTTAACGAGATTAAGATGCAGTTGTCTAACGTTAAAACTCATGCCTCAGCAGAAGTATTGCAAGTTTATGAGCGAAATGATTTAAAGCAATTTCCAGATGCGAAAATCCCTGATCATGTTGTTGTTGAAGAGCGAATGGCGCCAGTAATGGCCTATCCGGGGTTAGCCGACGCCGACGGCACTGTTGAGTTGAGGCTGTTTGAAACAGCTCATCTTAGAGATCAGGCGAATAGGCTAGGCTATCCTAAGTTGGCTTTGCTACAGATCGGTAAGCCAGCTAATTTTTTCCGCCGCGAACTTGCGAAAGAAAATCAGCTTGGGTTGTACTTCGCCGGTATTGGCAGCGCTGAAGTTCTGCGCGAACAACTGATGCTTAACGTGGCTTGGTATTGTTATTTTGAAGGACGAGAGTTGCCAGCCAGCGCCGATGAATTTGCACAACGTTTAGATGAGCATAGGGGGGATCTGAATGACATTTTTCGTGACACGGTTAGGTACCTTACGGAGACATTCCAGCTTCGCTTCTCTATAGTAAATAAGCTTGACAGTTTTAGCTCCAGCGCTTTTGTAGAAAGTGTTGCGGATATTCGTCAGCACATTCAGCGCATAGTGCCCGGCAATGTTTTACAAATTACACCTATGCGATTTTTGCCGTTATTGCCTCGTTTTTTACAAGGTGTAATTTCAAGGATCGATAATCTTCAAGGTCACGTGCCACGAGACCGTGATTTGGTGAAACAACTTCAGCCCCTCGAGAATCGTTTGGCAGCAATCTCTAACAATGATCTGCATAATGCTGAGCATTTGCTTGAACTCAAGTATTACTTGGAGGAGCTGAGGTTGAAGTTTTTTGCTGAGCGAGTATCGCGGCAGAAAGTCGTTTCGCACCCTCTACCACCCTCCCTATGGAAGGTCTCTGAGAAACGGGTAGTGGAAAAGTTACTTATAGAGGAGCGCCGAGTTGGCCTGGCTTAGTTTGGTTCCAATTAGGGGTGCGATCTGGTGCTTGTGCAATTTGAGTAAGAAGAGTATTTTTCTTCAATCTACTCAGCAGCGGTAATAGGGCTTTTAATGTGTCAATAAGCCTGGTTGTTCTGAATACAAATAGCGAACTTGGACGTGCTTTTGTCGAAAAGATGCCGAGTATTGGTCTTGATGTCAGGCAAATAAGTGGTGAGGATCTGACAGGGTCCAAACGCCTAAGAGATCCGCAAACACTTGAAATTGTTGTCTGCTCGAGCCTTGAAGATGTTCAATTGTGTACCGACGCCAATCTCTTTAATTATAGTGTCTTGCTCAGCCAAAATCTGCCCTCTGCGGAAACCCTTCATTCTGCTTTTGCGCTGGGCTGCATTGACTGCTGGCTTATGCAGATGGGCAGCGCGGAATTACTGCAACGCATAACCGTGGTTGAAAACCGCTTTGCGCAGATGGCCCGGCGGTTAGAGGACAGCTCCCACCAGCGTCTTGTCAATATGCAGCTTGAAATCGAGCAAGACCAGTTGCAGGGTCAACAGATTCAGCGTGGCATGCTGCCAAAACAAGATAAAACCATCGATCGGTTTTTATGTTCACGGTGGTTAGCGCCATCGCTCATATTGAGTGGCGACTTCGTTGACTACTTTCCTTTGCAGGATAAGTACCTCGCCTGTTTTTTGGCGGATGTCGCGGGCCATGGGGCTTCGTCTGCGTTACTAACTGTGCAGTTGAAAAATATTTCTTGGCGGCTCCAGCAGAAATTTGGCAGTCTATCGTTTAATTCACCTGGTGCAATGCTCGGTTGGATCAACACCACGCTTATTGATCAATCTATTGAAAAACATGTGGCTATGTTTCTTGGGATTATCGACAAAGAAACAAATGTGCTGCATTACAGTACCGGTGCCCAATTTCCCCCAGCCATGCTAGTTAATGCTGAAGGTCAAATAAGTGTGTTGGAGCAGAGTGGTAAGCCTTTGGGGTTATTTCCCGATGCCCACTACCACTCTGACTCTCTTGAAATGCCTATCGGTGCTCAATTGCTAGTTTTTTCTGATGGCGTACTAGATTGTCTAGCCCCAGCCGACTTGGCAGAAAAAGAAAAAGCCTTGCAGCAGGCTATAAAACAAAGTGATGGCGCACCCGCATTATGGGATTTGTTAAGGGCCCAGTTTGAGGGTTTAGATGATATGAGTTTTATGGCTGTAAAACGCCTCTCCTGAGGAGTATGCTGCCGCCGGTGAATTCGTGCTACTGACAAAGGATTAGCAGGTGACGGGTAGGATCAACGTAGGTGATAGTGACGGAACTCATATCATTCACTTCGAGGGTGATGTGCGCGTTGGATTGTGCAATGCTTTCGACAACTACTGTCAGGGCATGCTTAAAGATTCGAAGTTTTGTGCAGTGGTGGTAGACCTAACAGCGGCCAATGTTATCGACAGCACCGCGCTTGGTAGCCTTGCGAAACTGTCCTTGGGTGTGAAAGCACTCAAGGGGCACGTGCCTACTCTTATTTGTAATTCTCCAAATATTCAGCGCATTTTACAGAACATGGGTTTTGACGATGTATTTAACATTGTGCCACAGGTAGATAGCAGCTCGGTAACATTGCAAACTTTACCCGCTCCTTCCGACCTTGCGGTTGACGGTACGCGGGAAAAAGTTATTGGGGCTCATCGCGCACTCATGTCAATGAACGATGCCAACAAAACTAAATTCAAGCATTTAGTCGATGCGCTTGAACTTGAGGCAATCGAACAACGTACCAGTTCGGGCGATTAATGCAGAATTACAACGCTATTAAAGTATCCTTTTCAAAGAGCCTTGATTAAGAAATTCCAATCAAAGTGGTTCTTGTCAAAGACACCAGCGTCAAAGTGCTTTGGCTTTAAGCTTTGCTTCAATAAATCTGGAGTGGGACAAATACAAAAGGTCTGACGCCTTTCTAATTGAATGTTCTTCCATGACGTCTATGCCGTCTTCTGCTAGCGCTATTTGCCAAAGCGCAGTAACTACTGAGAATTTTTCCTCTTCACTCATAGATTCATTGAGGAAACTTGTGTAGGCGTGTACGCCGACACTTTCCCTTAATCTTTCTTCCGCATCTGCAATAATGCTCCTCAGCGCCTTTTCCTCTACAGCGAACATCTCTTTGAGTAAAACTTTCGCTGTCGCCAGTTCAGATTGAGAAATTTCATGATCAGCCCAAACGACCTCAAACATCAGTGCTGCGGCTGCCAAGGCAGGGTCTAGCACCACATCATCCGTTACTTCATCTTCGCGACTAAAGAGCTTGCGTAAACTGCTTAGCATAGTTTTCCTTTGGATTATTTTTTGAATTGACCTGATTAAAAGCCTCAGCAATAAGGCTGCTGTCGTTATCTTTCAGCCTAGCTTGATCGCTGAGTATTTGTCTAAATCGTCGCGCGCCCGGTCTGCCGTTAAAGCAGTGTAAAAGGTGCTTAGTCAGGCTATGCAGTCGGTCGCCGTTTTGCAAAAATCTTTGGGCGTAATTCTGATAACGGTTGACGATCTCTTCTTCACTACAAGTGAAGTCTGGATCATAAATTTTCTGTTCAAGCTGACTAAGAAATGTCGGGTTATGGTACGCGGCACGGCCAATCATAATGCCGTCAGCCCAACTTAAAAGTTCTTCTGCCTGCTTTAACTCGGTAATGCCGCCATTAACAATGAGCTCCAAGTCTGGATGCAAATCCTTAATGTTTTGGGCTTTTTCCATGGTCAACGGTGGGATCTCTCGATTTTGAGCAGGGGAGAGGCCGCCCAAAACGGCGACTCTGGCGTGTAAATAAACTCGCTTACAGCCAGCATCTGCAATATAGCGAATAAACTGCTGCAAAAACGTCATGGTGGCGAACTCGTTATTGTCACCCTTGGTTTGAATACCGGTTCTGCATTTAACGGTCACGGGGATTGAGCACTGGTCCCGCATGGCTTTGATACAATCGGCCACCAGCTTTGGTTCGCGCATCAGGCATGCGCCAAATGTTCCCTTCTGCACGCGGTCTGAAGGGCAGCCGACGTTGATGTTCACTTCGCCAAAGCCCCGTTCTTCTGCCATGGCTGCGCATTCGGCAAGAGCTAAGGGGTCGTTACCACCAAGTTGTATCGCTACGGGGTGCTCACAGTGATCATGGTCTAATAAATGAGTTTGATTGCCGTGAAGTAGGGCGCCGGTAGTCACCATTTCGGTAAACAATAGCGCAGAGGGCGTATATTGCCGATGAAGAAAGCGACAATGCTTATCCGTCCAGGCCATCATGGGCGCCACACAAACTAACTTATTGTTTTTCATAGACTAAACTTCATGACGCTTGCTCAGGTCCTTTGGGTTGTTGCGGCCGACATCTCAATAGTCTAATGCTATGTCGGTAGATCTGCTAATTTTCGCGAACTGCTCGTCTTGAGCGAGATATTCGCCATTAAACGCTGTTCACAAACACTCTGCTTACATTTTGAAACGTTTGCCCGCCATCTCTGTCTACTTTTGATATTCGCGTAACATGTTGTTTCACTTTTTATCCATTTATATCTTCACTTTTCCTTCATATTTTATTAAATCCCTTGTAGCATATACCACTTGTTACAGGCGAGATTAATCAGGAGCCTGTGTCCTTTTCTGAAAATTAGTTCAGTGAACATTTGGGAAGTACATGTTGAGACAGAGAACAATAAATAGTCCCGTACATGCAATTGGCATAGGCGTTCACTCCGGCGCGAAAGTGCGCATGAGTCTTCGCCCAGCTAAAGCAGGGTCAGGAATACAGTTTGTTCGCTCAGATTTAGAAAGTGTCAACATGATCCGCGCTTGCGCTGAAAACGTATCAGACACTGCGCTCTCGACAACAATTTCTCAAGGCGCTATTAACGTCGCAACCGTGGAGCACTTGATGTCCGCGTTGTGGGGGATGGGCATAGACAATTTAGTGATTGAATTGTCCTCAGAAGAGGTGCCGATTATGGACGGCAGCGCAGCGCCATTTGTAGATATGATACATAGCGTAGGCATTGCCGAGTTAGACGAGGCCAAGCAATTTATAAGAATTAACCGAGAAATATCGGTAAGCCAAGGTGAGGCGACGGCGTCTTTGAAACCCTACTCCGGCTTTAAGGCAGGCTATACCTTTGTCGCTAACCATCCTGTATTCAACCGATATCCAAAATATGCAGAGTTAGACTTCGGTAGCACCTCCTATGAGGCCGCCGTCAGTGGTGCGCGATCTTTTGGATTGCTTAAAGAATTGTCTCAGGCTCAAGCAATTAATAAGTGCTTGGGTTCGAGCTTAGAAAACGCCGTCGGTATAGGCGATTATGACGTTGCTAATGAAGGCGGTTTGCGCTACCACGACGAATTCGTGAAACATAAATTACTCGACGTAATTGGTGACCTTTATCTTTTAGGGCGGCCAATTATGGGAGCTTTTGATGGCTATATGTCCGGCCATGCGCTGAACAATAAGTTGGCTAGAGCATTGCTTCGCTGTGATGATGCGTGGGACGTAGTGAGTTGCAGCTTGGATGGTCGAGGCAACCCTCAAAAGATATTGGCCAAACAGGCGGCTGCCGAAAAAATGTAACCTTTTGGTTTCCTAGACTTCTTGGGTTGCGGTCGAAAATGCTCAGTTGAGTGAGAGGTTAAACGTCTCTCTAACAGCAGACCCCCACACATAACACTTTTTATTTCTAATATTTTAGGAAATAGTCCTGAAGGTGTTCCCCAACTACCTACTTTGCGTCGGATGAGGGCGACTACCGCAAAAAATCTGTTGAAAAGCTAATAATTGTTCCTTAAGGGAACAAGAAGATTGGCATTGAAACCCCAGACCCTTATAATTCACGACACCTCGCTTGCGCGCATTTTTGTATGTGGAAATCTTCTTAGGGTAATCTTCATGCATTTGTGACTTACAGTCCAATCGATGGCCTCTACTGTGTGTAGAAATTAAATAGTTCTCAACACGTTATCTTATCCAATGGGTAGGTTCTTACGTTGGTGGAAATATAATGGCGAGCGTGAAACGAAGCGTTAAGATAGGTACTAATGATTAGGATTAAAAAAGGCTTGGATTTGCCCATTTCGGGTAAACCAACTCAAGTGATTGACGAGGGTCGGGGAGTTCGTTCGATAGCGGTACTAGGAGATGATTTCCCGGGTATGAAACCCACTATGAACGTCGTGGTAGGTGATCAGGTTAGAAAAGGGCAAATGCTTTTTTCCGACAAAAAAATAGATGGTGTAGTTTATACCTCGCCTGTAGCGGGGGCCGTAACTGGTATCAACAGAGGAGCAAAGCGGGCTTTTATTAGCGTTGTCGTAGAGGCGGGTGAAGGTGGAGAAGAGACCTTTCCTGCGTTCGCCCATGAAGAAATTGAATCTTTGCAGCGCAAAGATGTCGTAGATCAGCTGCTGATCAGTGGTAGTTGGCCGGCTTTGAGAACCCGGCCTTATTCTCGAGTGCCTGCACCTAATACCGTGCCTAACTCAATCTTTGTTACGGCTATTGATACTAACCCGCTAGCAGCAGATCCTAAAGTTGTGATTGCTGAGAGTGAGGCAGCTTTCTCCGCGGGCCTCTCAGTATTGACCAAGCTCACAGATGGTGCGGTGCACCTTTGCCAAGATGATAGCCAAGCACTGGCAGCTTCAACCGACAGTACAGTTTTGAACCATGTTTTTGCGGGCATCCACCCAGCAGGGCTGCCTGGCACGCATATTCATTTCATTGACCCGGTAGGCCCGAATAAAACGGTATGGTTTGTCGGTTATCAAGACGTTATTGCTTTTGGTCATTTGTTTTTGAGCGGTCGAATTTATACCGATCGCGTGGTATCCATCGCAGGACCCGGTGCGGTGAAGCCGCGCTTGGTCAAAACCGTAATGGGCGCAAACTTAGACGAGCTTACCGCCGGTGAAGTTATAGACGGTGAGCAGCGCGTCATATCTGGGTCAGTGCTAGCAGGTCGAACTGCTAAGGATCTTGTTAGCTTCCTAGGCCGGTACCACAACCAAGTATCTATTTTGCCAGAAGACCGTGAGCGCCGGTTGATTGGTTATTTGCGTCCGGGTGCAAATAAGCACTCGGTTTTTCCTGCATTCCTATCCAAATGGATTGGTGAAAAAAGTGTTGCTTTTAATACAAGTACTAATGGCAGTTCACGAGGCATGGTGCCCATTGGCACTTACGACTCAGTGATGCCATTAGACATACTCGCTACGCAATTGATGCGTAGTTTGTTGGTAGGGGACATTGAAAAAGCTATTGAGCTGGGCTGCTTAGAGTTAGACGAAGACGACATTGCGTTATGTACTTATGCATGCCCCGGAAAATACGAGTTTGGCCCTGTGCTAAGAGGCCTACTTTCACAAATAGAAAAGGAGGGCTAGCCCTATGAGTTTAAGGTCTTTTCTAGACGATTTGGCGCCTACTTTTGAAAAAGGTGGGCGTTTAGAGGCGCTATATCCGGCTTATGAAGCCATTGATACGGCTTTGTATACGCCAGGTAAAATTACCGCAGGTGCATCGCACATTCGCGACTCTCTAGATCTGAAACGCATCATGATTACCGTTTGGTTGTGCGCATTCATTCCAGTATTCGTGGGTAGTTATTTTGTTGGCTTAAATGCCAATGAAGCCATGCAGGCCTTGGGACAAAGTGAAGTTTCTAATTGGCGAGGCATTTTGCTTAACGGCCTCGTTAATTTTGACCCGAACAGCGTTTTCGACTGCCTTGTGCATGGTCTTGCATACTTTATCCCTCTTTACGTCACTGTCTTTGTGGCAGGGATTATTTTTGAAATATGGTTTGCATCAAAGCGCGGTCATGAAGTTAACGAAGGCTACTTTGTTACCTCCATTCTATTTACTTTAACCTTACCGCCTTCAATTCCACTTTGGATGGCCGCAATTGGCGTTATTTTTGGCGTTGTCATTGGTAAAGAAGTTTTCGGCGGTACCGGCAAAAATTTCCTAAACCCAGCATTAACAGGCCGAGCATTCTTATACTTCGCTTACCCAGCACAGATGTCTGGGGACGCGGTATGGGTTGCTGTTGACGGATGGACTCAAGCAACGCCATTAGGAAGCTGGGTTTTAGATGGCGAAGCTGGTGTTGGCGTAGAGTGGTGGAACGCGTTTATTGGTTATATGCCCGGTTCTATGGGCGAAACCTCAACGTTGGCAATTTTGATTGCCGGTGTGCTTCTTTGCGCAACTCGCATTGCTTCTTGGAGAGTGATGGCGGGTGTTTTCTTAGGCGCTTTCTTAACCGCGTCTTTGTTCAATTCAATTGACTCAACAAATCCAATGTTCAGCATGCCTTTCGAATGGCATTTGGTATTGGGTGGACTGGCATTCGGTGCAGTATTTATGGCGACAGATCCGGTTTCTTCCTCTATGACCAACGATGGCCGTTGGTTTTATGGAATCTTAATAGGTTTTATGTGCCTACTAATCCGCGTCGTTAATCCCGCATTTCCTGAAGGTATGATGTTGGCGGTTTTGTTCGGTAATTTATTCGCGCCTCTGATAGACCACATTGTGGTGCAAGCGAATATCAAGAGGAGACTGGCACGTGGCTAAATTAGATAAAGACAGTTTAAGGAATACGTTTTTCATTGCGATATTCCTCTGTTTAGTTTGTTCAATTATTGTTTCGGGCTTGGCGGTTGCGTTAAAGCCAATCCAAAAGCTCAATAAAGAGTTAGATCAAAAGAAAAACATTCTGCGCGCAGCGGGGTTGTTGGCCTCAAATGCTACAGAGTCCGCGGATGGTAAAACCATTGAGCAGCTGTTCGCCGAATTTACTGTAAGGGCAGTTAACTTAAAAACAGGCGAATACGTAGATGGCGTCGACCTACAAGCCTACGACCCAATTAAGGCAGCAGGCGACGCAGCTAACTCTATCTCTTTGAGTTCAGACGAAGACATTGCGACACTGCGACGAAGGGAGAACGTATCTTTGGTTTATATTAAGACCAATGGCGCTGGTATAGAGAAACTGGTTATTCCAGTGCGCGGCTATGGCTTGTGGGGCACGTTATATGGATATTTGGCTTTGGACGGCGACTTAAGCACGATCTCGGGCCTCGGTTTTTATGCACACAAAGAAACGCCAGGACTAGGCGGTGAAGTGGACAATCCTAAGTGGAAGAAACGCTGGCAGGGTGTACGTCTCTATGACGACCTAGGTGACCCAAGTGTGCGCTTAGTTAAGCAACGCTCTCCTAGCAATAGCACTGCGGCAAGCTATGAAGTAGACGCTCTCTCTGGTGCGACTTTTACGACGCGCGGCGTTGAAAACCTAGTCAACTTCTGGAGCGGAGAGTTGGGCTTTGGTCCTTACATTCAGAAACTCAAAATCAACGGTGTGGCGCAGGGATAAATCATGGCATCGCAAAAAGAAGTCTTAATCGACCCAATTTTTAATAATAACCCCATTGCACTGCAGGTTCTTGGAATTTGTTCTGCTCTGGCGGTGACAATAAACATGTCCACCACGTTGGTTATGTGCATTGCAGTTATATTTGTTACCACAATGTCTAATTTGGCGGTTTCGCTGGTGCGTAACAGAGTACCCACAAACATTCGTATCATCGTGCAGATGACGATTATTTCCTCATTGGTAATTATCGTTGACCAAGTACTCCAAGCCGTTGCTTACGACATCTCCAAGAGTTTGTCAGTCTTCGTTGGCTTGATAATCACAAACTGCATCGTCATGGGTCGCGCCGAAGCTTTTGCTATGCAAAATGGTCCTTGGCTTTCTGCGCTAGACGGTTTTGGTAATGCAGTGGGCTATAGCGTGATTTTAATTGGTGTTGCGCTAATTAGAGAACCACTCGGTTCCGGCACCTTGATGGGATTCGAAATTATACCTACCGTTGCTAACGGTGGCTGGTATGTTCCTAACGGTTTGCTGTTACTCGCGCCAAGTGCTTTCTTTATTATTGGTTTGTTCATTTGGGCTATTCGCGCTTGGAAAACAGATCAAATAGAGGCTCCTGAATATGAGATTGCGCCAAATGGGCAATATAAGGAGGCGATCTAGGCATGGAACATTATTTAGGCATATTTGTCCGTGCTGTATTCGTTGAAAACATGGCCCTCGCGTTCTTTTTAGGCATGTGCACGTTTATTGCCATATCAAAGAAAATTTCTACGGCCTTTGGCCTTGGCGTCGCAGTAGTTGCTGTGTTGGCCATTACCGTACCGGTGAATAATTTGATCTTCAATCTGCTTTTGCGCGATGGCGCGCTGGCATGGGCTGGATTCCCAGATGTCGATTTAAGCTTCTTGGGCTTGATTTCATACATTGGTGTTATTGCCGCTATCGTGCAGATTCTAGAAATGGTTTTAGATCGTTATGTCCCAGCTTTGTACAATGCATTAGGTGTGTTTTTGCCTTTAATAACAGTGAATTGTGCTATTTTGGGCGCCTCTCTGATGATGATTGATCAGGACCAAACCTTTGGCGAAAGCGTAGTATTTGGGCTTGGTGCAGGGGTTGGTTGGGCTTTGGCTATAACCGCATTGGCAGGTGTTAGAGAGAAGCTGAAGTACAGTGACGTGCCAGATGGTTTGCGCGGACTGGGAATTACGTTCATTTCCGTTGGATTGATAAGCATGTGCTTTATGTCCTTCGGCGGCATCGACATCTAGGAGCTAGTTATGCTGGATACGACGATCTTACTTGGTGTCCTAATGTTTACCGCCATGGTCTTAGCATTAGTAGGCATGATTTTGTTCGCTCGCTCGCAGTTAGTGAGTTCAGGCAATGTAACAATTTCAATTAACGACGACCCGTCTAAGTCGGTAGAAGTACCTGCTGGTGGCAAGTTGCTGAGTACCTTGGCGGCCAAGGGTATTTTCCTTGCTAGCGCTTGCGGCGGTGGCGGCACTTGTGCCCAATGTCGTTGCAGAGTAACGGAAGGCGGCGGTAGCATCCTTGCGACAGAAGAAGGCCATTTCAATCGCGGCGAAATCAGTAATGATTGGCGGTTATCCTGTCAGGTTGCTGTCAAGCAGGATCTCAAAATTGAAGTTCCTGATGATGCATTAGGCGTTCAGCGTTGGGAGTGTGAAGTGACTTCCAATCCGAACGTTGCTTCGATGATTAAAGAGCTTAACCTAAAGCTACCTGAAGGCGCCGATGTAGCTTTTAGGGCGGGAGGTTACGTACAGCTAGAAGTGCCTCCTTACAATATGGAGTGGTCCAGTATTGATGTTCAAGAGGAATATCGCGAGGACTGGGATAAGTTTAATTTTTGGGGCCTAAAGTCTGATGTGAAAGACACCACTATTCGCGCTTACTCCATGGCTAACTACCCAGAAGAGCGCGGTATATTGAAGTTCAACATTCGTGTGTCTCCGCCGCCTCCAAGAATGGATCACTTGCCTCCAGGCGCCATGACCTCTTATGTAGCCAACCTTAAAGAAGGGGACAAACTGACCGTATTTGGACCTTACGGCGATTTCTTTGTAAAAGACACGCCTGCGGAGAAGATTTGGATTGGTGGTGGGGCAGGCATGGCTCCTCTCAGATCGCACATTTTTGACGAACTGAAGCGCAAGGGCACTACCACAAAGATGAGTTATTGGTATGGCGCGCGTTCTCTTAAAGAAATGTTCTATAAGGAAGAATTTGACCAACTTGCAGCAGACAACGAGAATTTTAATTGGCAGATCGCTCTCTCCGATCCTCTCGAAGAGGATAATTGGGATGGGTACACCGGCTTCATTCATAACGTAGTTTTTGAGAACTATTTGAAGAACCACCCGAGCCCCGAAGATTGTGAATTCTACATGTGTGGACCGCCAATGATGGCGCAAGCAGTGCAAAACATGCTTGAAGACCTTGGTGTTGAGCAAGAGAACATTGCGTTCGATGACTTTGGCGGCTAAAAGCTAGAGCAGCGTTTAAAGAGTGGTTAGGAATGCCTAGCCACTCTACTAAATATCCCTAGCGCCCTTTTTGTGTTTTTTTGTTGGCCTGGGCTCGTCGGGACCTCATTTTTTTTCGTTCTTTTGAGCAGATGCTCTATGTTTATTAGCGGTTGGAGGCACAGCGCACCGTCTAAGTTTCTCTTCTTCAGTTAAGTTCGGATGACCTACTATTGGCGCAGAGACGGCTGCAACGAAGGCGCTTTGGAGCTGAACGAGTGAGGGCGTAAGGTGGATTTAATAGAACAACAACTGGAGCAATACTTATCAGATGGTTATTTGCTGTTGCCCAAACTGATAGATTCAAAATCACTAGATATCTACAACCAACGTTTTCTGTCTATAGTAGAAGGTCAGACGTCAATGTCTGGCGCCATGAAATTGATGAGCGATGTGATGGTGGTGAAGGGTGCCTTAGAGCCTGAAACTAGGTTACACGGGGTTAATAAGCTTTTTTGTTTAGAAGATGACCCAGTATTGTTTGATTATGCAAGACATCCAAAATTGGTCAGCGCTATTCAAAGTCTTATCGGACCATCCATCTATACGCTCACTAGTAACGTGTTCAATAAGCCTCCGCAAGTTGACGGGCGACATCCCCTTCATCAGGACTTACGTTATTTCAAATTACGTCCAGAGAATAAAATTGTTGCTGCGTGGACTGCAATTTTGCCTGCTACAAGAGCGTCAGGGTGTCTGTGCGTAATACCTGGCTCACATCATAATGGCTTGTTGTCTCACGACACGCCAGACTGGAAGTTTCTCAATAGAGGTTTCTTTGGCGTATCGGATGTGGACCTAGACCAGCGCCAGCATGTGGAAATGCAACCAGGAGATACGTTGTTATTTCACCCGTTGTTGGTACACGGTTCTGGGCGCAATAAAAGTACCGGATTTAGGCGCTCGATCTCTGTACATTTCGCGTCTGGCGAGTGTGAGTCGCCTCGATCTGACTGGCAAACAACGGGCCAAACTCGCCGCATCAGCTAATTGTCCTTATTATTTTGAATATCGCAGGGCGCTAAGACCTCTAGGGCTCTGCTATCCACGTTTTAATTATTGGATTTGGTTATGAGCAAAGCTGTCATCGCAAATTTGTTGCTATTGATAACCGCAGCTATTTGGGGCTTTGGGTTCGTAGCACAAGTGATGGGTATGAGCTATCTTGGCCCCTACGCCTTTATTGGTCTGCGATTTTTATTGGGTGCAGTAAGCCTCGTACCCGTGATCTACTTTATGCATAAGCGAACACCTTTCGATGTATCTGATAGCCGTTCTCTTTGGTTGGGTTGCGGCGTGCTTGGCGCTATACTTTTTACTGCGGGTTCGCTGCAGCAAGTGGGTCTCTTATACACCACTGCATCTAATGCGGGCTTTATTACCGGTACATATATGGTAATCGTGCCGATTTTGGGTTTGATATTAAAATACCAAACCGGCTTGAACACGTGGTTAGGTTGTTTTTTGGCCGCAGTAGGGTTGTACCTTCTTAGTGTAAAAGAAGGCCTAAGTATAGGGTACGGCGACGGACTTCAGTTGCTGGGCGCGGTGTTTTGGGCTGCTCACATATTGGCTATTGATCACTTTATTAAACGGGCTCCAGCGCTGCTACTGGCATTTGGGCAGTTTCTTATTTGCGGCGTTTTGGCGCTTTGCGTCTCCGTCGTATTAGAAGTCACACCTGTTGATGCTGTAGTAGATGCCGTGGGAGTACTTATTTACGCCGGCATAATTACGGTGGGCGTTGCGTATACCTTGCAGATCGTAGCGCAAAAAAATGCTAAACCCTCTCATGCTGCCATTATTCTGAGCTTGGAAGCCGTATTTGGTGCCATTGGTGGGGCGTTGTTGCTTGACGAAGTGCTCTCTCAAAGAGAACTTTTGGGTTGCGCATTAATGCTCTGCGGCATGGTGATTTCGCAGATTTCTTGGAGCGACTTAACTGGCTCAACAAATAGCTTCGGTGAACATAGCGAAACATAGGTATAAAGCTAGTTACCAACCTAGTTAAAAGCCTAGTTATTGATCAGGTGGAGGCATCTACTTTTTGTTAGCCGTCTGCGCTCAAAAACACGCAGCTAGGACAGTGTGGGTCGGCAACGCTTTCATCTTCAGGTAGCTGATATTGAGGCGTGGGCTTGCGACTCAATCGGTCATCGCCAGGGTCCGGGTTGCTAGCGGTTTTTGGTCGCATTACGCTGTCTTTCCAGGAATCATCCTCAGACCAGCGCAACGCTAGATCTTTAATCGAGCCAGGTTCAGTCATTTCTTTTACAGCTGTAAGGGCTTGCTGCATAACGTATTTTTGTTCAACTAAATCGCCTTCACGGCCTGCAGTTTGGCCCAGCGGATAATCTAGATAAATTGCACGTGGTGGATTCACAGCTTGGGTGATTGAGCGCGCACTGCTCAGTGTAACCGTTGCGATGCCTAGCGCCTCTAGATGTCTAGCAATCAGTCCAACGGACTGGTGACAGACGGGTCACACAGGTACTAGCACAACCACATCGACCTCGTCTTTAATGATTCGGTTAGCAAGTTCTGGAGCAAGCTGGGTGCTGACTTTGCGGCTGGAATAGATTCCGCCCATAAAAGTGTAGGCGTTTTTGGCAAGTTCGCCGATTGCTCCCTCATCAGCTAATGCCTCTAGTCCCTGAGCAGGGAATACTACATTGGGGTCATTACGCGCCGCCGTCATGTCGTAGGCAAAATGGGTAATTCTCAGATCGCTTGGCACTGTGTCAGATTCAATGATGCGAAAACTGATGTCGTCTTCATAGTGAAAGGCAATTTGCCCTTTTTTATAAATACCACCTGAGCAAATTAACGCAACTTTGCACTCTCTTAATGGTTTCTTTAACGTGCTCCAGGGCGCCACCTTAGTATTTTCAACCCATCGATAAACTGGGTAGTTGAGAGCCGCATATTGAGCTTGAGTGCGCGCTATATAATCAATCGGTAGAGTTTTATTCATAGCATGCACGTTAGTAGATGTGGCTCGTGCGGGCAACAAACAATATCCCCTCAGTGAGGTATTGGATTGGGCAGCATCTGGAAATTTAACCTTGGCTTTGTCGCTATAGCTTTAACGGCAGCAAAAGATACGGCAGACTAATGGGTAAATAAAAAGGAGAACGAGTGTGGTTGCTAAAGCGAAACGAGTTGGGGAGCAGCGGTACCGGGAATCATATGGCCGGTACTTAGAGGATTTTGTCGTAGGTGATGTGTATGAGCACCGGCCTGGGCGCAGTATTACAGAGTCAGACAACACTTGGTTTACTCTACTCACGATGAATCAGCACCCGCTGCATTTTGATAAAGCCTATGGCGAAAAAACAGAATTTGGCCAAATTCTGGTAAATTCATGTCTTACTATTTCCATTGTTACTGGCATGAGTGTTTCTGACGTTTCGCAAAAAACTATCGCAAATTTGGGTTGGGATAAAGTGCGTTTAACAGGTCCAGTATTTATTGGCGATACCATTTACGCAGAATCTAAGGTTTTGAGTAAGCGCATGTCTGGTAGCAGGCCGCACCAAGGTATTGTCACTGTAGAAACAATTGGTAAAAACCAACATGGAAATCAGGTCATTAGTTTTGAGCGTTCGATGCTGATTCCTGAAACCGGTCATGCAGTAGATGATCAAATCGAGTACTGATGTGGCAGCCTAGGTAGATTTAGACAACCTTATACTTGGAGTGCCATCATCAGGGGTTATCGAGGTGCGACAGCGCTGGCTTTAAATTGGCAGGCAGCTTGTGGAGATTGAGAATATTAGGCGGCGTGCGGCAATGACGCGCTTTTTTATAAGGCATTGGCATTTCTGCGCCCTAGGATGCTTTGCTCTAAGGGCACGGCAAGGTCCCGGATAAACGGTTATGTCAGGTTAATAAGTCTGGGAAGCTTGTTCCAAGTTGCTCTAGGCGGCGGGAGTTTTTAGGCTGCGTAAACTAAGTTTGCAATGTCACTAGCATTAGTCGATCGGCTGCGTCCTGCAGCGGTTTCCAAAAGCGTATCGGCTATTACCGCTTCAGCGGTCGGTCTGCATGTACCGCAAGCCGTACTAACCAATAAAATTTCCTGAATGGCTTGAAGATCACATGCTCCAGCTTTAACGGCATCGGCTATTTGTTGATCTGACACTGCGTTGCAAATGCATACGAACATAAAGAAATCCATTGGATAAATCCGAAGGTATATTCTAAGTGGTAATCATTCTTGTTTGCAATACGTTTTTTAATAGTGATCTCATTACTAGATAAGAAACTTTCGCTAATGCGAGTGATTATCGTTATAAATCAATAGCTTAGGGTTAATTTTGTTGCTTTTATACCTATCCTTCTGCATTCTGTCGCTACATCCAAATATGAGACTTGAGACATGAAAACTCTTGATCCAAAAACAATAGTTCTGCTCAATAAGGTTCTGAAAAATGAACTTACCGCTATTAATCAATACTTTTTGCACTCCAAAATGCTCGACGACTGGGGACTTAAGCGTCTAGCTAAGTATGAGATGGGAGAGTCCATCGATGAAATGAAGCATGCGGATATGCTCATGGAGCGGATTTTGTTTTTAGACGGACTGCCGAATTTGCAAGAACTCGGCAAGTTAATGATCGGACAATCAGTGAAAGAGATGCTCGAATGTGATCTCGCGCTGGAAATGATCGCCCTCCCAGATCTGCGCGATGGCGTCGCCCACTGTGAAAGTTGTGGTGACTATGTTTCTCGTAAGTTGTTTAAAGACATCCTGGAATCTGAAGAAGAGCATGTGGATTACCTAGAAACGCAACTTGGATTGATTGAAAAAATCGGCATACAAAACTATATTCAGTCACAAATTGGTACAGAATAAAATAACAAGATGAAATTACGTATGCTCGGCGACAGTCTTCGACTCCGGCTCACTATGCGTGAGACTTATATGATCGGAGAAGGACAGAGTGTAATCGAATCTACGTCCTTTTCTGACAGCTCGGTCATGCGCTACGTTTTATCCGTAGAAGGCGATCGAGTGAGCGCCGGCATGGCCCTGAATCAGGGCCAGCATCAGTTGGTGATCAAAGTGCCCGCTCACCTTGCGGCGCAATGGAGTCAGTCAACAGATGTGCGCCTTGGCGGTGACGAACTGCTTGATGTAGATGGCTTGCAAATTCTTATAGAAAAAGACTTTGACTGTGTTGCGCCTCGCTCTGGGGATGAACACATAGACACGTTTCCTAATCCATCGCACACTAAGTGCTGACCTCGGTGTCTGGCTTAGACTTTTTTGTTCCGCAATTCTGCAATGGTATTAATGTTTAAAAATTGCCCAGTGTCTTTATAGCTAACGGTAGCGCAGTGAAGTGACTCAAGCCATTTATGCACACTGAATTCTCCAGACTGTAGATAGGCCTGCAAATTATCTGCGCATGACGTGCGTATCAGACACAGCAGGGGTTGCAGTCTCACTCCACCTTGAATTACAACGCTATCAAGTTCTTTACCTTTCTCTGCCCCTTTTTTTGGACCTAGTTTTGTACCTAGTGCCCCAGTTTGTTCTTCGCTGGTGCCAGTTGCGCACCCTGTACCTTTTTCCGCAACTTGGCGAATGGCTTCATGCCAGCCTTGCTCTAGGTAGGGCATATCTCCCGGGCAAACTAGAAGCCAAGCGGTTTGTGCGTTACGCAGACCTGCTAAAATGCCCACCAATGGCCCCGAACCTATCTGTTTCGCGTCGAGTACCACGGGTCCACGCTGGGTGTACATATTGATGTTACGATTTGCACTTATGAGGAAAGTGACGTCAGCGGGGAGAGTTGCTATGACGTGGTCTAGCATGGGTAGCTTAAGACCATCTTTTTGCGTCATCTGTAGTGGCTTATCTAAGCCGCCCATGCGTGTGCCGGCACCGCCGCACAAAATTAGAGCAGTAATATTTTTTTCCGCTAACACTAAGATTCTCCAGCGATAAGCCGCCTAGTTTTACACTTGGTACTGAACTGGATAGTAGCCTAGCATCAGAGGGATCCAGTTGGTGCAATAAATCTGCATGGTTGTATAACGTTTAGTCTAGGGGAGGCTGTTTAGTGGGTTATCGTCAAAAAGTCAGCAATTACGACGTACTGATTATCGGTGCGGGTAGTAGTGGTTGTGCCATTGCGGCACGGGTTTCAGAAGACCCAAATTTACACGTTGCATTAGTTGAGGCCGGTCCAGACTACGAGCGGCTGCAAGATACGCCCGATGATTTGGTAAATTCTCATAACAATTCCTATTCAGATCATGATTGGGGTCTTGTTTATGAACCTACTATCGGCCGTAAAGATCGTTTCCCTCGCGGCCGGGTAGTAGGCGGTTCATCCGCGGTAAACACGACCATTGCGTTAAGAGGTATGCCTGAAGATTACGATGAGTGGGCCGCCCAAGGTAATCCCGGCTGGACTTGGCAAGATGTACTGCCAGGGTTTAAGCGCCTAGAACGTGATTTGGATTTTCCTGATGCGGCTTACCATGGCGACAGTGGCCCAATAACTATACGCAGATATCCGCCTGCTGAAATGGTTAAACAACAGCAAGCGTTTTTAGATTCAGCTGAAGATTTAGGCTACCCCTATTGCGCCGACGCCAATGATCCTGATGGCTACGGGGCTGGACCACACCCAATGAATAAACTGGGGAGGCTGCGTATATCCGCAGCAGTAGGCTACCTAGCCTCCGCAAGGATTCGCCCCAATTTAGATGTGTTGGCAGACACCCTGACGCGCCGCTTAATTATTGAGAATGGCCGCTGCTGTGGTGTTGAAGTTGAGAGTTCAGCCGGCGATGTAAGGGTAATTAAAGCCAGCCTTGTTGTATTATGTGCAGGTGCGCTGATGTCTCCAACAATACTTGTGCGCTCAGGTGTCGGCGCTAAAACACTGGTAGAAAGTTTGGGCGTAGAGTCCGTGGCGGATATGCCAGGCGTTGGCGAGAATCTATCCGATCATCCAGCGCTGGGTGTTATTTGTGAAGTTAACGACGCTTCACTAATTGATTTTGATCAACCGATTATTCAAACCATCTTACGTTATACCGCTCAAGATGGAAAAAAGCGCAATGATCTACAGATTGAGCAAATCAGTTTTGCTGGACGCCCCGGCGGCGCGCCAATGTTTATGTTAGCGCCGGTATTAGAATATCAATATGGGCGGGGGCGGCTGACGTTTACTTCGGCAGACTCGAGGCTAGGCCCCGGTATTGAAAATCGTTTTTGTGAAGATCCGCGGGATGCCCGCCGACTGGCAGAATGTGCGCGCGACACTTTGGCATTTACGCAAACTGGCTCATTGGCAGAGATGATTAAATCTGTCACTTTTCCTGATCTGAAGCGTGGTGTTGCTCAAGAAGACTTGGAAAATTTGTGTCGTAAGTTTTCTGGGTCTGGATACCATCCCTGCGGTACCGTAAAGATGGGCCCGGTTGAAGACACTATGGCGGTGGTCGATCATAAAGGTCGATGCCACAAAGTGGCCCAGTTAGTGGTTGCGGATGCTTCAATTATGCCCAGCGTACCCAGGGCCAATACCAACCTCACGTGCTTCATGATTGGTGAAAAAATAGGCGAGTTAATCAGAACTAACAAAAGTGAATATGGCCTTTGATCAGCGCTGGGCTAGGTTTACATAAGAACGAATAGAAAAAGTTATAGGTAGAAAAAATGAACGATCTAATTTTCCGCAATGTAAATATTTTGGATGGAACGGGCGCGCCCGCATTTGAGGGTGATGTCAGTGTTAGCGCGGGGCGCATTAATGAAGTGGGGAATGTCTCGGAAGGATTAGCTCCTAGTGGTCGAGAGATAGATGCGGCTGGTGCGACGCTCGCCCCAGGGCTTATTGACACCCATGCTCATGATGATGGTGCCTTTTTTCGTTATCCAGGCATGGAGTTTAAACTCGCTCAAGGTGTGACTACAGTCGTTAGTGGTAATTGCGGCTTTTCCGCTATTCCTGCGGATCCGACACAAGATTCTGTTGCTGCAAGTGGTGGCATTCTTGCTGGCCTTGAAGGGCAGTTTACCGATCTTGATGGCTACTTTGCCGCGGCTTTAGAACGCCAGCCAGCCATTAATAACATGATGTTAGTGGGTCACAATACGGTGCGTTCCCTGACGATGGGTGCAGAAAAACGCCCGCCAACAGATACTGAAATCGCCTTGATGCAAGAACATGTAAGTCATGCTTTAGAGCAGGGAGCTTGTGGTTTTTCCAGCGGCCTAATTTATCGTCCAGGTCGTTATAGCGAAACAGCAGAGGTTATTGAGCTCGCCAAAATGGCTGCCCCCTTCGATGCGCTTTATACCACCCACATGCGCAATGAAGGCGACAAGTTGATAGAAGCCGTAGAGGAAAGCTTAGCCATTGCTAAGGCCAGCAATGTGCATTTGCACATTTCCCATCACAAATCTGCCGGCAAAGCGAACTGGGGCAAGGTTAAGGCCTCGTTAGCTCGTGTAGATGAGGCTTTGTCTCAAGGGCAGCGCGTGACCTTGGATGTATACCCCTACACCGCGGGCAGCGGTCGAATGATTGAGTACTTTGATTTGCAGCGGGTTAATGAAGATTTTGCTGAAGTTGTGCGCATCGCTAATTGTAAAGCGTTTCGACAGTACGAGGGCCGTATGTTGATTGACATAGCAAAAGAGGAAGAGACCAGCTTAACCGAGTTGGTGAAGAAGATTTTGACCGCACCTAACGGTGATCGCACTCTGTGTATTCATTTCATTATTGACGAGAACGATGTGGAAACCAATCTTGCCCATGCTGACATGATGGTGGGTAGTGACGGCATTCCAGATCTCCGTGGTAAACCTCATCCCAGGTTATTTGGCACGTTTCCACGTGTGTTAGGCCACTATGTGCGTGAACGCGGCGTGCTTAGTTTGCCCGAAGCAGTGAGACGAATGACCTCATTGTCTGCACGTACATTCGGTATGTTGGATAGAGGTGAGATTAAATCTGGTTATCACGCAGATTTGGTTTTATTTCAACCTGACACTGTCATTGATCGCGCCACCTATGATGAGCCAATGGAAGCGCCGGCAGGTATAGATATGGTGGTAGTGAACGGTCAGGTTGCGCTAAAAGGAGATCAGCACAGTGGTGTGGGCGCAGGACAGATGCTGCGCTATCGGCGTGGTGCATTTGCTTAGCCAAATTTGGCTATAGCTGAGATGTCTTCTGCCTTGCCTTCAACGGTGCAAAAAAGCAGACTTCGCGCTGACAAATTTCCGCCAGCATTTTCTGGCCGCTAAGACTAATGGAGTAATTATGACTTTTTTGACAAAAAATCTAAGTAATCACGTATTGACACTTACTATGTCTAGTCCAGACACGCGCAACGCGCTGACAGGACCGGATCAGTTTGAGGATTTTGAGCGCACCTGTGAGGAGATTAATGACAATAAAGCAATTCGCGCGGTTGTCTTGACTGGCGAGGGTTCTGCTTTTTGCGCGGGCGGTAATGTTAAAGATATGCGTGATCGCACTGGTCTTTTTAGTGGCGACCCCTTTGATCAAGCAGACTCTTATAGGCGCGGTATTCAGCGTATTCCTCGCGCTATCTATGCGTTGAATGTGCCAATCATTGCTGCGGTTAACGGTCCTGCGGTAGGCGCGGGCTGTGATTTGGCGACTATGTGCGACATTCGCATTGCCAGTGAAAAAGCAATGTTTGCTGAAAGCTTCGTTAAACTGGGCATTATTCCTGGTGATGGCGGCGCTTGGTTTTTGCCAAGAGCAGTGGGCTATTCCAATGCGTGCATGATGGCTTTTTCAGGAGAGCCAGTGAAGGCAGACGCGGCGTTGCGCATGGGGTTGGTCTCTGAAGTTGTGGCACCCGAAGATTTGCTGGCACGGGCGCAAAGTATTGCTGCCGGCATTGCTGCTAATCCGCCCCACGCGGTACGCCTTACCAAACAGTTAATGCGCGCCAGCCAAAATGCTACATTGGATGAACTTCTAGACAAGTCTGCAGCGTTCCAAGCTGTTTGCCACGCGGAACCTGATCATATGGAGGCCGTTAATGCCTTCTTTGAAAAGCGCCCTGGCAACTACCGCGAGCAATAGATCGCTAAGCCCACGTATTCGACCGTTGGAGTATTTAGCCTTGCGGTCGTTTTACTAATCCAGCCATTTAATGGCGCGAATCAACTCATTATCAAATCCATGGCTGGTATACAGGCTTTTGGCGCGTTGATTCTTGTTGAACACGTGAAGTGAAAGAGAGTGGGCGCCGCGCTTCTTGACGGCGGCTTCTGTATGTTGAAGCAGTGTTCGACCCAACCCGATACCGCGAGCTTCAGGTGACACGACTATAGCTTCTAAGTGCGCGCTTGGCATATGGCTAAGCAGCTCTTCGCGCATTGTGATAAGCGCCAACCCTAAAACATAGCCCTCTTCATTTACCGCAACATCTAAAAAAGATTGATCGGTATTGCCAGCTAAAACTGCTTTTAGTAGCGGCACATCTCCCAACCAAAGATCTTCCGGCTTGCGCGCTTGGGGAATGTCAAAGTCGGCGAGTAGGGGCAATAACTCAAGCAGTCTGGCTTGATCCTCTGGGGTTGCTGGGCGGATATTAGGCTCGTTCATGTGTGTATCCGAAGTTATGGTGTAAGAAGGCCAAGTAAGCGACTATTCTAGGCGCCAGAAACATTGTTGTCAGTTCTGTCATAAAGGTTTTTAGATGGCTCAATCCTCGGATTTTTTCTCCTCACGCACCGCTATTACCTTGGTTGTTGCCAATATGATTGGCACAGGGGTTTTCACCAGCCTCGGCTTCCAGTTGCTAGACATCCGCTCGGCGCCGATTATTTTAGCGTTGTGGTTTATTGGCGGAATTGTCGCGCTATGCGGAGCGTTGTGTTACGCCGAGTTGGGTGCAGCACTTCCAAGGTCCGGGGGAGAATACAATTTTCTCAGTCGTATTTATCACCCCAGCGCTGGCTTTGTTTCAGGTTGGGTTTCGGTAACAGTGGGTTTTTCTGCGCCCACTGCGGCAGCTGCAATTACGGCCGCTACCTACTTTAAATCTGTCTTTCCCAGTGCGCCGGTTATGCCCATTGGCTTGTGCTTGGTTGCCATTATCGGCTTTCTACATTTTGGTAGTCGCCGTGGCAGCGCTAACTTTCAGCAACTTTTCACTTCAGTTAAGATTTTACTCATTCTTGTGTTTATTGGTGCTGCTTGGTGGCAGGTGGATCAGCTGCAGGCAGTGCTATGGGTGCCGGTGGTGCAAGATTTTTCTTTGGTGGGGACAGGAGGCTTCGCTGTCGCACTAATTTATGTGAACTATGCTTATACCGGTTGGAATGCAGCTACGTACTTGAGCGGCGAGGTGGAGAATCCAGCTCAGGCGCTGCCGCGCATTTTGATCATAGGCACTGCGCTGGTGACAGTGCTTTATCTTCTGCTCCACGCCATGTTTTTATCCGTTGCACCAATGTCTGCAATGGCAGGTAAGGCCGATATCGGTTTCGTGGTGGCAGGTTTTGCTTTTGGTGAAACCGGTGCCAAAGTGGTTGGGGTGATGCTCAGCATTTTGTTGATCTCAACAGTAAGTGCCATGCTGTTAGCAGGCCCTCGGGCGTTGCAGGTTATGGGGCAGGATTTCCGTCTTTTTTCGTGGTTGGCCAAAGAGACTAAAAGTGGCGTGCCTGCTAACGCGGTAGGGCTGCAGGTGGCGATAACCTTGCTACTCATTATGACCTCCAGTTTTGAAAGCATTATTATTTTTTCGGGCACTGTTTTGGCTCTGAATTCGCTGTTAACGGTACTTGGCTTGTTAGTGCTGCGGCTGCGCGAGCCGCAATTACCCCGGCCTTTTCGTTTGCCATGGTACCCGCTGCCTTTGGTGGTTTATTCGGTGATAGTTAGTTGGACGCTGGTTTATCTGGTTATTGAGCGACCCATAGAGGTGCTTTGGGCGGTAGGTATCATTTTGCTGGGTCTGCTGACCTATTTTGTCTCAACCAAACTAGAGCCGTCTAAGTAGTGAGTTTGTCTTCAGTTTTATTTTAGAATGGATTGGAGGGCTATTTTGGTGCCGTTTTATTTGCCTAATTTGACGAAACTTTGCTGCTTTTCAGCTAAGGTTTCGCATTGATTTTAATCGCAGTTCTGACGATTTTTTTAGCGAACGAGGAAAAGTAATGAGCAATACACCCCATCTGGCCGAATCTATCGTAGACGGCGTAGCAACATTAACCATGAACCGACCTGAAGCACGTAACGCCATGAGCGGCGAAATGATTCAGGGATTAATGGAAGCGCTACCTCGGCTGGCTATGGACGCTAATGTGCGTTGTGTAGTGCTGACCGGCGCGGGCAGTGCTTTTTGTGCTGGCGGCGATGTGAAAGGTTTTGCTGCAGCCGGCGATGGGTCAGGTTCTTCGGCTCCCACCACGGTAGAGCAACGTGCTCAAGCTCTGCGTCCTGGCTTTGAAGTGTCTCGCATGTTGCATGAAATGCCTAAGCCTACTTTAGCCGCCATTCCCGGCGCTGCAGCAGGAGCGGGCTGCTCATTAGCCTTGGCCTGTGACCTTCGCATTGCAGTGGACAGCGCAAAAATCACTACTGCGTTCTCTAAAGTGGGTTTGTCTGGTGACTACGGCATGTCCTACTTCTTGCCGTTGCTGGTAGGGCATACAAAGGCTCGTGAACTGATGTTCACCGCGCAGGTCATTACGGGTGAACAAGCTCTGGCTCTTGGCTTGATTAACAAGTCGGTCACTGTTGAAGAGTTCCCTAACGTAGTGAATACCATGGCGGCCCAGTTGGCTGCTCTACCTACCGTCGCGCTGGGTTATATGAAGAAGAATTTGAACGCGAGCAACACGCAATCTTTGAGTCAGATTTTGGACAGTGAAGCCATGTCCATGGCTCGGTGTTTCACTACTGAGGACCACAAAGGGGCGGCTCAGGCGTTTGTAGAAAAACGCGCGCCAGAATTTAAGGGGCGATAGCCATGAGCAATAGCGCCGGATCAACGGCTTGGGGGTCAACAGGTGGATTTTTGATGGCCTCTATTGGCTTTGCCGTAGGGCTAGGTAATATCTGGCGGTTTCCCTACGTTACCGGCGAAAACGGGGGTTCGGCATTTGTCGTCGTTTACTTGGGGTGCGCCTTCTTAATCGGTGTGCCCATTTTGATGGCTGAGATCATGCTCGGTCGCAGGGGCGGCTTTAGTCCACCAGCGTCTATAAATAAGATAGCGGGCGATGCAGGTCTAAGTAGTCACTGGTCATGGGTAGGCAGCCTTAACGTCACAACGGCGTTCCTTATTCAAATGGCTTACGCAGTGGTTGCCGGTTGGGTACTTTACTATTTCTTTCTGGCTCTAACGGGTCAGATGCCCGGCGCAGATAGCCATAGCGCAAAAACGACGTTTGATAATTTATTACTGGATGTACCTACTTCTATTTTTTGGACCGTTCTGGCACTGGTTACGGCGGGCACTATTATTTGCGCCGGCGTGCAGCAAGGTATTGAACGCGCTGTAAAAATACTCATGCCTACGTTATTCGCGCTACTGTTGGTTTTATTTGTTTTTAACCTCTTCGCCGGCGGTGTGCCTGAAACTCTGGCCTATTTATTTTTGCCAGATTTTTCTAAGATCAGCGCAGACACTTTCCTTGCTGCCTTAAGCCAAGCATTTTTCTCCATTGGCGTCGCTATGGGCGGCATGATGATGTTTGGCGCCTATTTGCCAAAGTCTATTTCCGTTGCGA
The DNA here is from genome assembly GCA_913043815.1 of uncultured Gammaproteobacteria bacterium. Taxonomy (GTDB): domain Bacteria; phylum Pseudomonadota; class Gammaproteobacteria; order Pseudomonadales; family Azotimanducaceae; genus UBA4421. The sequence goes on from CAJWNY010000007.1 coordinate 28,203, forward strand.
AATGTGCCTTGATCATTGTCGCTGCAGATACAGGCGTGGCATTGCTGGCAGGGTTGGTTATTTTTCCGATGGTGTTCAATAACGGCATGGCCCCGGATGCGGGCACTGGACTGATCTTTCTTACGCTGCCTTTGGCATTCCACCAAATGTGGGGCGGTGATGTGGTTGCAGTACTTTTTTTCTTGCTGCTGTCTGTGGCTGCGGTGACCTCTATGGTCGGTCTTGCGGAACCCATAACGGGTACAGTGATGCAGTGGCTAAAAATTTCTCGCGTCAAAGCTACCTTGTTGGCAACCGGGGCGTTATTACCATTTAGCATTATGAGTGTGCTCACTTACAATCACTGGGCCGAGGTTGCGGTTTTTGGTAACTCGATAGGTGCGCTCGTTGACTATATTCCCAATCAAGTTTTCTTGCCTTTAGGTGGTTTGCTCATTGCGCTGCTCGTCGCTTGGTTTTTGCCAAAAAATGTGTCGGCAGACGAGCTGGCTATTGAAAATCCGCGCTATTTTAATATTTGGTACCAGTTAATGCGCTTTGTTGTGGTGCCCGCAATATTTGTAATTTTGGTGACCACCATTTGACCTATTGGCCATTTTGGTAAGAAGTGGCAGCAGTTTTAGCCTCATGCGCTTTATTGCGGATTTTAATCATAGATTTAAGGATTGAGCAATGGAGTTGAGTTATCGAGGCAGTGTGAATAGCTGGGAGTGTGATGAAAATAATCACCTCAATGTTCGTTTTTGTGAGCAAAAACTATGGCAAACGCTTTCCGCCGGACTGGTGGGTAGTGGCCTATTGCGAGCGGATGAGGTTGACTCGCTGGTCTCCCGGACAATACGCCAGCATTCGCGTTTTCAAAATGAATCACGGTTGGCTGCGCCGTTAAGCGGCTATTGGGGTTTTTTGCAGCACGACGAATTTAATGTGGTTGCGGAATTACGTAACGACGCAACAGGGGAGGTGGCTTGTTCTGCCTTGTATCAGATAGCAGATTTTTTCTTAGACGGCAGCATAGCGCTAGACCCTGCACACTCTTTAAGCCACGTGCTTCCGCGTGGTATTGTTGAAGATCTCTCCTTTGCTCAACTACCCATGTCTCAAGCACTTGCTAGAGGATTTAGGCCAATAGGCCAGGGTATTATTCAAGCGGATGAATGCTCCGGTTCAGGTCAGTTAATGCTGCATAATTATATGGGACGCATATCGGACTCCATGCCGCATTTGTGGAGCGGCTTTGAAGATAAGGCAGAGCCAGACCCCAATGAAGGCGGTGCGGTCTTAGAGTTTCGCAAACGTTTTTACAATCCGCTGACGGTGTCGGACCGCTATGTGGTGATTTCTGGCATGATCGACGTTGCGCCTAAGGTCCAGAAATTTGGCCACCTAATGTTCAATGTGGCAACAGAGCAATGCTGCCTTTCCGCTCATGCAGTGGCTGTACGCATGGATCTGTTGGCAAGAAAAGCGAAATCTCTGAGCTTAGAAGATCAGAGCCGGCTAAAAGCGCTGTGCATTGAAAGTCTTTAACTCCTTTAAAGTTTTTAAATGCTCTGGCCTGTCTCATATAATTGGGGAGCGTCAGCGTGCTTGTCTGAGATAATCAGCTTTTAATGCCTTTCGTGGCAGCAGCTCTCTACTCCTCCAACTGACAATATAATCTGAATACAGAAATCTGGTAACTATGAACATATACGACCAAGACCTAGACACTAACTCTGCCAATTTTACGGCGCTATCACCTATTTCAATGATGCGCAGAGCGGCAAGCATTTACCCAGATAAAGCGGCCGTTGTTTATGGGCAGCGCAGCGTTGCTTGGGGCGAAATTTATGTGCGATGTGCCAGCGTTGCTGCAGCATTAACCCAACGTGGATTGGGCCGTAGCGATACTGTGGCAATACTCAGCGCAAATCTACCAGAAATGTTTGAGGCGCACTTCGCGGTGCCGATGTGTGGCGCTGTGCTCAATGCCATTAATATGCGCTTAGATGCAGCTACCGTTGCCTTTATTTTGGAACATGGGGAGGCCAAATTGCTGATGGTAGACAAAGAGTTTGGCCCTCTTGCTGAAGAGGCTTTGTCGCTTATGTCTGCGCCAACTCCAGTAATATATATAGATGATACAACTTGCACTGAAGGCAAATTGATCGGCGATGAAGGCTATGAGGATCTTGTTCGCCAAGGCGCAGATTCGCCTTGGACAAATATTTCCGCCGATGCCAGCGACTTCTTACCTAATGATGAGTGGGATGCCATTGCGCTGAATTACACTTCGGGTACTACAGGTAATCCTAAAGGAGTGGTAACTCATCATCGAGGCGCTTATCTCAACGCGGTGTCTAACGCTTTAACTTGGAATATGGGCGATCACCCAGTCTACTTGTGGACCCTGCCAATGTTTCACTGCAACGGTTGGTGTTTTCCTTGGACTTTGGCCGCTAATGCCGGCACCTCGGTATGTCTTCGCCAAGTGCGCGCCGACGCTGTTTATCACGCCATGGCTGATTACGGCGTGACGCACTTTTGCGGAGCTCCTGTAGTACTAAATACTTTGTTGTCCGCCAGCGATGATCTGAAAAATCTTGTACAACATAAAGTCAAAGTAATGACTGCTGGCGCGCCACCGCCAGCGGTTATCATTCAAGGTATGCAAGCACAAGGCATTGATGTGACACATGTATATGGCTTAACAGAAACTTATGGTCCCGTGACGCTTTGTGCGTGGCGCGAAGATCTTTGGGGTGGCCTTGGGGACGAGGAAAAAGCAGTACTGAAGTCTCGCCAAGGGGTAGGCGGGCAGATGCTTGAAGGTTTGATGGTTGCTGATCCTGCGACTATGGAACCGGTGCCTAAAGATGGCCAAACCATTGGTGAGATTATGATGCGTGGTAACAACGTAATGAAGGGTTATTTGAAAAATCCTGGCGCTACTAAAGAAGCTTTTGCTGGCGGCTGGTTTCATTCGGGAGATTTAGCGGTCTGGGCGAAAGATGGCTACATACAAATTAAGGATCGCTCCAAAGACATTATTATTTCTGGTGGCGAAAACATATCTAGTGTCGAAATTGAGGATTTGTTGTTTAAGCATCCGGATATTTTGGAGGCTGCTGTTGTGGCTAAAAGCGACGAGAAATGGGGCGAGACGCCTTGTGCCTTCGTCACTCTGCGCGACTCTGAAAAGCCGTTGAGCCAAGATCAGTTGATCGAATATTGCCGCGATAATTTGGCGCGTTTTAAAGTGCCGAAGAATGTTATCTTTACTGATTTGCCGAAAACTTCCACAGGTAAAGTACAAAAATTTGCACTGAGAGAATTGGCTGAGGAACTCTAGTGAAAAAAGTACTCATATTTATAGTCGCCTTAGTTGTATTGGCTTTGGCCGCAGCAACCTTGCCCGTCGTTGAATGGTTAACCGAGTTTTTTAATTGGATTGAAAATAATAGACAAATTTCGTGGTTGGTCTTTAGCGTGTTTTATATCGCAGCGGTGGTTTTGCTTTTGCCTGGCAGTATATTGACGATGGGTGCAGGTTTTTTATTCGGTTTAGGTTACGGGTTTGCCATCGTTTCGTTTTCTAGCACCGTTGGCGCCGCCTGTGCGTTCTTGGTTGGACGCTTTTTTGCTCGAGATTGGGTTGCAGACAAATTATCAATGATGCCGCGTTTTGCAGCACTAGATAAAGCCATTGAAGGGCGGGGTGCTCTAGTTGTGTTTTTGTGTCGGTTGTCGCCAGTGTTTCCTTTTAATTTACTCAACTACGCTATGGGTTTAACAGGGGTTAAGTTTAGAACTTATTTTTTTGTTTCATGGGTTGGCATGATGCCGGGTACTTTGTTGTTTGTTTACATCGGCTCAATCGCTGAAAATATTACTGGCATCTTGTCGGGTCATATTGAGGCGCTGCCGGCCAGTAATTGGCTTTTTTATGGCGGCCTGTTTGCTACGCTGATGCTAACTATTGTCATTACTCGTATATCTACAAAAACCTTGAACGAGCATTTAGAGCAGGCACAGACGAACCCAGTTCAGCCTAATAAAGATCAGAGCGATCAAGTTCAGGCTAAGGAAAAGAACAATTTATGAGTTATCCAGGCGAACATTTTGACACCAAGAGTTGGCAGTTGCTGTGCCCGAAAGATTACGTTAACCCGACACCAAAGAAGAAATATCATTTGGTTGTGGTTGGCGCAGGGCCTGCAGGATTAATCAGCGCCATTGGCGCAGCTGGATTGGGCGCAAATGTCGCGCTTATTGAGCGCCATCGGATGGGTGGGGACTGCCTGAATGTTGGCTGCATGCCATCCAAAGCTTTGCTTTCTTATACTCAAGAAAATGTCAACCCGGACTTTGATGAGGCCTTCTCTTGGCTTAGGGAAGTGCGTGCGGGCATTGCGCCGCACGACTCTGTAGAGCGTTACAGCGAAATGGGCGTTGATGTCTTTCAAGGTGAAGCCTGTTTTAATGCTGGTGGCCAGCTTCAGCTTGACGATACCGTTTTCAATACTCGGCGCATTGCTCTGTGCACGGGTGCTCGGGCTGGATTGCCACCAATACCGGGTCTTGATCCATCTCTTATTTTAACTAATGAGAACGTTTTTGATTTAACCACTCAGCCAGAATCCATCGCAATTTTGGGCGGCGGGGCAATTGGCTGCGAGTTAGCCCAAGTGTTTTCACGGTTGGGTGTGCGAGTTGAGTTGTTTGAACAAGCACCCCGACTACTACCATTAGAAATTCCTTTGGCGGGAGAAACGTTGGCGCAAAGTCTAAGGGATATTGGTGTTCAGCTGCATTTAGGTGCGGCGGTTACCGCAATCGAAGGAGCAGGTAGTATTCACACTCCAAACGTTACCGTAGCCTGCGAAAAAATTATGGTGGCGGCGGGTCGTAAACCCAACATAGAAAATTTGAATCTCAGTGCTGCGGGAGTTGATTTAGATAGCCGAGGCTTTATTGCGGTTGATGAGAAGCTGCGTACCAGCAAAAAATATATTTATGCTGCTGGCGATTGCGCAACACCCCTGCAATTTACTCATCATGCAGACGCACAAGCTCGCGTATTGATACAAAACACACTGTTCTTGCCCACAGCGAAAGTGTCAGGGCTTGCTGTACCTCATTGTACTTATACGTCTCCAGAGGTTGCTTCAATAGGTCCGTCGTTAGATACACTAGATAGTACGGGTGTCGCTTATGATCGCTATGAATTTGATTTAACGGAGTTAGACCGGGTGAAGGCTAAGCCATTTACAAGCGCTGCAAAAGCTAAGGCTCATGGAGGTTATGTATTAGTTGTTACCGCTAAGGGCACTGATCGAATTTTGGCGGCAACGATTATTGGTACAGATGCAGGGGAGCTATTGGCACCTATATGTTTGATGATGTCTAATAACTTGGGCCTGTCGGCTGCGCAGAAGACAATATTTAGTTATCCCACGCGAAGTGAGTTTTTGAAGCGTTTGGGCGATGCCTATAACAAGAGTAGGATGACGCCAACGATTGCTAGCATTTTTGGCTGGTGGTTGCAGCGTACGCTTTAACAAAATTTGCGCAGTATTCGGCAACTCTAGAATCAAGGATTAGGAATCAAGCATGAAGTGGCTTAAAGCAAAAATCGAAATATTAGCTTGTCTGTTATTGGTAGCCTGCGGCACTCAATCTGAGCAATCGACTATTGAGCCTGCAGCGACTGGTAGTACTTATCAAATGATGACCGAATATCTGGAACCTGCTGCGGATAAGATTTGGGATTCAGCCGGCGCAATCATCACAATCGAAGGTGAGCAAGATTTGCAACCCACCACAGACGAAGGCTGGGCGGCGGTAGTGCATAGCGCCTCGGTAGTAGCAGAGGGTGGCAATTTGTTAATGCTAAAAGGCTACGCCGCGGATCAAGCTGATTGGCTAGAATACGCTCAGGGTCTGACTCGTGCCGCTCTTAAGGCGCGACAAGCCGCATTAGATCAGGATGATGAAGCGCTCTTTAATGCTGGCGGCGAAATTTATAATGTATGTCGGGCATGCCATAACAAATATATTGTTGAAGCTGGAGAGATTTAGCATGAGTGAGGCTACACCAGGTCGATTAGGTTTGATCTCGCTAGGCGCGTTAGTGGCTGCAGCTTTGGCTTTGGTGTTTTTTGTGCTGCCGGCTGAATACGATATTGATCCGACTGGTGCGGGCGAATTAATGGGCATCAAGGGCATGGCTGGATACAGTGTTGCCGCGCTGTCAAAACAGTCAGCTATCTATAATAAAGACAGCGTGACTTTTCCGCTGGCACCATTTGAATCTGTGGAATACAAATATGCCCTAGGCCAGGGACAGAGTTTGGTTTTTACTTGGCAAGCAGTCAGCGCCTCAAATGACCCTCTGGTAGAGCTAATATTTGATATGCACAGTGAAGAAACGGGCACAGATCCAGAAGATTCAGTGACCTTTGATATTGGTCGAGCAGGCAATGCCCATGGCTCTTTCGTCGCGCCCTTTGACGGCATCCATGGTTGGTATTGGGAAAATAGAACTGGTGAAGAGATCGTTGTGAAACTTGTTTCCACTGGTTTCTATAGCAAAGCTACCACTTATGGACCTAATGGAACGTTTAGTAAAAGTTTTCCTGAGAACGCTGAGCATTAACTAGAGAGTTGCGGCTTCTGTTATCAAAGCGGTCCGCGCGTAGAAACTGTTAGCAATATAAGTGGGCAGGTGCGTTTAGTGTTTCTCGAAACCTCGTCCCGGCTGAAAGGAATCGCCGTGAGATGTGACTAGCCTTTTTACGCGGGTGTTTGGCTGATTACGTGTCTGAGGCAACCCAACGGCTGTGCACTTCATTCAAAATGACTCTTGGTCGTTCGGGTGGTTTTTCAGCGGCGGACCCTATGTAGATATACCCTGCTACTCGCTCGTTCTGTTGAAGACCTAAGGCCCGATCTACACCGTTATCATAGGCGTACCACTCTGTGAGCCACTGGGCTACAAAGCCCACTAAGTTTGCTGCCACTAAAAGGTTTTGACAGGCCGCGCCAGCTGACAGAGTCTGCTCCCATACTGGGATTTTGTGCTCGTGTTGTACCCGACTGATAACCGCGACTACTCTGGGCGCACGTAAAAACCTGGCTGCTTCATGGGCAACTTGTGTTTCGTTAGCATCCGGTTTTTGCGCTTGGTAGCATTGGGCCAAGACTTCACCAAACGTGACTCTCGCATCACCGCTAAATTCAATAAACCGCCATGGCGCAAGTTTGCCGTGGTCGGGCACCCGTATGGCCGCGCTGAGTATCTTATGCATCTGCTCGTCGCTCGGTCCTGGCTCGAGCATGTGTATGACCTTCACAGTTCGCCGCTCAATTAAGCGCTGTACCGCCTCTTCTATGGAATTTTCTGGATACACATCTGTCGCCTGATAAAACAATCTCTAATTGTAGCGAAGTTGGGCGACGTTGAGGATTAATCCAAGCAGAATATATTAAATACTGGTGTGCAATAGATGACTTCTGAATGATGGTCTGATGAAATAGCTCCTCAATTATTGGGAGAGCACAATGGACGTCAAAGGTAAAAAAGCACTGGTATTTGGTGGTACCTCAGGAATCGGTCTTGCGACGGTTATGCAGCTTCAGGCCGCTGGCGCAAATGTTGTGGCTATCAGTCGAGACCCAAGCAAAGCCGGCGATATTCCGGGCGTTACTTTGCGCGGATGTGATGTGCGAGACGCCGACGCGCTAACCGCATTGTTTCAAGAGGAAGGGCCTTTCGACATTCTCATTTCTGCTGCCACAGGTGGTAGCAGGGCGGCAGGACCCTTCTTGAAAATGGACATGGCAGGATTTCAAGGGTCTTTTGACAAACTCTGGGGCTACACTAATGTTGTGCGGTTTGGTGCAGAGCACCTTTCAGAGTATGGCAGTATCGTATTGGTCAGTGGCGCGCCAGCGCGTCGCGCTAAGCCAGGCCAGTCAGCTATCGCCGCTGTTGGCGGTGCGGTTGAGCAGTTCTCCCGTGCGATAGCTGCAGAGTTAGCGCCTAGGCGTATAAACGTGGTCAGCCCAGGCGTAATTGATACGCCGATGTTTGGTGACGATGCTGAAGCACGAGGAAAAATGTTGGTCGGGGCAACTGGTAAAAACTTGATCCCCCGAGCCGGTACGCCAGATGAGGTTGCCAAAGCCATTGTCTTTGCGGTTGAAAACGACTTTGTTACCGGTACCACGATTGAAGTTGATGGTGGTTGGATATTAAGCTAAACAGTTGAGTACTTGTCTCAAGAGGCCGTGTGCTCTTGGGACTTCTTTTACTCAAAATCTTTACAAAGAAGCGCAGCCCTTAATCAGTATTGAGGATTGCGCTAAAGCCTCACAGCATCGCCGTATTGCTTTCCACTCCTAAATACAAACGCCCGGTCAGCTCAAGTGTGCTTGGCGCTACCATGATGTGTTGAGTGGTCATATGTACGTCACGGAAGTGCTGCTGCAATTTTGAAGTGTGATAAACCGCACTGCCTGCGCCCAAGGTGTACATGGCGTCTACCACCTTAACGCTTGATTCGACCGAGTGGGTTGTTGCTAAGCGAATGTCTCGACGCATGTCTAAAGTAACCTTCTTACCTTGAACGGCTGCCGACCAAGCGGTATCTACTGCATCATAGAAAAAAGCTCGGGCGCTGCGCAGAGTTGCTTCTGCTCTGGCTACTTCGATGTGCGTGTGTGGACGAGAGGCCAGCGTGCTATTGGTACCCGCACGCTTTTTGCTCTCGGCTAAGATAATTAGTTGATCAATTGCAGCTCTGGCAATACCCATGGCTACAGCGGCAATGCCTAATGCTAACAGGGTGAAGTGTGGGAATTGAAATAGCGGGCCAGCGGGGGGCGTGTGATTTGCAAGGCCCACCACGTGCTCTGCACCTATCTGAAGATTGTTAACACTGTAGTCGGTGCTCCCGGTACCCTGCAGGCCGCTGACATGCCAAGTGTCATCAAATTCAATGGTTTTACTGGGCATTAAGCACATGCTGGTGGGCGCTTTTTCGTTAAGTGTTCCACCGGACGCATCTAAGATACTGCATCCACCTAAAACCCAATCTGCGTTTTGTGTGCCAGAGCCCCATTGCCATTTACCGGAGACTTTAAACCCATCGCTGTTTTGCGTGGCTTTACCCGTGGGTGCAAATACGCCGGCAATCATAGTTTCAGGGGTTGTGAATATGGCTTTGGCAGTATCGATGGGGATGCGCGCTAAGGTAGATGCGCTGGTGGCTGCGATGAACGCCACCCACCCGCAGGCGGCATCGCCTTGCGCCAAGCGCTCAAACACTCTGGCGCTGTCCGCTGGGGAGGTCTCACTACCGCCAATTTCGATTGGTACGTACATGCGGTAAAACCCGGCAGCCGCCATTGCGTTAGAAACGTCTTCGGGCAAGCGTCTGGCTTTTTCGAATTCTGCGCTACGCGCAGAGAATTTGTTGCCTAATTGCTCTGCAGCATTGAATAAGTTTTGCGTTTCCATTTAGGCTCTCCTTTCTCTTGCCGTTAAGTATCGCCTAATTAGCGGGTCAAGAAAAACCCAGACAATTGATAGCCCACCAATAAATAGCCTGCGAACATAAGGGCAGTATTTGCAACTATTGCTTGGCGAGCAAATGAATTTTGTAGTCGCCAGGCTGACATAAGCACAATGATAGCCATTAGTGCCATTAGTTGACCAACTTCTACACCCACGTTAAAAGCTATCAAATTGGCCAAAAGGCCTTCTTGAGAAAGGCTGATTTCTTGTAGCTTTGTGGCTAAACCGAAGCCATGAAATAAGCCGAATATAAGTACTGCCAACCGAGTGTTTGGATTTACGCCTAGGCGTTGGAAACCGCCGAGATTCTCGAAGGCTTTATAAACGACAGAAAAGCCAATGATTGCATCAATGATATAGGCGTTGGCTGGAATGTCGAACCAAACGCCGACAATAAGTGTCAGACTGTGGCCCATAGCAAAGAGAGTGACGTAAATGCCGATGTCTCTCAGTCGGTATAAAAAAAAGATTACGCCGGCTAGAAAGAGTAAGTGGTCGTAACCGGTTACCATGTGTTTAGCCCCCAGATAGAAGTAGGGCCAAAAGTGAAAACCTTCTTTGTCTTGCAAAAAGGTAGCGTCGCCCTCTGCAACACCGTGAGCAAGTGCCGTGTGAGCGAAAATAACGGCAATGAGCGCTAGGCTTGCTGCGATACAGCGAGGCTGTCTACTGTGTAGGCGCAAATTTAAAATTACGCTACTCGCCGTTTAAACGTTGATTGAATTCGATCATATTGCCGCTGGGGTCATGAGCAAAAATCTGTCGGCAAACAAAAGGAATGTTTTTCTCATTACTGAACTTAACGCTGTGTTTTTCTAATTGAGCCGTTACTTGATCCATATTCTCAACCAAAAAAGCAAAGTGCTGTTCTTTGAGGGGCTGGCCGCTGTCTATGCGCAGTAGGTGAATTTCTTGATTGCCAGCTTTCAGCCATGCGCCTGGAAAACCTAGTTCAGGTCTTGGCAAATCTTCAAGCTCTAGCACTCCTACATAGAATTGCTTTGCAATATCTAAATCTGTGACGTTGATTGAAACGTGATGTATGCCTTGGGTAATCATCATTTGCTCCCCAAAGTGGATGATTCTAAAAACGTTTTACAAAACCTGTTCTCGCCATGGTTGGCGAGAACGAATCGACCACAATAACCAAGCTATCTCGGCTAGGTTAGTTTTGCCAGCTAGCCTTGCAAACTCGCAAAGGATTTGCCTTCGGCAACCAGTCGCTCTAACAACGGTGCTGGCTCCCAGATTGCGCCGCCATATTCCTCTTGAAAGCCTTTAATATCAGCAAGAATTTTATCTAGGCCAATTTGGTCGGCCCAAAACATTGGCCCGCCTGTTACTTCAGGGAAGCCATAACCATTAATGTAAACAATGTCTATGTCACATGGGCGAATAGCAATGCCATCTTCGAGGATGCGCGCACCCTCGTTGATGAGCGGGTACAAGCAACGTTTAAGTACTTCTTCGTCCTCAATGCTGCGACGTTCTATGCCAAGTTCGGCAGAGGTTTCTTCAACCAGTGCTACAACTTCGGGATCAGCTTGGCCAGCTCTGCTGCCTTCTGGGTAGATGTAATAGCCGCGATTGTTCTTCTGGCCATAACGATCCATTTCGCAAAGCTTGTCAGCAATACGAGCAGTAATTGGCACATCCTCTGGTTTCATGCCGCTGAGCTTGCGAGCACGCCAACCCAGATCTAGTCCAACAAGATCGTTCATTTGGAATGGTCCCATTGGCATGCCAAATTGTAAAAGGGCATTGTCCACTTGATAGGGTGTAGCACCTTGCAAAATGATCTCGCCAGCTTGGCGAGTGTAACCTGCAAGCATTCTGTTACCGATAAAACCTGGCGCATTTCCAGACAGAACGGCGATTTTGTTCAGCTGACGACCAAGCTTCATTGAGCTGGCAATAACCTCTTTGCTGGTCTTGCCGCCGCGTACAATTTCTAACAGCTTCATGATGTTTGCTGGGCTGAAGAAGTGCAGGCCAATAACAGACTCGGGACGTGAAGTTGCTTCAGCCATTTTGTCGATGTCTAGGGCTGAGGTATTACTGGCAAGTATTGCGCCCGGCTTAGCAACCGCGTCCATCTTCTTAAACGTATCTACTTTAACATCGATGTTTTCGTAGATGGCCTCAAGAATGAGGTCTGCAGAACCAAGATCTTCAAAGTTTGTAGTGCCGGTTAACAGCCCCATGCGCTTGTCCACATCCTCCGCAGTCATGCGTCCGCGTTGTACCTGAATGTCATAGTTGCGCTTAATTACGCCAATGCCACGATCTAAAGCTTCTTGATTCATCTCAAGTGTGGTGACAGGAATACCCACGTTCAAAAATGACATGGTGATGCCGCCGCCCATAGTGCCGCAGCCTATGACAGCCGCAGTATCAATTTTCTGCGTCGCTGTATCTTTAGGCACATCTGGAATCTTTGATACTTCGCGCTCGGAGAAGAACATGTGAATAAGCGACTCACGCTGTGGGTGCTTTAGACACTTACCAAAACATTCTTGCTCAACGGCCATGCCGGCGTCGAAGTCGCCAAGATTTACCGCAGCTTCAATACACTGCACTATCATCTCTGGTGCAAAGCGCTTACGCATTTTACGCGCTGCATTTTTGCGCGCGGCGTCGAACATTTCAGCGTTACCACGATCTTTAGCAACAATGTCTTCTTCGTCGCGGATGCGGCGAACTGGGCTGCCTTTGGCGATGATGTCCGCGGCGAATGCCATCGCGCTTTCAATCACGTCGCCGTCAGCTAGTGCATCAGCAATACCCATTTCGGTGGCCTGTGGGCCAGGAATAGGATCGCCAGAAAGAATGAAATCTAGGGCTTTCTGAGCCCCAATCAGTCTAGGTAATCTTTGTGTGCCGCCTGCGCCGGGCAGTAGGCCCAACTTAACTTCAGGTAGTCCAACTGGTGCACTGGCGGCAATAACACGGTAGTGACAGCACAGGGCTACTTCTAAACCGCCGCCAAATGCAGTGCCGTTAATGGCAGCAATAATCGGCTTAGGGCTGTTTTCCATTGTGGTTAGGCAATCGTGCAGGCTAGGGCCTTCGGCTTTGCCGCCAAACTCTGAAATGTCCGCGCCTGCGATAAATGCACGGCCAGCACCGGTCAATACAATCGCTTTTACGTTTGCGTCAGCAAGTGCTGTGTTTACGCCATCTGAAAGACCTTGACGCACTCCCGAGGAAAGCGGATTAACGGGTGGGTTGTCGATGGTCATGAGGGCAATATCGCCTCTGAGTTCGTAATGCACGGTACCTTTCATATGGAGCCTCTCCAGAGTTACTAAAAATTAGAACGCGAAGTTTGCCGCAAGTCACTCGTGAAGCCTAGGGTTTCTCTTTCCATTTGGATAAAGAAGGCAAAGCGGGAGCAAAGAATGGACAAAGAATAGATTGCCGAAAGGAATTTTTACGTATGTCATCGAAATACTCATTTTTTGGTCGATTAGATAGGTAGAATTGGTTTCCGGAAGTAGGGCGCAGACTTGATAGGCGTGACGTCATAGGAAATTGAGTATTGGCTGATAAAGTTGAGGCGACTGGCGCTGCTTGATTGCGTTAGTAACTTATATATTTAAGCCTGTAGCGGGTTTGCCTAGTTTTTTTATTGTTTGTTTTAACTTTTATGAGGTATTTATCAGTAATTTTTTTGGAGTTTCTGCGGCGGTCCTTCGTGCCGCTTGCGGCTTGCGCAAATGAGCGAGTCAAAAGCATTCGTCAAAGCCGATTTTCACATGCACAGCCTGCACTCCGACGGCAGTCTCAGCCCTCTAGCGTTGATTGATCTTGCTTGCGAGCGCGACGTTACTCAGATGGCCATCACAGACCACGACACTGTTTCTGCTTATGCAGAGGTAGCAAAATGCCCTGAAATGGCCAATACATCGGTGCAGCTGATTACTGGCTGTGAATTTTCTTGTCTTTGGTCGGGCAGGAATATTCATGTGGTTGGGCTCAATTTAGACCTACAAAATCCCGGGTTGTCTGATGCAATGGCAATTCAAGCCAAAGCTCGAACTGAACGAGCGCAGACCATTGCGGATATTTTATCTCGTAATGGCTTTGAAAACACTCTTGAGGGTGCTCAGGCCAATGCGGCTGGCGGCACTATTGGTAGGCCGCATTTTGCTAAGTATTTGATCGATGCGGGTTACGTCAAAAACATGAAGCAGGCCTTTAAGCAGTATCTGGGTGCCGGCAAGCCCGGGGACGTCAAGGCGAACTGGCCAGGTTTAGCGCTCGCATGTCAGTGGATTCGAAGGGCAGGTGGCGTGCCCCTGCTGGCTCACCCTATGAAATATGGCCTTACGCTGACTAAACTTCGAAAACTGTGCGATGAATTTAAAGCGGTCGGCGGGCAAGGTTTAGAGGTGATCTCCGGCGCTCAAGATTCGGTGAAAACGGATACCCTTGCAGCGCTGGCAAAGGATTTTGCATTTCTAGCCTCTACCGGCAGTGATTTTCACCAACCGGGGCAACCCTGGGCCGAGTTGGGTAAGCTGCCTGCGTTACCCGTGAGCTGCACGCCCGTTTGGCATAGTTGGCAATAGCACTCAATGAGCACGCGGGTAGACCAATCCTTGCATGATGTTTTAATAGTTGGCGGCGGCGCCAGCGGTTTGATGTGTGCAATTCACGCGGGGTATAACGGGCACAAAGTCTTGGTCTTGGAGAAAGGTCCAAAGGTCGGGCTGAAGATCTTAGTGTCTGGAGGCGGTAGGTGTAACTTCACGAATCAAAGTGTGAATCCAGACCAGCACTTTCTCTCTGATAACCCGCATTTTTGTATCTCTGCGCTGAAGCGCTATCCGCCCGAACGGTTTATTGAAATGGTTGAAAACCATGGCATTGACTATCACGAAAAAAAGTTAGGCCAGTTATTTTGCGATCATAGCGCCAAAGATATTGTAGCCATGCTGTTATCCGAGGCTGAGTGGGCTGGGGTAGAGATCCGCACGGGTATGGAGGTGTTGTCCATTAAGAAAAACCAGGACGATACATTCTCTGTTAGTACAGCAGGGCAAACCTACCAAGCAGGTAAAGTTGTATTAGCTTCCGGTGGGCTGTCTATGCCGAAAATTGCATCTGATCTGGCTTTTCGTGCAGCCAACGATTTTGGTTTAGAGATTGTAGCGCCAAGGGCTGCGTTAGTGCCGTTGACCTGGAATTCTGGTGACAAGGAATCTTTTGCCGATCTTAGTGGAATTTCCTTAGATGCAGAGGTCAGTTGCGAGGCTGCCAATTTCCGCGAGAATATTTTGTTTACCCATAGAGGTCTTAGTGGCCCCAGCATTTTGCAAATTTCATCTTTTTGGCGAGAGGGTGGGGTTGTGTTTATTAATCTTTTACCTGATCTGGATGCTGAAAGCTGGCTGATAAAAGAGCGCGCGTCGTCGCCAAAAGTTCATCTTTCTGCGCTGCTTAAAAAGCACTTTCCTAATCGCTTAGTTGATTATTTGAGTAAGCATTGGTTTTCCGATCAAAAGATCGGCAGCCTAACCCATGCCGAGGTGGGCGATATAGCTAAACGGCTGAATTCTTGGCCTTTCAAACCAGGCGGCTCCGAGGGCTATCGGACAGCAGAAGTCACTTTGGGCGGTATCTCTACCAATGAGGTTTCTTCGAAAACCTTTGCAGTTAGAAAGGTGCCGGGGCTTTATGCCATTGGCGAGGCGTTGGACGTGGCAGGATGGCTAGGGGGCTACAATTTCCAATGGGCTTGGGCATCGGCGTATAGCTGCGCAATGCACCTTTAGCTAAAAGATTTGCGTGGCGATCTGCGTGATGCATATTTGGCTTCTGCCTAATTAGCCATTTTCTCGCCCATCTTCGCACGCTATCGTTTGAAGTTTTCCCAGTAATGGTTAAGCTGTTAGCCGGTCTTGGATGGGTATTGCGTGGGCAACCGTTTCTGTGAAAAACAGAAGTTTGGGCTTGATGTAGTGCGAGGCTATTTGCCGTTCCCTTGAACCAATAAGTAATCGCTTGCCAGCCTAGAGTTGGCGATAAGCGGGCATACTGGTTTCATCAAACTTTCGAAAAATTTAAAAAAAGAGGAATCTACAGTGAGTAACAGAACTAAGTTCTATATTAATGGTGAGTGGGTTGAACCTACTACAAGCGAAACTATCGATGTCATTAATCCAGCAACAGAGCAGCCTATCGGCCAAGTAGCTATGGGTGGCGCAGCTGATATAGATAAAGCTGTGGCAGCTGCAAAAGCGGCTTTTGAAACATTTTCTCAAACGACCAAAGAAGAGCGTATAGCGCTGTTAGAAGCAATTGTTGCTAAATATGTAGAACGTATGGGTGACGTGGCTGCAACTATTAGCGAAGAAATGGGCGCGCCACTTGGGCTAGCCAATAAGGCGCAAGCACCAGCGGGTGCTGGGCATTTTATGACCACTATTAAGGTCCTTAAAGAATACGAGTTTGAAGAAGACATCGGTACCTCGCACATTATCAAAGAGGCGGCTGGGGTTTGTGGTTTTATTACGCCTTGGAACTGGCCGATTAATCAGATTGCTTGCAAGGTTGCGCCGGCTATCGCCGCCGGATGTACCATGGTACTCAAGCCTTCTGAAGTTGCGCCCTATAACGCAATTTTGTTCGCAGAAATTTTAGATGCTGCTGGCGTGCCAGCCGGAGTATTTAATCTTGTAAACGGCGACGGGCCTGTAGTGGGTGCAACCCTCTCTGCCCACCCTGATGTAGACATGATGTCGTTTACTGGCTCAACTCGTGCAGGTGTAGAGGTGGCTAAGAACGCTGCGCCCACCGTTAAGCGCGTGGCTCAAGAGTTGGGTGGCAAGTCTGCAAATATCATTTTAGATGATGCTGACTTTGGTAAAGCGATTTCTCGGGACGTATTCGGCCTCGTTAATAACTCAGGTCAGAGCTGTAACGCGCCTACACGGATGCTTGTGCCGATGTCGCGTATGGATGAAGCTGCTGCGGTTGCTAAAACCGCTGCGGAGCAAGTGAAAGTAGGGGACCCCAATGCTGAAGGTACGATGATTGGACCGGTTGTATCTGAAGTTCAGTACAACAAAATTCAAGCGTTGATTCAGGCAGGTATAGATGAAGGCGCACGTTTGGAAACGGGCGGTACTGGCCGTCCAGACGGCTTAAACGCTGGCTTTTATATCAAGCCAACGGTTTTCTCCCACGTAACTAATGACATGACCATTGCTCAAGAAGAAATTTTTGGACCAGTGCTGACTATGATCGGATACAAAGATGACGAAGATGCTATTCGTATTGCGAACGACACAGTGTATGGATTGAGTGGATATATCTCCTCGGAAAATACAGATCGCGCTAAGAATATTGCACGCAAAATCCGCACAGGCAATATTCACATAAATGGCGCACCGGCTGATCAAAACGCTCCTTTTGGCGGTTACAAGCAGTCGGGTAATGGTCGTGAGTGGGGTCGCTATGGTTTGGAAGAATTCCTTGAAACCAAAGCGATCATGGGCTATTCCCCTAAAAGTTAGGTAGGTTTTAGTTACTGTTCTTTCTAGGTTTTTAGCGAAACCCAGTTAGAGCTTCGCAAGGGGGTAGTCGTACCTTTTTGCATTTGAAGGCCCTCGCTTTTAGCGGGGGTTCTTTGTCTTTGTGAAGCCCAAGATATGTACCTTTAGCTTTGATGCTAACTGCTGTCCTGCCAATGTTTTTATCAGCTTTGTTAGTATGTCGTTTTGTTTAAACATTTGTTGCCTGAACGGTTGCTGTCGGGACTAGGCACTCTTCAACCATTTAAGGTGTTGTTATGAATAGCCTGCATAGTCTTCAGGGCCTCAAAGTTGTTTCATTAGAGCAAGCCGTTGCTGCGCCACTGTGCACCGAGCGATTAGCACAAGCTGGTGCCGAGATAATAAAAATTGAGCGTCCCCAGGGGGACTTTGCCCGCTATTACGATACTGCTGTTGCCGGTGAAAGCGCCTATTTTGTTTGGCTGAACGCGGGCAAAAAATCGGTAGTTTTGGACCTAAGTAAAGAGCAGGACAAGTTCTCTTTGTTGCAAATCATTCATGCTTCCGACGTTTTAGTGCAAAACCTAAAACCGGGATCCTTGGCGGGCTTAGGAGTAGATTTAGATCGCCTACATGCTCTGCGCCCAGAATTTATTTCCGTTTCTATCTCGGGTTTCAGTCCAGATGGCCCTGGCTATAAACGCAAAGCTTATGACCTTTTGATGCAGGCAGAATCTGGCTTAGCACAAATTACGGGTAGTGCTCAGGAGCCCGGTAGGGTTGGCGTCTCGGTCGTAGATATCGCCACCGGACAATTCGCCTACGAATCTATTCTAGAGGCCTTGTTGCGACGCGCGACGTCTTCAACTGGCGCGAAAATAAATATTTCTATGTTCGATGCAGTGTCACATTGGCTAGCCGTGCCATATTTGTTAGACCGTTATGGTGGCGCTGCACCCAAAAGGGTTGGGCTTGCCCACCCCGGCATTTGTCCCTACGGCGTATTTACTAGTGCTGATGGGGTGAGCTTTATTTTATCTATTCAGAATGAGCGAGAGTGGCAACGGTTTTGTGATTTGGGTATTGAAAACCCTGAATTGACCGCGGACCCCCGCTGTTCCAACAATCCAACTCGTATTGCCAATCGAGTATTTGTGGACGCAACTGTGCAATACGCTTTTGCTCAGTTAGATTATCAAATTATTGGCCGCCGCTTAGATCTTGCAGATGTTGCTTTTGCGCCGGTGAGCGAAATTTCTGCCCTCAAAGACCATCCAGATTTTCATACCGAGACTGTTCGTGTTGGTGTGCAAGATATTCAATTACCTCGTCTGCCTGGCTCCAACGGGGCGCAATCTACAGTGTCTAAAGTACCAACGCTTGGCGAGCACACAAAAGAAGTGCTCGATAGTCTAAGTCATTAAGAGGCCGCTTATCACAGTTTGATGGGTTGGAAGGGGTTTTCTTTTGGCGCAAACTCCGAGGTCATTTTAGGCACTTTGGATAGTTATGGCTTATAGCAAAGAGAACATATTCGCTAAGATTTTACGCGGCGAAGCCCCAGCTTTTAAAGTCTATGAAGACGATTACTCATTAGCCTTTATGGATGTGATGCCCCAAGTTGAAGGCCATACCTTGGTCATCCCCAAAGATCCCGCGGAAAATTTGCACGATGCCGAGCCTATTATCCTCGGTCACACCATGGCCACCGTGCAGCGCGTTTCGTCGGCCGTCAAACAAGCGTTTTCTGCACCCGGCATCATGATTGCCCAGCTCAATGGTGTGCCCGCTGGCCAAACCGTATTTCACCTGCATTTCCATATTTTGCCGCGTGCGGACGGTCTAGATATTGGTATGCACGCCCAAGAGATGGCGGATTTTGCTGTGCTTGAAACCCATGCGCAGCGCATACGTGAAGCCCTTGCTTAAACATTTGGAGCAGATAGTGTGAACGGCTTTAAGGACAGGCTTGGAACGGACGTTCAGGCACTTTTGTTGGAAGACAAGGTGGAATGGGCGCAGGCCATAGACGATATTTTAGGCGAGTACGGTGAGGCAGGGGTCCGCGAGATTTTGCGCAGCCTACAAGATCACGTTTTGAGTCTGAATATTCCGCTGGATGATGCTACGTTAAACACCCCTTATCGCAATACTATTGGGGCTGAGTCTCAGCCCGCGTATCCCGGCAATTTAGAGCTGGAAGAGCGCATTGAGAAAATCATTCGTTGGAATGCTATTGCCATGGTTTTGCAGGCTCAAGACAAAGGCATTGGCGTTGGCGGTCACATTGCCACTTATGCGTCTTGCGCCACCATGTTGGAAGTGGGCTTTAATCATTTCTTCCGCGGCGCAGGTGCAAACAATAACCGCGGTGCAGTAGATATGTTGCTGCCTCAGCCCCATGCGGCACCCGGTATTTATGCACGTGCATTTCTAGAGGGAAGATTGAGTGAGACGCAACTTAAAAACTACCGGCAAGAACTAGGCGAGGGCGGGGGATTGTCGTCTTATCCACACCCACGCAGCATGCCAGACTTTTGGGAAGTACCTAATGCATCCATGGGGCTTTCAACCCCTGCAGCTATTTATCAGGCACGATTTGCCAAGTACCTAGAAAATCGTGGCCTCAAAGAAGCGGCCAGCGGTAAGGTCTGGTGTTTCATTGGTGACGGCGAATCCGACGAGCCTGAAGTACTGGGTACCATAAATATCGCTGCGCGGGAAAAATTAGACAATCTAGTTTTGGTGGTTAACTGTAACCTACAAAGGCTAGACGGTCCTGTTAGGGGCAATGGAAAAATTATCCAAGAGTTAGAGCGTGTTTTTCGCGGTGCAGATTGGCAGGTGCTAAAAGTCATTTGGGGCAGCGGTTGGGATGCCTTGCTCAGTCGTGACGGTGAGGGCGTATTACAGCGACGCATGGACGAATGCTTAGACGGCGATTATCAGATGTATTCAGTGTTGCCCGGTGATGTTCAGCGCGAACATTGGATTGAAGGTAATGCTGCGCTTGAGCAGATGATGAATACCCTAACTGATGAGGAAGTCAAAGCTATCAAGCGTGGTGGTCAAGATCAGAAGAAAATATTTGCGGCTTTCGAAAAAGCCAGTGTGCCCAATGGCAAGCCTACAGTCGTTTTAGTGAAAACTGTGAAGGGCGACGGTATGGGTGCTCAAGGTAAAAATACTGCGCATCAATATAAAAATATCCCAGCCAAAGAGCGCATTACGGTAGCTAAAGAGTTAGGTATCCCTCTAAATGATAAAGCTGCTATGGCCGCACAGTTGTATCGTCCAAACGAAGGTTCTCCGGAACTTATCTACATGCGTGAGCGGCGTGAAAAGTTAGACGGGTACTTGCCGAATAGAAATGTCAGTTGCGCGCCACTGCAAATTCCCAACTTAGAGCGTTTTACGGAAATTCTAGCGGGCAGCGGTAAGCGCAAAGTCTCTACCACTATGATTATGGTGCGACTTTTGTCCTCTTTGTTGCGCATGCCGGAAGTTGCTAAGTATATTGTGCCAATAGTGCCTGACGAGGCGCGTACGTTTGGTATGGATGGTTTGTTTAAGGCTGCAGGTATTTACTCTCCGGACGGGCAAAAATATCGTTCGGTAGACGCAGACAGCCTAGTGCCTTATCGCGAATCTAATGACGGCCAGATCTTACAGGAAGGTATTTGTGAGGTGGGTGCTATGGCTTCATTTATGGCAGCTGGCAGCGCTTATTCTGTGCATGGCCTACCCATGATTCCGTTTTACATATTTTACTCTATGTTTGGCTTTCAACGTGTTGGCGACATGATTTGGAGTTGTGGTGACATGATGTGCAAGGGCTTTTTGCTTGGTGGCACAGCCGGAAGAACAACGCTCAATGGTGAAGGCCTGCAGCATCAAGACGGGCACTCGCACGTTTTGGCCAGCACAGTGCCAAGTTTGCTCAGTTATGACCCCGCTTTTGGTTACGAAGTGGCAGTGATAGTCCGTGAGGGCATGCGCCGAATGTACGAAGAGCAAGAGGACATCTTTTACTATCTGACCTTGTACAACGAAAACCACCTGATGCCGGATATGGCGAAGGTGCTAACCGCAACGGATCAAAATCAAGATGCTTTTGTGCAGGGTATTTTGCAGGGTGGCTACTGTTTTAGTCAGCCTGATAAGGGGGTAGCGCAAATTCATTTGCTTGCGAGTGGTAGCATCATGCAGCAGGTACTGGCTGCGGAGTCAAAGTTAAAAGTTATGGGCTTTAAAGTAGCCATCTGGAGTATGACTAGTTTTATTGAACTGCAGCGTCAAGCAATGGCTGTTGATCGCAATAATCGCGATGCAAAAGCTAATGATCAACAGGTATCGAATCTAGCGCAAATGTTCGCAGGTCAGGCCGGTGCATTTGTGGCTGTGACTGATTATATGGCTTCGCTCGCATTAGGCATTGCCGCGTGGATGCCAGAAAGCTACGAAGTGTTAGGTACCGATGGTTTTGGTTTGTCAGAATCTAGGCCGGTTCTGCGTGCCCATTTTGAAGTAGATGCTAATGCAATTGTTAGAACATCGTTAACTAATTTGCATAGACAAGCTTTAATATCGAACAAAGAGTTATCAAAACATTTAAGGGCGTCACAGAATTAGTGTGGTGGCAAAATAAGTATTGAGAATAAAAAATAAAATAGAGATTAATAAGTGAGAGTTTTATGAAAGATTTTGCAGGCAAGATGGCGGTTGTAACGGGTGGCGGAACTGGCATGGGCAGAGAACTAGTGTGCCAGCTCATTCAAGCGGGCGCGCACGTGGCTATGTGTGACGTGTCCGAAGCTAATATGGCAGAAACCCAAAAGCTTGCTAACGCGCAGGTTGATCAACGCCTGACCTCACATATATGTGATGTAAGCAGCCAAGCGCAGTTAGATAATTTTCGTGATGAGGTCTTAGCTCAACATGAGATTGCTCATATTAATTTGCTCTTCAACAACGCCGGCATTGGTGGCGGCGGTGGTTTCGTTGCCGGCGATCAAGACGAATGGGAGCGTACTTTTGCTGTGTGTTGGTACGGAGTTTATTACGGCTGCCGCTCTTTTATGCCAGCACTATTGGCGAGTAGTGAAGGGCATATTATTAACACAAGCTCAGTGAACGGTTTTTGGGCCAGCGTTGGTCAAGGAGTGCCTCATACGGCTTATGCCGCAGCTAAATTTGCGGTGAAAGGATTTACCGAAGCGTTGATTACAGACTTAGAAGTGAATGCGCCCCATGTTAAATGCTCTGTAGTTATGCCCGGCCACATCGGTACCTCAATTGCGATCAACACATCACAGGTGTTGGGTAAGCATGGCGCTATGGAGTTGACAGCTGAGGAAGTTGACGTTGTAAGACAGCAGCTATTGACCAGGGGTATACCGGTGGGCAACGTGCCAGACGAGCACATTCGTCAGATGATCCGGCAGCGCGGAGAAGACTTCCGTGATAAAGCACCCACTTCAGCCGCTCAAGCCAGCTCGATGATATTGGATGGTGTTAGAGAAGGGCGCTGGCGTATTTTAGTGGGTGAAGACGCTCATGTATTAGATCGCCTAGTACGTGAAGCGCCAGAGGATGCTTACAACGGTTCAATGATGACTAAGTTGCAAAGCTTGGGACACTTTGGGGGCCTTGTTCAACAGGCGCCGGACAAGCCGTAATAAGTTGGCTGGACTGATTTTGCTGCCGGCTCTGTTGCCGGCCGTGATTTGTCGTTAGTGGCTGGTCGATATTGCAATATAAATTAGAGTCGTATAAGAGATTTAGCAAAAAGAGCTGTTCGAAATAGCCTTAGTTGAAAAAGAATAGGGGCTGTTTCTCGAGGGTTTCGCGACTGGTTTTATTCTCACGGAATCATGTTATCCCCTTTTTTGAATCCACTGAACGGCCCTCTTTTTTTGCCCTCTTGCGTTTGAGAGTGCTCCAGTTAAGTTGATGGGCTTGCCTCGCGCTGATTTGGGTCAAAGTCCAGTTAGGCCGACTAGGTTGGACAATTTTCCATGCGCTATTTGCCTTTTGCTGTTTGCCCAGCCAAATCCTCGGGTTAGACTCTTAGTCTTGGAGTTTTTAATAAGGGGAGAAAACATGGCGACCCAGAGTAGGGATGCAGCCATCGTGGGCGTTTACGAATATCCGTCTAGAGATGTGGAAGGCAAGGTTAACCCTTTGCAAATTAAAGCCGCGAGTGCTGCAAAAGCATTGGCTGATGCAGGGCTAAAGTGGTCTGACGTAGACGCAATTTATGATGCCTCGGAAGGCGCGCCCATGAGTGGTCTGATGATTTCAGAGTACTTTGGCATAAAGCCTTCAGTTATTGACACCACGGGTGTTGGCGGCAGCTCCTATGAGTTTCATGCGGCCCATGCCTTAAGAGCCATCAGAGATGGCAAAGCGAAAGTAGCGTTGCTTACCTATGGCTCTACTGCCCATAGTAGTGCTATGGCTATAGGAGCAGGAGGACGCGGCGGCGGTATTGCGCCCGGCGACAATATGGAAAGCTTTGCAGGGCAAACTCTGATTGCCAACTACGCCATGGTTGCGCGTCGTCACATGCACGACTATGGCACTACAAGCGAGCAATTGGCTGAAATTTCAACTGCTACGCGATATCACGCCATGCGTAATCCTGAAGCTGTACAAGCCATGAATGATCTAGAGTTTATGAATATTCGTGAAACTACTATTGAAGATGTTGTTGGTTCGCGCATGATCGCAGATCCATTGCACTTATTAGAGTGCTGTATGGTTTCAGACGGCGGCGGCGCGGTAGTTATTGCTTCTGCAGAGGTGGCTAAGAACTGTGCTAAAAAGCCAGTTTGGATTTTGGGCACAGGCGAGGCAACTAAGTATCCGCAAAATGGTGCGGACTTAACGTCCTCTGCCGGGGTTGAATCTGCCCCCGTGGCCTTTGGCGAAGCAGGCGTAACGCCCGCGGAAATCGACATTGCCATGATTTACGACTCTTTCAGCATCACAGTTTTAACGCTGCTAGAAGACCTAGGTTTTTGTGCCAAAGGAGAGGGTGGTGCTTGGGTAAAAGGAGGACGCTTGCGTTTTGATGAAAGTGGTGGCCCAGCACTAAATACCGATGGCGGCGGTTTGTCTTCTAATCACCCTGGTATGCGTGGCATTTTTCTTCTCATTGAAGCAGTGCGACAGCTGCGTGGTGAATCATCCTCTCAAGTAAATGACGCTAAACTTGCAGTAGCACATGGTAACGGCGGCATGTTGGGTGGTAGACACTCAGCGGGAACAGTAATTTTGGGGAGGGATTAATCATGGCTGAAGAGCAGAAGAAAGTACCCACACGGCCAATGCCCAAGCTTACTGAGCTAGATACTGCGGATTTTTGGCGCGCCACTAAGAATAAGGAATTTAAATACCAGCAGTGCGCCAATTGTCAGACTATCGTTTGGCATCCACGTTCGCATTGTACGGGTTGTGTAGATGGCGACTTGCAGTGGAAGACTTCAAAGGGCGAAGGAACAATTTACTCATTCAGCGTGGTGAGACTCAGTTACCACCCATTCTTTCGTTCCAAGGTGCCGTATGCGGTGGCCTATGTGGATCTTGATGAAGGCCCACGTTTCTTAACCAATGTTACTGGTGTGGAAGATCCACAGACAGATGTACATATTGGTCAAAGAGTGACGTTAGACTGGGAAGAGTACGAGGAGTTGTCTATTCCTTTGGTGACGCCTGTTTAGGCAAGCGCTGAGAACCCCGTTTAGGCTGTTTAGTTTAGGGCAAAGCGGGGTTTATCGTTCTTCAATTTCGCTTTATTTACGCTTTAACAGCGCACTGAGAGTGCATTCACGAATCGTATCTTTTGCAAAAGATAAGGGGACAGTTTAATCCTCTTTAGCAACAATTTTCATAGCCTCAAAAGCGCCAGATTTCAGCGCCGCGACCAACTCGGTTTCATTGTCGATATGTTGTTCAAACTTAGTGGCACAACGGCCAATATGGCTGACGATATGCGCATCGCTGCCACCCACCCCTTTATAATTTAGCCGCTCGGCCATATCGTGAGAGACTTTGTCCTCATCGTCTCGACTACCGCCGTTAAATACCTCAACGATATTTACCCCAGCGGGTACACCAAATTCTTCTAGATGCGCAGACATGCCGACGCGTTTACGTCCAGGATGACAAGGTACCGCTACAGCACCGTGTGTTTCGCAAGCGTTAATGACATCAGCCAAATCCAAATGGATATTGGTAAAGTCAAAAGTTTTTTGTAAGGCTGGCGTTACTCCAAAAACCAATACATGACCGTATTGGGTTTCAACTTCGGCGCCTTTCAGGATAGTTAATCCAAATTTTCCCGCTAGATCCGAATAGTCAGACTCGTTATCAAATTGGCGATGTTCTGTAAGCACAAAGCCATCAATTGGAATGTGCTTGGCAGTAATCCACTGGCAGTAATTTTGTACCTTTGCGCGGCCATCGTCTGACTTAATGGAGTGGGCATGTAAATCTAAAATCATATTTATTCTCTTGTGCCTGCTGTCTGGTTAAAAGGTGCTGATAGCCGCCCATAGTGGCCGTATTTGTTCGATTAAATGATCTTGGTCACGGGAGTTATGTATTACCTCATGGGCCTTGGCGATGCGCTCCTCATTACTTAATTGAGCATCAATACGTGCTTGCACTGCGGTCGCGTCAACACCATCTCGAGCACTAGCACGTTCTATGGCTATACCTGGTTCTACTACAGTCACCCAAACCTGATCCACCAGCCCCAGCCATTCAGCTTCAATCAAAACAGCTGCTTCCAAAACCACAGCGCGGCGTGGGTCCTTGGCTTTCGCGTTGGCAATTTCTATCTCAGCCATACGCATAATTGCTGGCCAGACAATGTCCGTGAGCTTTTTTAGTCCATCAGGATTACCAAACACTTTACCGCCCAGGGAGCGACGGTCTACTTCGCCATCTGCGCCAATAATGTCGCCACCAAAAGCCGCGACAACATCGGTAAATGCTTGGGTGCCGCTGATATAGGCGCTATGGCCAAGTTTGTCGGCATCAATTACGTAGGCGCCCCACGTCCCTAAGGTACTGGCAACTGTTGATTTACCCGAGGCAATGCCACCGGTGAGTCCAATGATCAAAGCAAATTCCTCTCAAAAATTGAGCTGCTAATACTAGCTGGGGAGGTTGTGCAAAGCGAGGGGGGAGATATTTCTAAGGTTAATATCTCTCATTGCATGGTTGATTTTGATAGCATAGTGCAATGATAAAGATAGTATTTGTACAACCAGACGGCCGCCGAGATGAAGTTGAAGCACCCTTAGGAGACTCTCTCATGGATGCGGCGGTAGACAATGGAGTGGCCGGCATTATTGGTCAGTGTGGTGGAGGCTGTACGTGTTGTACCTGCCACTGTTGGGTGGAGGCATCTTGGTTTGAAAAGTTAGCAAAGCCCCATCGCGATGAGGTTGATCTTTTGGAATACGCTATAGGCCTTGAAGACAACAGTCGCCTTGCGTGTCAGATAAGATTGAACGAAGACTTGGACGGCCTTGTAGTTACAATTCCGTCCGATTAGCAGCTTAATTTTTAGGGGTTGGTCATACCGCGGAATCTTTCGCCGCTGAGGTCTTGTTCATCTGCAGCGCGCTAAACAGCAAAATCGCTGCCATAACTATCTCTGCAACAATAAATATTGTGGCGAGTTCTGCTCCGTGAATAGCCCATGCAAGGGTGCGAAATATGGCCGCGAGAGTTAGTAGCAGCGCTACCGCTTGTAACCAATGACCTTGCTGGCGTATTGCGCCGAGAAAGCACAAAGTGGTTCCTCCTATGAAAAAAGAAGACATATCGCCAATCTGGGAGCTGCGGCCAATGCCATCCAACAATGGCATACCAAGACTGAGTGCGGCAGTTGTTGGGTCAACGATCCAAGTCACCGCCGTAGAAGCTAATAGTAAACCCACTAGACCTGCTAAAATTCGTGGCAGCATCGTTTATCTCCTTAATAAGTTGTAGTTCATTAGTTTAGTGCAAAGCCCAGCGCTTTTCATATTAGATGGTTGGGCGAAGCGTGTGCTAGATAATG
This sequence comes from uncultured Gammaproteobacteria bacterium, assembly GCA_913043815.1. GTDB lineage: Bacteria > Pseudomonadota > Gammaproteobacteria > Pseudomonadales > Azotimanducaceae > UBA4421. The sequence goes on from CAJWNY010000007.1 coordinate 55,345, forward strand.
TTTGCCAAGTGGTTTTTCAGACCTAGTTAAAGCAGGCACTCGGCGCAAAATCAATAACAACGCTAAGCTCATTATCGCTACTTACTATCTGATGAGTGGGCGTTATGATGCTAAAGTCATTAAATCTATTGGTTAAGGAAATTTCATGCCTCTTACTGGAAAGAAAATGGTCATTACCGGCGCGGCTGGTGGACTAGGTGCAGGTGTTGCGCGAGTTGCGAAGCGCCAAGGTGCAGAGGTGGTTTTGCTTGATGTGATTGAAGATTTTCAGTCAGATCTTGGTCAAACTTATAGCGTGGATTTAACTGACTCGGATAATGTAGAGGCATGTTTTGAAGCCATTGGTCCCTTCGACATTGTTGCTAACATTGCTGGCGGCTTTGACATGGGGCCAGAGGTCCATCAAACGGATGATGCCCTTTGGGATGCCCTGTTTGATATTAACGTGACCACTTTGCGCAGAGTTTTATCTGCTGCCACGCCTCGCTTGCTGGCCAACGGCGGCGGGCGAATCATTAATGTAGGGGCAGTGGGTGCACTGAAAGGCGGGCCGAATATGGGCGCTTATCTGGCGTCTAAGTCTGTTGTCATGCGCTTGACTGAATCGCTCAGTGAAGAAGTAAAGGGCCATGGTATTAATGTTAACGCGGTGTTGCCCAGTGTGATTAATACCGCGAGAAATAGGCAAGAAATGCCTGATGCGGATTTTAGCTTGTGGGTTGACCCAGAAGATTTGGGGCAGGTGGTTTGTTTT
>CAJWNY010000008.1 GCA_913043815.1 uncultured Gammaproteobacteria bacterium
AATTAGTGCAGAGTGCGCGATGTAGTAGGTTTGCCGATATCGTAGTGATCGGATATTTCTGTCTTCATTCCGTTAAAATTCATCCGCACGAAAAACCAAGCTAAGGGCAGGAAGAAAGGACGGTGGAGGGAAGTGCCCGACGAAATGTGCGACTGAGTATTTCAGTCTCGTTCAGATTAATAAAACGACAAATGAGTAAACAAATATGACAGCCAAAGATCCACTAGGCGCCTTGTTCGAAATACTGAGCAGCCAAATGCCTCAGGCCTCACTAGTGCACGTAAAAGAAAAGGTTAACAAATTATTCAGCCATCTAGAGTTAGTGCCGAAAGAGGATTTCGAGGCACATCGTGATGTTGTGGAGACGCTAAAACAGCAAGTCGAAAATTTAGAGCAGCGACTAAAAGCTCTTGAACAATCAAGCTCTATAAGCCCGTAATTGCAATGAACACCGTGGGCCCCATATTCAGCTGCATTCCAATCGGCTTTAATGCGCTTTGCATTTCTGATAAAAGTCATCTCGGTTCAAAATTCCAATAGACAACTATTGTCTGACTTGGCGAATGCGCAGTAGAAGAGGCAAAAACAATCGATGTGTCTCTAGCAAAGCCCGACTTAGCGAATGCTGCTAACTAGGGACAGCTTTATTTGAGTCGTGCTAGCGTCTTTAAATGAGGGGGAACAGTCTTCTCGACCGACTTGATTCTATTAATTGCCGATCCTCCATTGCGAGGAGTCAACATCCGCGACCACATGGAATGTATGACACGTATATCTTCCAGTTTTTCTTGAAAACAACCAATGAGCAGTTTTATCTATCAGCCAAGAGGCGGTACAAAATCTAGCGCGCTACTTGGAATATGGTAGATTTGGATTGGCGGAGGACCATCAGTAAAGTCAACTTTTCGGAGGCACTAGGTTTTAGGTGCATCGATTGCAAGGGTGAAAGTAACTAACTGCTTTTACCTATTCCCCGTGAAAGCAAAAAATTGATCTAAGTCAATGTCGGTGTTAGGTCGGCAAATATAAAGAATGTTGAATGCCAACACGCATCATAGTAATCGATTACAGAAGAAAGGTTCCCTTAGGAACCCTTTTCGCGTAACGCGTAAGCACTATAGAGCTTGCGAGATTAGAAGCTTTTACCAATAGACAAAGTAATTCCCTCACCGTCTGCATTATCGGTACCTTCTAACTCATCACTTGGGAAAATCAGCGCTACGCCCAGATCAATCTCTGAAACTGACGTGGCGTAACCCACTTCAAAATAGTCGCCGTCGAACTCATCACCGAAGGAACCATAAAGACCATAGAACCCAGCTCCTAAGTCTATAGATACTTCGAGAAAATCGTAATCTGTGCCGCCATCTCCTTCCCATTCGCCAATAGAGTAACCGATGCTCAAGGGGCCATAACCGGCGCTTAAGTTCACTTCTTCATAAGTTTCGTCGAAACCGCCTGTGTAGTAATACCCAGTAAAGCCAACGCCATAGTTAAGATCACCTATCTCGCCGCCATATCCTAGATAACCATCAACTTCTAATCCGTCGCCGACATCAGCCGTCCATGCACCAACATAGAAACCATTTTGCTCATAATCGACTCCAGCACTTGCAGAAGCGTTTTTTTGGTAGATACCTCTGTAATAGTATTCGGAAACAAATCCGACGTTATAAGAAACGTCTGCGTTTGTAACTGATGACGTCAAAAACGAACCCGAAACGAGCGCGCTGACGGATAAGATTTTTGCTAATGTTTTCATGGTCTCTCCAGACTTATTAAATTCATGGATTTTAATTTGCTCTCTTAGAGAACTAATGTGGTGAAGACAAATGCAATATGAAGACCAACTTTCCAAAAGATTTACTCGAAAGGAGAAAGGCCCAGCGCAGCAAGCTTTTCTAAGGCATATTAGAAATTGTATTTGATCTACATACAACTCGGGCCAAAAACATGCCCTACATTAGTGCGTGAGTAACAGGATGAACTGACTTGCTGCACGGCTTCTGTGCGACAAACTTGCAAAAAGCATTGGTAGAGTAAACCAGGCTTCGCCTCATGCTGAACGTGAAAACCTAGATATATAATCCTATTTCAAACGAATTCGTTAAGGCCTCACTCGATCTCCATAGTCCTAATAGATGACCCAGGCTTGTGCAACACGCATCAGCTTGCTTCAAGCTAAGCTAAACCTTTCGAGTCAATTCAGGACTATCCACATTAATTTTTCAGCGTTCTGATAAATTTTAGAGTTGGGTTAAATACTGTTCTAACCGTTGTTGATTCATAACGAAAGAGCCCTTCATTTCTCCGGCGGCCGATTCTATTTCTTTCATATTCAGGGCTTCACCTACCTGAATAACGCCCACCATTGCCATAACAACATGGGGATCGCACTGGTAGACGTAGACTCCCTCTGTATCCAAGGTGACGCTAATATCTTTACTCAGATCTCCAGCCCAAGCAGCAGCACCATCAGGAATCATTCCTTCAATCGACGCAGAGTTATGAGCAAGGTCTATGGCCTTGAAGTGAATCGTATCACCAACAGATACCTTGATTGCTGCAGGCTCAAATATCATTGACCCTCCTGGACCAGAATTCAGCATCCTTACTTCATGCTCATTTCCAGTAGATAGCGAAATTTTTGGTAGCTGAGCGGTCGTCGTATCGGGCATTGGAGTAGTCATTGCCGTTTCTGTTTTTTCTAACCGAGCTAGCTTCCCATGAGGAGCTAATCGCACGCTAATTTCATCGTCAGTGCCTGGTGGTATCGCTGAAGCAGCAGCTCCAAAAATTACGAGGGCAGTTAACATCAAGCTGGAAAAGATCAGTCTCAAGGGAAGTCTCCTAATTACTTTTTAAATTATTTAAGGATCTGAAGTGTTTGGGCGGCGCATAGTGTATCTCTATGGCCGCGTCGCGTCGAACAACTCCCGGCCAATCAGCATGCGGCGGATTTCACTTGTCCCCGCTCCAATTTCATAGAGCTTCGCATCGCGCAGCAATCTTGCTGCAGGGTAGTCGTTAATATAACCGTTGCCGCCTAGAGCCTGCACCGCCTGCAATGCATGCTGAGTAGCCTTTTCCGCCGCGAACAAAATACAGCCAGCGGCATCAAAACGTGTGGTACGTTGATCGTCGCAAGCAACTGCAACAGAGTACACATAGGATCTGGCCGCATTCATTTCCGTATACATATCGGCAACTTTGCCCTGCATCAGCTGAAACTCGCCAATAGATTGGCCAAATTGCTTGCGTTCATGCATATAAGGCATAACAACATCCAAGCAACCTCGCATGATACCTAGCGGGCCGCCAGCAAGAACTACGCGCTCATAATCCAAACCACTCATCAAAATACCCACACCTTGTCCTACATTGCCAAGCACTTGAGTTTTTGGTACCCGGCAGTCATCGAATATGAGTTCTGCGGTGTCCGACCCGCGCATGCCCATTTTGTCGAGCTTGGCACCCGTACTAAAACCTTGCATAGACTTTTCAATAAGAAAGGCGGTTATACCTTTTGAACCGGCGTCGGGATTGACCGAGGCATAAACTACCAACACATCGGCGCCGGGACCGTTGGTTATCCACATTTTACTACCATTCAAGATATATTCGTCACCATCTTCTACCGCGCGCAACCCCAAACTTACAACATCGGAACCCGAGCTATGCTCGCTCATGGCCAGCGCACCGAGAAATTCTCCTGAAACCAATTTAGGAAGATAAGCATTTTTTTGTGCATCACTACCAAAACGAGAAATTTGGTTTACGCAAAGATTTGAGTGGGCGCCGTAAGAAAGGCCCACAGATGCAGAAGCTCTACTAATTTCTTCCATAACAACAGTATGAGCGAGGTAACCCATGTCAACCCCGCCGTAAGCCGGATCTACAGTCATACCCAATACACCAAGGTCTCCAAACTTGGTCCAGAGATCTCTTGGAAATTCGTTGTCTTTGTCAATTTGCGCTGCTCGAGGCGCTAACTCTTTGGCACAGAACTGCGCAACGCTATCGCGCAGTTGTTGCACTGTTTCACCAAAGCCGAAGTCAAAATCAGGCAATGCAGTCATGAAAAACCTCCCTCTCAAATAGTCGAGAATTCTAACGCAACCGAGGCATCAATGACTCTATTTGGGTTCAATTACTCTAGAAAATGTCTTCGACAAACGCGAAAACCTCAAAATATTTGGCGCGACATAATGCTCAAAAGCCCTGCGCAGCGGCGGCTTAAGCATTACAATAAAAATCTCAGATAATAGGAAGCAGGACAGTTATGGCTGGAAATTTGGACAGTTTGTTGGATAACAACAAGGCTTGGGCAAAGCGCGTATCTGAAGAAGACCCAGAATTTTTTGCTCGGCTGGCCAAACAACAACAGCCAGAATATCTATGGATAGGTTGTTCCGACAGCAGAGTCCCCGCCAACCAGATCAGCGGACTGCTACCTGGAGAGGTTTTTGTGCATCGCAATGTGGGCAATATTGTTATGCATACCGACTTAAACTGCGTCAGTGTTATTGAATATGCGGTTAAAGTTTTAAAGGTACGGCACATTATTGTTTGCGGCCATTACCAGTGCGGCGGAGTTAAAGCCGCAATAGAGGGCAACGCAGAGGGCAATGTGCAACAATGGCTTACAGGTATAAGGGCGCTTTGGAATAACCACAAAGAGCGTCTGCAAACTTTAACTTCCGAGCAGGCATTGGCGCAATTATGTGAGCTCAATGTGGCGCACCAAATGACCAGCGTGTGTAAGATCGATGTTGTTCAAGAGGCATGGAATAGGGGACAACCGCTCAGCATTCACGGCTGGATCTATGCGATCGAAGACGGCTTACTTAAAGATTTGGGCACCAGTATTAGCGACCGGTCGGAATATGCTCGGCTAATAGAAGCTTGATCTGGAGGTGGCGCCAAACCTAAGTTCACCGCTCGTTGAAAATAGGCGCCAGTGATGGCATCGAACAGCTTTAGCCCCTACTTGCCAAGTGTCTACCCTTGCTGCCACAGCGGCCAGGCACTGAGTAGGAGATAACTGACAACACAGGCCTAAACCTCGCAGATCACCAGAGACAGAATTCGAAAAGTCGCTGTAGTAGTCAGCAAATAGGAAAAGTAAACTTCGACCCTCCACGCAAGCTAATGGTTAAACCAGACCACTATGTTTCGCCCATGCCTGTGTTTTAGCTAAGCCAACCGCGAATTTATCCACCATTTCGTGAACCTGGGCTTCGGAGATAATCAGGGGTGGGCAAAAAGCGACAGCGTCACCAAGGTTCCGCAAAATCACCCCGGCGTCCTGACAAGCCGACGAGCAAAAAACGCCAATACCGTCAGACGCTTGGAATGGCACACGCGGCTGGGTTTGTTTCACTAACTCAACGGCAGCAATCAGCCCGGCTCCTCGCACTTCACCAACCAACGGCTGCCCTATAAATTGTTGCATGCGCGTCTGGAATATTTCACCCATCTTGCGCGCATGTTCGAACAAATTGGTTTCTTGCATAATCTCAAGGTTACGCAGTGCTACGGCTGCACAAACTGGATGCCCTGAATAGGTAAAGCCGTGGCCAAAGTTTCCAAGCTCGTCAGATTTAGCCGCAAACGCTTCATACATAAATTCCGGAATAAGCACTGCGCTGATCGGCAAATATGCTGAAGACAATGCTTTCGCAAGGCTCATTGTAGTCGGCTTAATGCCAAAGGTTTCGGCGCCAAACGCATTTCCAGTACGGCCGAAGCCGCAAATAACCTCATCGTCGATGAAAAAAATATCGTACTTTTCTAAGACTGCCTGAATCTTCAGATAATAATTTTCTGGCGGTACAATAACTCCGCCTGCGCCTAATATCGGTTCGGCTATGAAAGCAGCTACGGTTTCTGGTCCTTCATGAAGAATCATCTGCTCTAAGTCATTAGTGACCCGCTCGACGAATGCAGCCTCACTTTCATCTTCACGACCTTCGCTATAATAGTGGGGGCTGGTTGTGTGCAAAACGCCTGCAATCGGCAGATCAAATGCGTTGTGGAACGCCGGCAAACCGGTTAGCGAGCCGCTGGCTACAGTAACCCCGTGATAGCCACGTTTGCGGCTGATAATCTTTTTCTTCTCCGGCCGTCCAACTGCGTTGTTGTAATACCAAATGAGCTTCATCTGGGTATCATTTGCATCACTGCCAGAAGATCCAAAAAATACTCGCCCGGCGTCGAAGGGCACCATAGCTTTCAATTTTTCTGCTAGTAAAACGGAGGGCTCATTCGTCCGTCCTGCGAATAGCTGAGAGTAGCTCATTTTACGAATTTGCTGGGCCGCAACATCTGCTAACTCTTCGTTGCCATAGCCAATGGCCGTACACCAGAGACCCGCCATGCCTTCTAAATACTGATTACCCTGATTGTCCCAAATATACACACCCTCAGCGCGCTCGTGAACCTTAGGGCCCAACTCGCCATGCTGTTTCAAATTAGTCGAGGGGTGAAGTAGATGCTGGAGATCTTTTCCTTCAATTGAGTCTTTCGAAAATTCGTTATGAAAGGCCAAGCCTGATTGTTTTGTCGGTCGCATAGTATCTACCTTATGGTTATATATACTTGTTTGCTCGGAATTACATATAAACCGTTAGATTAGTTCGACAGGATCTAAGCCGAACTCCTCAATGATCACATCTGCATAATCGATACGCCCGGTTAGCTCTTTTGGATCGCCATAACAAAGTCGCAAGCAAGCTTCTGCCATATGCTCTACCGGGGTTACTCGATTCTTGCTTTCCTCCGTGATCAACTTGTGGTGAATAACACCGGGCGTGGCAACTAACCCGGGGGAAATTACATTGACGGCCACACCGTAATCATAAAGCTCAGAAGCTAAGCCGGTAGTAAATCTTTCTAACGCCGCTTTACACATGCCGTATACTGTGCCACCGCGCCCCGATACTTTTTTGTTAGGATGAAGTGCAGCATGGGATGAAATATTTAAAATCCAGCCCGAGCCACGCTCCTGCATTTGCGGGGCAACTATTTGTGCCAGTTCAAATGGCGCCCAAACCTGGACGTCCATCATCAAGCGAAAACGTTTCTCCGGAAAATCTACAACTGGGATGAAATAAGTAATTGCAGCGTTGTTAATCAAAATGTCGATCGCGCCGTAGGCATCCATAGTGGCGGCAGTTAGATTGGCCCGATCCTCTGCTACTGCCAAGTCAGCTTTTACTGCCAAAGCTTCACCACCCGCAGCCTTTATATCACTGACCGTTTGATTAATGCTGCCGGGCAAAAAATGTTCACCGCTCTCGACGGTGCGAGCAGACACAACAACCTTTGCTCCTTCCATTGCGAAGCGACGCGCGAGAGCGTCACCAATACCTCTGCTAGCGCCAGTTATAACCGCGACTTTACCGGCTAAAAGACCACTTTTATTTATTGCAGCTGTCATCTCTCTCACCTCTTTATTCGAAAATTTTATTATTTTGCCGCTTGATATTTATTGCATTTTTTTAGACACGCACGCTGGCGCTCTCTTTCAGAATACATCACACACCCGAGCCAGACCGATGAATCTACTGTGAGTGGATCTCACCAAATTTATTCCTCAATATAGACTCTGGTCAACCGTCGACTTAAGCCTGTAAGGACTTCGAAGGTAATAGTTCGCGCTTGGGTTGCTACCTCGTCTACTGAGATCTGCGCGCCCATCAATTCGAACCAATCGCCTTCAACCACATCAAGGTCACCTACATCTACAATAGTTGCGTCCATACTAATGCGGCCTACGATATAGCAATATTTGCCGGCAAAGTAAGCGCGTCCATTATTTGATAAAAGCCGTGGCAGGCCATCTGCGTATCCCACATTTAGTACAGCTAAACTGCTGTCTCTTGGCATTATGTGGGTACTGCCGTAGCCAACCGGTGTACCTGCTGCTACCTGGCGAACCTGAAGGACTTGGCCAAACAGACTGGCTACGGGTTTTAGTCCCTTACTGTGTTTTGACCCAGCTGAGGAAAACGGATTACCACCATAGAGTCCGATGCCAACTCTGTCCAAATGCTCGATATCGCTGACGTGGATTTTTAATGCCTCGTTCGCTTGCAGGGTCAGAGAACCCGCCGAATTGGCGAGACTCAAGCGGAGCATAGGGTAATGCTCTCTCAAAGCGCCAAAAACGGCGTTTAGACGCTGGGACTGCAGAGCATTAAAGCTATGCTCGAACTCGTCAGCGCGCGCAAAATGGCTGACGAGCAGATCTAGTTTGAGGTTAAGCCCGCGAATGTCATTAACAACACTCTCTACCGACATACCTAACCGAGACATGCCGGTATCAACATGCAGTGCTGAGGGCGCTTGTGTATTGGACCAGTAGCGACACTGCTCTACTGTATTGAGAACTGGTATCAGGTTGTAAGTAAGAAATTCTTCAATAGTTTCTTCGGTCTTCGGGCTGACGCCGGCCAGCACAAAAATTTTCGCCTCAGCTAAAACCCTACGCAGCGCTACCCCTTCACTGACAAAAGCAACAAAATATTCCCTGCAACCTTCATCCCAAAGTTTTTTCGCAACAGCCTCAACGCCCAATCCATAGCTGTCGGCCTTAACCACGGCCGCAAACTGAGCAGGGCTACCACGATGAAACTGAGCATAGTTGTGGGCGAGGGCACTCAGATTAATTGTCAAGCGACCGGTCATAAATATCTTTAGTTAAGGCTATTGATGTATGCGACTACGTCATTCATCGACTCATCGGTAGGCAAAGTGGCAGTCATGGCGCGCATTTGGCGGCCGCCATGATCTGCGTTGTGATAGCCACGCTGGCCTTTCTTAAACTTTTTCAGTTGGGCAACTAAGTACCAGTCGCTTTGACCCGTTAAACGCGGTGCCGCCATTGCCTCAACACCTTCACCTTGCCCGCCATGACAAGCAGCACAGACCGAATACGCAGCCTCACCTTTAGTCGCATCTCCTTGAACAGTCGACGTGGCGGTTTTATCCGGTAGCGAAGAGACATAGGCTGCTAGATTAGCAAGGGCTTCAGGAGACTTTAATCGCGGCCCCTTCGACATTGCAGCCATCTGCATGCCTTTTTTATCGCCTGCCACAGTGCCGCGTACGCCATTTTGAAAATGTTGCAACTGCTTGAGCGTATAAAATTCCAATTGCCCAGAAATTTTGGGCGCGCCCATAACCTGATTGCCGCTGCCATTAACACCATGGCAGGAGGTACATAATGGGTACATAGATTTTCCCGCGGCTGCGTCACCAGGAACAGTCTCCGCTAGGGCATTGACAATTTGGCCAGTTGCCAGAAGCAATCCCGCCAAACCTAAAGTTTTTAGAAACTTCATAACTACTCCTAATGCGTCACAAAAACCCTATGTCTTATCATCCCTAGACGCCTAAATAATCCCATCTAGAAGTGCAGAATACAGCGCAATAACAACTCCAAAACTATACCACGGGTTAATAATACTCCCCATAACAAGCCGCTATATACCCATATTGTAAGATTGTGCTGGTAAGCTAGATTGGAACATCAATAAGGAATGCTCAACACCATGAGTCAGAGCAAAAGCCAAGCAAAGCTTCCAAGCGACCGTGCAAAAAAAAGCGACAAAACTCCCGATAATAGAGGCCGAATTCTAATTCTAGATCACAGTTCAGTAGTGCTTAAAGATAACCCTTTAGGCGATCCATTCGAACGCCCAGTAAATGTCTACTTGCCAGCAGCGTATGATAATCAGCCAAAAAAGCGCTTCCCCGTGCTCTTCGATTTAGCAGGCTTTACTGGCAGCGGGCGGGGGCATCTGAACTGGCGGAATTTCGATGAAAACCTGCCTGAAAAACTGGATCGATTGATTGCCACTAAGGCCATGCCACCTGCGATTGTAATCTTCCCAGATTGTTTTACTTGTTTGGGCGGCAATCAGTACATCAATTCAAGCGCGATAGGGCAGTATGCAGACTATCTGAACTTGGAGCTCATTCCCTTTGTAGATCAAGAACTCAGAACACTTGCCTCAAGAGAGCACCGCGGTTGTTTTGGCAAATCATCTGGCGGCTACGGTGCGCTGCGAATGGCTATGGACTACCCGCAGTATTGGGGCGGCATTGCTAGTCACTCCGGCGATGCTTATTTCGATTTTGTCTACAAAGCCGAATGGCCTGAAGTGCTCACTCATTTGCAAAAGTACTCAGAACCTCAGCTCAAAGAAGGGTTACGCAGTAATGTTTCGGGCCAAGCCAAACCTGGGCAAGATGATGGCCGTGTTAGACGGTTTCTCGACGACATTTGGTCGCGCAATCCAAACGGATATGACCCAATGTCGGGCAAAGACATAATGGCGTTGATGTTGGTGGCCATGGCCGCAAGCTATGACACTGATCCAAAATTGCCCAATGGTTTTGGCTTACCCTTCGACCTTGAAAGCGGTAAGTTTTTGCTAAATCGCTGGCGCAACTGGCTGCGTCACGATCCTATTCACATGAATTCGCGGCAGAAGAAAAACCTAAAAACTCTCAAAGGTATTTTTATCGACTGCGGTTGGCGCGATCAATTTCACATTCACTATGGGAGCCGCCAGCTTTCGCAAGTTTTGCAGGAAGCCGGTGTAAAACACCGCTACGAGGAATTCAATGGCACCCACTCGGGAGTGGACCATAGATTGGACACCAGCCTGGCGTTTTTGGCGAAGAAGTTAAGACAACGCTAAAAAGAGGCGGGACGATGCTGCGACTCTGTATGGCCGTATCATCGGGCAGCTAATACCGCTTCTAGGGTGGCGTCCAGCGAGGTTAATTTTTCCATACCCAAAAGTTTCATGGTCGGCTCTGAATCAATGTTATCGTCATGGTCGAGTACCCCCAACATGGCAGTAGTGATGGGCGGATTACCGAGAAATTGTTCTAAAACCCACGCCACCAAGTAGCCTACGCCGATCGGCAAAGATACAAATATCGGAGTTTTCTCAAAAAGGTCTGCGCCGCGTTGATAAAGCTGTTTGCGTGTCAGACATTCAGGACCACCAAGGTCATACCCTCCAACTAACTGTTGTGTCGACGCCGCACATATAGCGTTAACCACATCCCCAGCGTAAATGGGCTGCTCCAAACTTTCCCCGCGAAAAACAAAGCCGTTGTTGCCCGTAGCGCGACGCCTCAGAGCGCCGCTTGCATAATCCCCTTCACCCAGCACCATCGGCACCCGCAGTGTACAAGAGCTAGGACCACCGGAGGCGAGAATGACTTCGGCCTGGCCTTTTGAGGCTAGGCAGGCATTGGCCGCATCAGGTCTAGAGCCAACAATGGAAAGGTAGGTTATATGATCAACAGAAGTGGCCGCAAGGGCTTCAACGAGCGCGAGACAGCTGTCTTCGTGGGCCGCCTGATATGTGGAAATAGTCGTTGCTTTCAAAATACCGACTAAGTGCACAGCCTTATCACAGCCCTGGGCAGCACCTTGCAGTTGCGCGACGTTCGTATAATCGGCCACCACCACAGCCAGACGCGTACTATACACCTCAGACAAGTCACCTCCAGGAGACGTAAGGCGTTGCATCGTTTGCAATGCTTTGTCACTCCGCACTACCGCCACAATGTCGTCCCTAGTAGACTTTAACAAATACACAATTAGGCGCCGGCCTAAGTTACCATTGGCGCCTGTTATCAACCATTTACCTGATACTTCTGAGACCATGCTTTTTCTAAACCTTAATGCAATTTCGAGTATGACCGGCCAAACCAACGCAACACCTTACAGCGAGCCAGCTACGGTAAGCAATTCCCCAAACGGGATCATAGCGCTTTTGTGTACTTTTCTGCTCAGTGCCTGTGGTGGACCAATTGGACCTATTGCTGGTGGCAGTCTCGAGGGCGAGTTAACGCCTTGGCCAAATGATTGGTCGATTGCAGAAGACTGTGAAAACGTTTTACTGGAAACCAATCCTGCAAAGCCCTATTCGGTAACCATTTGGGGCGTAGGAGACCAGCAAAATTTCTATGTCGCAGCGGGCAAGCGAAGCAACCGCTGGGCCCAGAATATTGAACAAAATCCCCAAGTCATTTTGGACGTAGACGGCAAGCTTTATGCAGCGAAAGCTCAGCGCGTAGTCGAGAACGTCCTATTCGAAAAAATCAGACGGGGCTTCGTTGTAAAATACGATATCGATCCAGACCCTGACTTTAAGCAAAAAGGCGCAGTTTACCGCTTGGTACCTGCGCGATAATCACAAACTCAATGATCCAATCGTGGGCCAATTTATTAACGCTGTTGAGGCTTTTCTCTACACCTTTGCTAATTTGGCTAATTATCAGCGAAAGGTGGTGGTTCGCAGCTACAATACTTTTCGTCGCCATTCTTAGCGATATTTTCGATGGCAAAATAGCCCGTAAAATGAATCAAGCCACCGCCTTTGGTGGACTGTTTGACCACGCCACCGACGCAATCCTTGTCAGCGCGGCGTCATGGGCGTTAGCACAACTTGGCCTTATAAACGGGATGTTGTGGGTGTTGATTTTGGTCGCGTTCGCTCAGTACACTCTTGACTCCAAGGCCTTGAGCGGGCAGAAACTGCGCAGCAGCAAGCTGGGAAGATATAACGGCATAGCCTACTTCGCATTAATCTGCGTTTGCATAGCTTCCCAATGCTTGCGTCTACAAATACTTAATCCAATGCTGAGCTGGGCGGCTTGGACACTTGTCGCAACATCGCTGCTTTCAATGGGCGATCGCCTATACAGTTTGCTTAGGCGAGATGCCTAACCGCAAATATTCTTTTACCGTTAATCTCCTCTAGGCGTCTATTTTTTACCGGCTATGGCGTAGGCTTGGGCCTTAAACTCATGACTGAATGGATGCCAAAATCCTGGCATGCGCTGGGTCAAGCAAAAGCCGGTTAGGTCTGCTTCAGGTGCCATCCAGCTGTGGGTTCCTGCCATACCACCCCAGTGATATTCACCCTGAGCACCAGCAGGGTCGCTTTCCTGCAGGCTTTCTTTCAACGCAAATCCAAGACCAAAAACAGTTCCCGGCATTGCCCACATTGGAAATGCAACATTTACCCCTTCAGCTAATTGATTAGTTCGCATCAGACCTAAAGTTTCTTCTTTCAGCATTCGCTGGCCGTTCCATTCACCACCATTCACTAGCATCTGCAAAAACGCAACGTAGTCGGATACCGTCGAAACCAACCCACCACCGCCACTTAACCATTTGCGTCGATGGTTATACTGACCTGCAACAGGGTCGTCGGCTTTCACCAATCCAGATGCCATAGGCTTGAAAATATCTGTTGGCGCATACATTGTGGTAAAACGAGGGGCTTTTTCTACTGGCACCCAAAAATCAGTATCGATCATAGCTAAAGGCGTAAATATTTTGTCTCGCAAAAAATCGTCAAACCTTTGTCCAGACAACACCTCAACCAAACGCGCGCAAACATCGGTAGCCACCGAATAACGCCAATTGGTACCAGGTTCATAAGCAAGAGGCAACTTAGCGATGCTTGCACAAAATTCTTCTAGATCAAGGCTGAAATCACTAAGGACATTAACCGTGTTGTTGTAAGCTTGATCAATAACAGATTCTGGCTCAATAAAACCGTAACTTAAGCCCGCACTATGGCTTAGGATATGGCGGATTAAAATCGGGTTCTTTGCAGCGACAACGTCATCGGCCGAACTCGCATCAGCAGCGAGCACTTTCATGTCGGCAAAATCTGGCATGAATTTACCTAACGGGTCGTCCAGCTTAAAGAGGCCTTCCTCATAAAGCATCATCAGCGCCACTGAAGTCACTATCTTTGTGCTCGAGTACATACGATAAATCGCGTTCTCCTGCAGCGGCGATTTGTCTTCTAAATTCATATACCCGAAAGTTTTGAAATCAACTATCTTGGTGCCCTGCATGACCAGTGTGGCACAGCAGGACAAAATATTTTCCTCCACGTAGAACCGCATGCGATCGTGCATGGGAGAAAAATCCAGCGCAGAACTTTCTATCATTAATGTCATCAACCAATTCTCTATCTTTAGCTTTCGAGGAGTAAATCTTACCACGGGCAAACCTTCTCATCGCTTAGTCAACAATAACTAAACAGGCGGAGCCGTATTTTAGTGAATCATTCCGACTGCGATGCGAAATCTACTAACAATTGATACATTGTGCGTACCCCCTTTTTCAGGTTTGCGACCCCCAGACGTTCATCGTTACCATGCACTCCTGAGAACTCTCCCGGCGCATAAACAAAAGGTGAATAGCCATAGCTGGTAATGCCTAAATCACGAAAAAAGTGCGAGTCGGTAAACCCCCCTGCGACCGTAGGAATAACGGGAGCGGCAAACGCCTGCTCGGATACCCTAACAATCGCCTTGTACAGCGGCGTGTCGGTACGGCTTATTGCCGGAGTGAAGCCCATAATGCGCTCAATAGTTATTTGCTTGTCGTTAATAATATTATTCAAATCTACAAGAAACGCTTTCGGATCTTGGTCTGGCAACAGTCGACAATCTAACTCTGCATGTGCTTGGGCTGGCACCACATTGATTTTACTGCTGCCTTCTAGAGTAGTTATCGAGCAAGTATTACGCAGTAGCGCATGGCCACCGGGATTATTTAATTTCAGGCCTAACAGATAATCGGGATTTTCTACGGCTTTAGACAAGTTAGCAAAATTGGAGCGATCAGCATCAGATTGATAAGGCGCTAAGCCTTCAAACATTTGGGCAACAGGAGGAATAACGTTCACCGGAAACTCCGTTTCGCTTACGCGCTTTAGACCACGGATAAGTCGAGTAACTGATGTTTGCATCTGTGGTGCAGAACCGTGACCAGGCTTACCTAATGCTGTTAAACGCAACCAAAGGGGCACCTTTTGCGTCACCTCTACCATTACCGCAATGTCTGCGCCAAAGCTGCGCCCTGAACCACCCTCATTGAGCACATAACCGACGCCAGTGAAAATCTCTGGTCGGTTTTCAATAAGCCAGCCAGCACCAAAAAAACCGCCAGCTTCTTCGTCCGCGGTGGCGACAAATAGAATGTCTCGATTGAGTTTTATCCCGCTATCCGCCAAGGCTAAAAAGGCCTGAAGATGCGCAATGCCTAAACCCTTGGTATCAATCGCTCCACGCCCATAAATATAGCCGTTGGCAACATCGCCAGATAAGGGGTCTACGGTCCAAAATTTTAAGTCTGCTGGAACTACATCAATGTGATGAAGCAGGACCAAGGCGGGTTTCTTTTTACCGTCTTTATCCGCAGAGCCCTCAAGTCTTGCCCAGAGATTGCCCCGCCCTTTAGCTGACTCAGCCGACTCATAAGCAATGCCGGCGTCATCAAGCAACGTAGATAAGTAGGCAACGCCACGATATTCATTACCCGGTGGGTTAACCGTATCAATTTTTAGGTACTGGGAAAGACGAGGTACGGCCTCCTCAGCATAAGTCGCAACATCTGCTTTTGCGCCGTGCGAAAGAACTAAAGAAACGGCTAAAGCGGCCAAATTTCTCACCACCGCGCTACTTTTACGCCTCATATTTATTCCTATTGAAAAAATGACTAGCAACAAACATGCACAAGTATCCATAATCTGGCAACAAAAATTACCGGAGGAAAACATGCGAATTTCGACATTGATGAGTTATTCGGGGGGATTTAAAGAGGCCGTTTCAGAAATAAAGGAGTTAGAGAAGGCCGGACTGGACGTTGTGTGGGTACCGGAGGCCTATTCCTTTGATGCGCCAACAGCCATGGGTTATTTAGCTGCAGAAACTGAGCGCGTGATTATCGCGTCAGGCATATTGCCGATTTACACACGTACGCCAAGCTTGTTAGCCATGACCGCAGCAGGCCTAGACTATTTGTCTGATGGCCGCGCAATGCTCGGGCTAGGCGCCTCTGGCCCACAAGTTGTTGAGGGCTTTCATGGGGTGCCCTACAACGCCCCAGTTGCTAGAACACGCGAAGTGATAGAGATTTGCCGCAAAGTGTGGAAGCGCGAAAAAGTCCAGCATCTTGGCAAGCATTACCAGATTCCACTGCCTCAAAATGAAGGCACCGGTTTAGGCAAACCATTAAAATTAATTAACCACCCTGTGAAAGACGATATTCCAATTGCCATTGCATCTTTAGGACCAACCAGTGTTGCTGCGACTGCAGAACTGGCTGACGCCTGGTTGCCGGCGTTCTACACACCTGAAGCAGCTCGCGCTGTTTGGGGTGAATCATTAGACCGAGGTAATGCCATGAGAGGTGGTGATAGAGCACCTTTGGATATTTTTGCAGGTGGCAGTGTTGCCATTGGCGGCGGTATGGAGGAGCTAAGAGAACGCGCTCGCCCTGGTGCAGCGTTATATATTGGAGGCATGGGCGCCCGTTCAAAGAATTTTTATAATGACATTTTTGCCAAGAGTGGTTACAAAGACGAAGCGAAAATCATTCAAGACCTTTACCTAGCCGGAGATAAGAAAGCTGCTGAAGAAGCCATTCCCGCTGACTATCTTGCCAAGAGTTCACTTATCGGACCTGAGAGCTTTGTTAAAGAGCGTCTTTACGCACTGAGAGAATCTGGCGTGACTTCGTTAAACGTCAACTTTGCAGGGCAAAGTGCTAATGAGCGAGTAGCTCAGTGCGAGAAACTACGTAACCTCGTTGACTCGATGTAGGCCAACTCAAAAATGGTCAAGATCTCTCAGGTTCAATGAAGACGGATCAGGCCCTCTTGAACCGTAGATGCAACCAGCTCGCCGTGCTCCGTAAAGATATTCCCTCGAGTATATCCTCTGGCTTCGGACGTGCTGGGAGTGTCAATCGCATAAAGCAGCCACTGATTGACATCTACTGGCCGATGAAACCACATGGCATGATCAAGGCTGGCTACCTGCATAGCCTCGCGCTTAAAGCTGCCTCGATGCGGCAGCCTCGCGGTTCCCAACAACACGTTATCTGATTCGTAAACTAGCAAACAAGCCGCTAAAGCAGGATCTACAGGCACAGAACCAGTACTTTTAAACCAGACAAATTGCTCTGGCGGCTGTGGTGTTTCCGACTGCAAACGCCGAAATTCATGCCGCCACGTAACAAATGGTGCGTCAAATAAAGCCTTAGGGATTTTAATCTCAGGGGGCGGCTGTAAATCGGGCATGACTATCTGATGATTTAAACCTGACTCTGGCACTTGAAAAGATGCGTCCATATTAAATATAGCTTCTCCGCGCTGGGTCACCAGTATACGGCGGGCTGAAAAAGATCCGCCATCCCGAGTACGTTCCACACGAATAATGGCCGGCATGGACGGATCTCCAGGGCGCAAAAAATAGCCATGCAGCGAATGCACAAAGCGATCAGGCGCTACTGTTTTGATCCCCGCCATTAATGCTTGGGACAAAATCTGGCCGCCAAAAAGTCTTGTGGTCCTGCTCGACGGGTGTTGTGCGCGAAACACGTCCTCTTCAATTTGCTCGATATCAAGCAAACGCAAAAGTTCAGCTAATTTGTTAATGAATTATTCCTCTTCTTCCCCTCGCAGAGCGGACATGACCAGATTAATCGGAACATTTTAAAACCAGATTATCCTGACTTTACAATTTAGTGCTTGCGACTTTTTCCCAAAGACTTAGTCCAGACAGTGAGTCCTGGCACTAGTCCTGACAATAAGGGCCGTAAAATGGGTCTTGGGCTAATGTAGTTCGGCGGCTTCTGGTATCAATCATATCAAGATAGTTCCACAGCAAATTGCAGGACAAGTCTGTTTGATCCTCGGGATTGCCCAGTGCATCAAAAATAACCTCGGTATCCTCGCTGATAAGCAGATCGTCAGGAATTGAGCACAACATGTCCAATGCATCACGCACTGCGGCGTCAACCACGCTCATTTCGGCCTTTGCTTGCAGAGACCAAAGCCACATTGCTTCACTGTCGATACTGCCTTGTCGCCATAATTCAGCCTGTTGCAACATTTTTACTCGATCCAGCACTTCCATAACTTGTCTCCACAAGACTGTTGTCCCGGCGGAGGCCGCGACGTTACTATCAAGACCTATTCTAAAACGATATTGGCCTAGAACCTATGCAAAGACCCATAAATACTCGTGTGCCGCTGCAAAAGGTGCAAATGATAAGAATAAGCCTCATTGCGCTGGCTTCATTCTGCGCATTAATGAGTTGCCAAAAACAAGAACTCACCAGCCCAAAGTCCATCGCAGAAAGCGAGGTGGTAGCAGTTGGTAACTGGCAAACGCTATTCCCTGAGAGTAAAACTACTTGCTCTGATGGTTCTCCTTACAAATTTTTTGTCCGCAAAGGCTCGCCCGAAAAGCTTCTGGTGTATCTTGAAGGCGGTGGCGCCTGCTGGTTTAGGCAGAACTGCGACCCACAAATACAGCCCAGTTATACAATCAACCTAGCGAACACTACTTACCCCTATTTTGGCATTTTCAACGTCGCAAACGTGAATAACCCGTTTCAAGCTCACACTGTAGTTTATGCGCCCTACTGCACCGGTGATGTCCATATCGGCGCCAGCGATACAATATATCCACCTGTTGAAGCGGGGCAAAAAGATTTAATCGTTCGTCACCAAGGCCGAGCAAATATGCAAGCGGTGTTAGATTGGACTTTCGCGAACGTTAAAAGTCCCGAAAATATATTCGTCACTGGCTCATCTGCCGGCGCAATGCCCTCGCCGCTATACGCTTCTATTATCGCCGATCATTACCCCGAGGCCCGAGTCGCTCAATTGGGGGATGGAGCCGGTGGCTACCGGCTCATGAACGAGGCAAATCGGCCCCACGAGCAATGGGGCACCTTCAATTTCCTTAACGACGAAAAAGGCTTTGAGGAGCTGAATTCAGAAGACATGACTTACGAGTCGTTATATGTCGCTGCGGCACAGCGCCACCCGGAAATTCTTTTTGCTGAATACGATGCAGCTGAAGACGCCGTACAAAAAAGATTTCTTGCCCTAGGTGGTCAAAAAAATGTCCAACTTTTGGACTCGTTGAAAGCAAACCATCAAGACATCCGGGCAAAGGCTGATAATTTTCGCAGCTTCATTGGCGGTGGTGCTTCCCACACTGTGTTGCAAAAACCGGAATTTTATACGTGGGCCGCAAATGGCACAGGCATTAGAGACTGGGTAGCTAATATTGAAAGCTTTGCGGATGTAGAAAATGTGTTGTGCGTTGATTGCACTCGTGAAAGCTATGTAGGCGCAGCCATTGACCCTGTCCTGCAAGACCTTTGGGATAGCTGGGAAAATCCAGCGACCCAATATGTCGCGCCCTTCAAAATTTTCGACAACGTTTACTATGTTGGCATCGACTGGGTTGCCGCCTACCTGATAGATACGGGCGATGGCCTAGTACTCATTGATAGCCTGTACGGGAAGTGGGTGCCCTTGTTGGTGAACAACATTCGGGCCATGGGCTTTAATCCAGGTGACATCAAGTATGTCATTAACACCCATGGGCACTTTGATCATGCTGGTGGCTCGGCTTACTTTCAAAAAGTCTACGGCGCAGCAATAGTCATGACCGCAGAAGACTGGGCAATAGCCAGAGCAGAACCGGACTTGCCACAGTTTTATATGGCTAAACCCAACGTCGATGTTGTGGCTGAAGACGCCGACGTAATTGCTCTAGGTGATAATGCCTTCGAACTTTTCAATACCCCTGGTCACACCACTGGCGTGTTATCTATTCGTTATAAGGTACGCGAAGGTGAGCGAGAATATACAGCCATGACGTTAGGTGGTGTAGGGTTAAATTTCTCCGGCGTGGAGCGCACTGAGACTTACATCAACAGCTACGAGCGCCTGCAATCTATTCAGGAAGGCACCTCCGTGAGCCTGCCAAATCACGCAGCGATGGGCAAAGTTTTCGCTCGCCGCGACTTACTCGCTATTCGAGAAGGTGGTGAAGCAAATCCATTCGTTAACCCAGATAGCTATAAGAAGGATTTAAGTGCGTTCTTATCTGCGGCAAAGATTAAATTAAAGCAAGAAAAATCTGGCACCGCTCCAACTGCGGTGGAAGCTTTAACAAAGGCTATAACCGACTCTTAGGGAATTAAATGGGGGCAATTTGACAAAACTAATCAGCGGCGAGAAATATATATGACGCTTAGGTATTTTGCTTTTTTCATCTGCCTGGCCGCGTTTTGCAGCAACAATGTTGCTGCTGCAATGAACAAGGTTACTGAAAAATATACTGGTGACTGGGTCATCAATGTGGCAGAAACAGATTTGTTACGCGAAGAATTAGATGAGAAACCAACCGTTCTAGGCGGACCGAGTCGCATGCGAGTATCTGTCATGGGATTACCTCTTCCTAACGGGCGCTCCAAAGCCGGTCCTCAGTCCCCTTTGAGCGCAGCAGATCCTGCTGTTTTACGTTCGCGAACAATGACCATATCTGTGGCAGCAAACAAGATCAGTATCCATTACCCCGAAGTCAGCGGGAATGATTCAAAAGAAATTCTGCGTAAAGGCCATTATCGCGGTCGAGACAGTAAGTGGTCGAAAAAAAAGATTGAACAAAAGTATAAAACCAC
Organism: uncultured Gammaproteobacteria bacterium; assembly: GCA_913043815.1. Taxonomy (GTDB): domain Bacteria; phylum Pseudomonadota; class Gammaproteobacteria; order Pseudomonadales; family Azotimanducaceae; genus UBA4421. The sequence goes on from CAJWNY010000008.1 coordinate 20,549, forward strand.
TGAGCGTAAGGTGGCTAAGACATGGTCAATACGCGGCGATGGTCGATTATTGGCAGTGGTCACCATTAAAAGTCCAGGTTCAAAAAAACGTACTTTTAGCCGCGTGTTCGATAAATCTCACTGACGTTTGACAGCTTTAGATTCGCTCTTTGACCAAGCTGCTGTAACTAACTGACAAATTGCAGAGTTGCTGTAAAGCAGCAACCCGATGTTTCACTGCCCCACTTGGCTGATATTACGGAAAAATCTGCGAAGGCATTGAACTTAGAAGGCGGAGCTTCTATGGTCGGTCTACCATTCAATGCGCATCGATTGATCATGGCTTTTAAACTGCCTTCCGAAATTTGTGAATTCCGATTTATCTTGGGATCAGGCCCGGGCGGCCAACACGTCAATAAAACTGCCAGCACTGTGGAACTTAGAGTCACTGTGAGTAAGCTACATTTACCACCCGGCCCTTTATCAAGACTTATAGATCAACAAGCCAAGCGTATTAATAAACTTGGTGAATTAGTTATTCAATCTGGCAATCATCGGTCTCAGCTTATGAACCGGCAAGAGGCCGTATCGCGGGTGGAAAAGTTCATAGACGAGGCGTTGATCCGACCCAAATCTCGAGTAGCAACACGGCCCACGTTAGCCTCAAAGAAGCGCCGGTTAGAAGGGAAAAAAGTACGTGGCAGCGTAAAAAGTCAGCGGAAGAAACCCAGTTGGTGAACTTGGCTGCGGAGTTAGGTAGCTGGAGCAGCAACCAAAAGGAGGGTTATAAATGAGTGCGTTTGGAATTAAACCCACTCGCTACCTTTATCTGACCTGGTTGCTTAAAGGGCAGCTTTTTCCTTCGCAATTAGAAAGTCTACAACCTCAAGCATGCCTTCATTAGAGCCTGCCATGCGACCATCTACCCGATACTTACCATTAACAACCATCGTTGGTACCCCCGTAATACCGTAGGCGGCGCTTTTCGCACGGGCTTGAGAAACTCTACTTTTTACCGAAAAAGCAGAATACGCTTTACTGAAATCGATGGCGCTTACACCCGCATGCTCAGCAAATAGCTCTGCTAGAACCTGCTCGTCGCGAATATCAAGCTGGTCTATATGAATTGCTTCAAACAGGGGTTCGTGCATTTTGTCGCCAATAGCAAGCGTTTCAGCGGCGTAAAACGCCTGGGCCATGAGGCTCCACTGCGTTGAAAAGACCGCTGGGACCCGTTTGAACTCTACACCAGCGGGCTTAGTTTTTTCCCAGCGCCCGAGCATTGGGTCAAAGCTGTAGCAGTGAATACACCCGTAACCAAATACCTCTACCACTTCAACTTGATCCGTTAATCCAGTGCTGACTGGCACGGTGATCGCTTCATAGTGAACACCTTCAACATATGCTTCGCCAGCGATCGCTGTTGGCAGAGAAACCGCCGCGATCAATAGAAAACTGCCGTACATAGCGCCGATAACCTTCTTCGTTTGAATCTGGAATAAATTACTTATATGCATATCTGAACCCAAAATAGTTAACAAAGGACCTAATCAGGGGCTTAGTGCAAGCCACTAATGTAATCAGCGAGAATAGCAATTTGGCCATCACTCAAACCCGCAGCAACACCTCGCATCATGTTCCCGTATGCGTTGCCAGCGCCTCTTCTGCCTTCTCGATAATCCGTCAACTGCTCTATCGTATAACCTGGAGACTGGCCACTTATGGCTGGGAAACCGGCTTGAGCATTGCCTGCACCATTTGGTCCATGGCATGCAGCGCATGCTGCCACACCCTTAGCGATAACACCGCCTTTGTATATGCGTTCGGCAGCATACACATCTTCGTCAATTCCTTTGGCTTCGGAATGCTTGGCGGGCAAAGACGCATAGTAAGCCCCAAGGTCTGCTAAATCCTTCTCGGATTTGCCGATAAGTTGCGCTGTCATTAAGGCAACATTGCGCTCTCCGGACTGAAACATCTTCAATTGGCGTGTAAGGTACACCTCATTTTGTCCTGCCAAACTTGGATAGTTTGGCGCAATAGCTGTTGCACCATCTTGTCCGTGACACGCGGCACACGTAATAGCTTGTGCTTGACCTGCGGCTACGTCACCAGCGGCGATAGCTGCGCTATTGAAAAAGCCTAAAAGAATGGAAATCGTTGTTATTTTTGCAATGCTTGTGCGAACACTCATGTATTCAAATTCCGTAGTTTACTTAGTGATACAACCTTTGATGCGGCTCATTCGTTAGAGACGCAATGTCCACTAACGCGCCGCCTAAAGTTAAAAATTTAATCTCTTAAGCTTTAACAATTGTTAAGTTCAATTCCAAACCTCGACTCACTTTAAGGATGTTACACTGGCGCATAATCGCCAATAGATGCATCTAACCTCCTTGCGCTATCGGTCAAAATCAAAACCAAGCTAAGAGACCGCGGATTATATATCAAGATGACAAAAAAAGAGTCACTACCTGAACGACTTGAGGCCACCTTTCTTACCAGTGCGCCGGATTTAAAGCGATGTCCCACTGGTTTTGGTGCAGAAGTAGCCTTTGCAGGGCGCTCCAATGCAGGTAAATCTTCAGTCTTGAACCAAATCTCTGGTAATAAAAGAACCGCTAAGGTCAGTAAAACTCCTGGACGCACTCAGCTGTTAAATTTTTTTGACATCAGAACCGGCGGGAGAATTGTCGATTTGCCCGGATATGGCTATGCAAAGGCAGGCAAAGCAGCGCAAAAAACTTGGCAAAAGTCAGTCAATCACTACTTGTCCTATCGCAATCACTTGGCGGGCATTATCTTAGTGATGGACATTCGTCACCCGAACCAGGCCTTTGATATGGAAATGTTGGAGTGGAGTACAAAAAGCGACATTCCTATTCACATATTACTCAACAAAGCTGACAAGCTAAGTGGTGGAGCGCAAAAACAGATTCTGCAAAAAATCCGAAGCAGTTATAGCGATTATCCTTATGCCACAGTGCAGTGTTTCTCCGCCATGCGCGGACTCGGAAAAGAAGAACTGATCACTAAACTGCTCGGCCTACTGGCTACGCCAATCGACGGAGACGAATTGGAGGAAACCCCAGAGCATCTAATAGAAGATCTAACTAGCGAAACAGAGGAAGAATTTTAGCGCCCATACTAGTGCGCTTCATCCCAATTCATACCTACACCCGTTGCGACAGTAAGAGGTACGGAAAGCGTAACTGCTCCGCACATACGCTGCACTACTTCTTCAGTGAGCGCCTGCAAATCTTTATCATTAACCTCAAAAACCAATTCATCGTGGACTTGTAAAATCATCCGCGCATCTAAATCTGCACCGGCCAACCAGTCTTGTACGGAACCCATTGCGATCTTGATTATGTCTGCTGCGGTGCCTTGCATAGGCGCGTTAATAGCTGTTCTTTCCGCTGCTTGGCGGCGGGGCACCGCCTTGGCATTTATTTCTGGCAGATACAACCTGCGACCAAAGATTGTTTCAACAAAACCTTGCTCCGCGGCAAGCGCCTTAGTCTCTTCCATGTAGCGCAAAACCCTAGGATAACGGGAAAAATATCGGTCAATGTAGTCTTGGGCTAAGGTTCTGGAGATGCTCAATTGCTTACCCAAACCAAATGCGGACATTCCATAAATGAGCCCAAAGTTAATCGCCTTAGCGCTGCGCCGCTGATCATCAGATACTGCGTCCGGTGCGACATCAAATACTTCACTAGCAGTTGCTCTATGAATATCTTGGTCCTCGGCAAATGCCATTGTCAGGCCTTTGTCGCCGGACAAATGGGCCATGATCCGCAATTCAATTTGCGAATAGTCTGCGGCCATAATTTTGTAACCCGCTGGCGGCACAAAAGCTTGTCGGACGCGCCGCCCCTCTGCATTACGAATTGGAATGTTCTGTAAATTAGGGTCTGATGAGGATAGGCGACCCGTTGCAGTTACCGCTTGATGATAGGAAGTATGTATACGCCCCGTCTCAGCATTAATATCTAATGGTAACTTATCCGTATAGGTAGATTTTAGTTTTGCCAAACCACGATAATTTAGCAGAGTTGCGGGTAACTCATAATCTCGAGCCAGATCTACCAAAACAGCTTCAGCAGTAGACGGCTTTCCACCAGGGGTTTTCTTTAGTATCGGCAGACCCAACTTTTCGTAGAAGATTGTCTGCAACTGCTTTGGGCTGTCTAGATTAAAAGTTTCACCCGCTTGCTCCCAAGCTTGCTCAACTAATTCTTTCAGCCTGTCAGCCAACTCTGCGCCGTGCTGCTTAAGCATACGGCCATCTACTAGCGCGCCCTGACGCTCTACCTGGGAGAGTATCGGCACCAACGGCATATCAATATGGGTGAAGACATACAGCAATGTCGGCACCAATTGAATTTGTGGATATAGGCACTCATGCAATTGCAGCGTTATGTCCGCATCTTCAGCAGCGTACTCACCTGCGGTTTCTAAAGGGATCTCATTAAAGGTTAATTGCTTAGCGCCCTTGCCCGCAACTTCCTCAAAATGAATAGTTTTTCTGTGTAGATAAAATTCCGCTAACGCATCCATGTTGTGGCGCGTTGCTACGCTATTCAAAACATAAGATTCAAGCATAGTGTCGAAAAGTGGCCCGGCAAAGTTGACCCCGTAGCGTGCTAATACACTCATGTCGTATTTGATGTTTTGACCGATTTTGCCAATTCTTGGATTTTCTAGCAAAGGCGTTAATGCGGCTAGAGCTTGCTCTAGAGATAGCTGGTCAGGCGCCCCCGGGTAGTTATGAGCTACTGGCAAGTAAGCAGCTCTGCCAGCCTTGGCTGAAAACGAGAAGCCAACCAATTCTGCAAGCATATAGTTAACACTTGTGGTTTCTGTATCGAAGGCAAAAACTTCAGCAGATGACAATTCCTGGACCCAAGAGTTAAGTGCGTCAACGCTGGTAATCAGCTCATAGTCACGATGATATTCAACTGCCGGTAGTGCTAATGACGCAGGTTCGGCGATTGGCACGTTTTCGGCCTTGCTTTGACTGCGATCTAATTCATCGGACCAGGCTTTGAATTCAAATTGCTTGAAGTGATTTTGCAACACTTCCACATCGGTGGGCGTAGCATGCAACTGTTCAATAGACAGCTCTAAATCTACATCACACTTAATTGTGGTGAGGGCTTTAGATAAAGGTAGCTGCTCTAAGCTGGCGCGTAAATTTTCACCAATCTTGCCTTTTATCTCATCTGCTTGCGCGATGACTTCATCTAAAGAGCCATATTCATTTAGCCATTTAGTAGCTGTTTTAGGACCAACTTTCGGCACCCCAGGAATATTGTCAGCGGTATCTCCCATTAAGGCTAAGTAATCAATGATCTGCTCGGGAGTAACGCCAAATTTATCGATCACACCTTGGCGATCCATGGTGGTTTCGGTCATGGTATTTACAAGGGTTACGTGGTCGCTAACCAATTGCGCCATATCTTTATCACCAGTGGAAATCACTGTGGCGCGCTTGGCTGCGCTTGCTTGAGTAGCGTAGGTGCCAATTACATCATCCGCCTCTACACCTTCCACACAAATCAGCGGTAAGCCCATTGCTCTTATCAGATCGTGTATAGGGGCAATTTGCTCTCGCAAATCCTCGGGCATGGACGCTCGATTAGCCTTATATTCTGCGTATAAATCATCACGAAAGGTTCTACCTGGCGCGTCGAAAACTACCGCAACTAAACTACCCGGGTAATCACGAGCTAGTTTGCGAATCATACTAATAACACCGCGTATAGCGCCTGTAGGATGGCCACTAGAATTGCTCAGGTCCGGAAGGGCATAATAAGCTCTAAATAAGTAAGAGGAGCCATCAACCAGCACTAATGGTGCTCGGTGTTCCTTGGGAATAGACGGTAGATTATCCGACACTGATTACGTTCCTATAATTTGTAGAGAATTAGAAAATGAGCAAACGCACTTTACCTGTGCTTGGACAAAAAAGAACAGGCTATTTCTTAAACCGAAAACAAGTCCTAAACGTTCGCGCAAGTTCTGCCAGGTGGCCCCGGCATCGGTCGTCCAATAAGCGTACTCTAGGCCAATCATTTAGCCGATATTCTGGGCTAGCGGGGATAATCTTTGCCAGCTTATTATTGCTATCTAGTGCAACCCGCGCCCAAACTAATAGAGGCCCAGATGTCGTTATTGTGGCTGAAGAAAATCGCCTTCTTTATGAGTTTAGACAAAACGGTCAACTTAGATATATCCGTGTGGTACCCAAGCGAGGCAAGCCCTACTACCTTGTGCCAACCGACGCTACTGAGGGTAATGGCGACTTAGAGCGAGTAGATAGTTTGATCACAAGTTGGGTGTTATGGGAATTCGATTAGTCCGAGTGATTAACGCACTTAGGCTTATTCGTTGCTGTATTGCCAACTTTAAAGACATTTAAACTGTTCAGTTTGAGTAAGGGCAATGAACTCTTGCTTGGCATATTTGTACGAGTTCTTTGTGAGCAAAAGCTCAACTAAAGCAAAAAAGATCAACTAAGCTTCCAAACTCGTGCCTTGTTACGCTTCAGTTATAATCAAATCTAAGTCGGGCTCTAGACCTAAAAACCCATTCTGCTCATTAGACAAAGTAGAACTAGCGTCATAAATCCGCCGCTAAACGTATACCAGAAAACTGCCAACTGTCTCCAGGATAAAAAAAGTTTCGATAACTGGCACGAATGTGTGAAGAGTCTGTAACGCAAGACCCACCACGCAAAACCAACTGGCTACTCATGAATTTGCCATTATATTCTCCCAGCACGCCTTCAAGAGTTTTGAAACCCGGATAAGGGCCATAGGCACTTGAAGTCCACTCCCAGACGTCGCCAAAGAACTGCTCCGTTGAAGCCTCACAGATCATTGGATGAAAGCGATTTGAATCAGCGAAATTACCCACCTCCGGTTTTCCGTGGGCGGCCCACTCCCACTCAAATTCTGTCGGTAGCCGCGCACCGGCCCAACCTGCATAGGCCATTGCTTCATAACCGCTGATATGAGTTGCCGGCGCATCTAACTGCAAGGGGTGCAAGCCATCCATCCGATATTCGGACCAGCTACCAGAACCCATTCGATGCCAATAAAGTGGGTGGTGCCGAGGTATTTCCTGCAACAACGCCCAACCTTGGGCTAACCATAAATCTGCCCGTTGATAGCCACCATCATGGATAAATTGCAGATATTCGCCGTTGCTGACAAGTCTGTTGGCGATACCAAAAGGAACTAGAAAGCTTTGATGTCTGGGGTACTCATTATCAAAAGCAAAGCCAGATACTGCACCAATTTCCACCAAACCCGGCGCGTGTTCATTAAAAGAAATATTCTTCAGCGGCCCTGCAGAGCCGGTGGAAACTATGCTGGAGGGTTGATGATAGCTGGGGAATAACGGGTTATTACCCAAATTATATTTTATATCGGTTAACAACAATTCCTGATGCTGCTGCTCGTGATGCAGTCCTAGCTCCACAATTTGCGCAATTTCAGATGCAGTGTCGTCGGCGAACTTTCCTTCGCTAATAAGAGCTAAAAGGGCTTCGTCAATGTTTGTTCTGTAGGCATAAATTTCTGCTACTGTTGGACGAGAAATGCTGCCTCTCTTTGCACGTGGGAAAGGATCCCCAATTCCATTGTAATAAGAATTAAAAAGAAACTCAAAAGAAGGGTGATACGTGGAATAGTCTTTCGCGTACCTTTGCAAAAGAAACGTTTCAAAAAACCAAGTAATATGGGCTAAATGCCACTTTGGAGGGCTGGCATCTACCATTGGTTGGACACCAAAGTCTTCTAACTGCAAGGGTTTGCATAAATCCAAAGACCTGCGTCGAACATCTTTGTAACGCAACGCCAACGCTTCAAGCTCGTTATCTAGAGCAGCGCGGTCAATCTTCCCTGTGTCAGTCTGATAAGACTGGTACCGCGAATGCATATAAATCCTAAAATTGCGCGTCTAAAGTTAGATAGGTCAGCCTAATGGTCTCTGCTTTGTGTGGCAACTTGATGAAACCATGATAGTGGCCTCGCGGATTTATAATCACAATATTACCCGTATGGTCCACCGTATAGCCTTGGGCATCTGAACCGGGCACCGGAGAGCGGAGGGGCATCTTGGCAAATGCAACATTTACTTGGTCCGTGAACTCCACCAAATCAGCCCTCTCGCCCCGTACGCCTAAGAAACTCGGAGAGAACGCGCCTACATATTGCCCCAAACGTTTTAGCGTATCGGCATCAGGGTCTACGGAGACTAAACGAACTTTAAAACGCTCTGCCAGTTGAGGGTCTTGTTGATTTAATTGATTTTCGACCTGACCGAGTACCGAAAGTGACGTTGGGCAAACATCAGGGCAATTGGTAAAACCAAAAAATATAAAGCTCCAGTGTCCCTCTAAGCTCTGACGGTTGAATGCAGCACCCGTATGATCAAGCAGCTCAAAAGGCCCAATATCTCTGGGGGTAGGCAAAATGAAGACGCCTTGGGAGCGCATCTCATCCGCAGAAAGTTCCGGTACGCGCAGCTTACTAAAGACGAACATAGACAATACAATGGAAATGAAAACAACACATAAACCAACTGTAGACTTAATATTTTGCATTAAATTAGACCGTCACTCGTTGTAATTCTATGGGTGCGATGTCTATTCCTTGTACCAACAAATAATGGTCTAGCAATAGAACCAAAAACAACGCGCCCAAATAGACTATCGAGTAACGAAAAGTCTCCATTGGCGCGCGCGGATTGTTATTACGCATAAGGACAATCGCCCAATATAGAAAACCACCCCCCAAGGCTAAAGCGCCGGCAAGATAAAGCAGGCCAGACATACCAATCAGGTAAGGCAAGATTGTGCAAAGAACCAGCAAGATTGTGTACAGCAAAATATGCAGCCGCGTATACGCCTCGCCGTGAGTAACCGGCAACATTGGCATGCCTACTTCCGCATATTCGTCTTTGCGCTCAAGCGCTAAAGCCCAAAAATGCGGTGGTGTCCAAACAAAAATAATCAACACTAAAAGTAAACCACCTGGATCAATACTATTAGTGACTGCGGTCCATCCAAAAAGTGGGGGAGCAGCGCCAAACAATCCACCAATAACGATATTTTGCGGTGTAGCTCTTTTTAAAAAAAACGTGTAGACAAGTCCGTAGCCTACCCAAGACGCTAGGTTAAGCCATGCGGTTAGAGGATTAATCAGAAACCAGAGAATGCTAAGACCGAGAATCCCGGTCGCGGCAGAGAAAATAATTGCATCGCGGTTAGATACCCTGCCCGTAGCAACTGGCCGGCTTTGGGTCCGCGCCATTCGTGCATCGATATGCGCGTCGGCAATATGATTGACCACTGCTGCGGAACCAGCCACGAGCGCAATCCCAATGTTGCCAAAAAATAAAACATCGAGAGGAACGCTTGCCGAAGTTGCGAGAAACATGCCGGCAACAGAACATATCAACATGAGCAACACCACGCGAGGCTTGCACATTTCCAAAAAGTCTCGCCAAGACGCGCCAACAATAACTTCAGACATTTAAATAACTTACTTGAGTAAAAAACTGCGGCTCAAACGAACCGTAATTTGGGGGCAAAGTTTACTGTAACTAGAGACAATAGTAACAGCGCTCCGACAGTATTGTGTGCCGTGGCGTTAAGTAAGGGTAAAACCCAAACAACGTTTAAGATACCTAAACAAATCTGCAGCAAAAGAAGGCCGCCCATTAAGTAAGCCATCAATGGTTTTGAAGCTAGCAGCCTCAAAACCAATGATCCGACGATAAGCAATACGAATATGGCCCCAATACGGTGTACCCAATGAATAGCTGCGCGAGCCTCACTATCCATCAATCCACCGAGGTAACTTGGCCCGACACTCTGGAATATATCAAAGCCTTGGGCTAAGTCTATGGTCGGCGAATAACTACCATCGCAACTGGGAAAGTCATAGCAGGCTAAGGCGGCGTAATTAGAAGACACCCAACCACCGAGCACTATTTGGAGAACCACCGCTGCGAATGCAATATTCGTGTGTAAACTAGGTATCGGTAGGTTGCTGACCAGACGAGACATGCCGCCTTGGCGAAGATATATCAGCCATATAAGGCTTAACGTGGCAAATCCACCAAGCAAATGCGCGGTGACGATCTGTGGCCAAAGCTTCAAGGTGACCGTCCAAGCACCGAAGGCCGCCTGGCAAAGAATGAGCACCATCAACGCAGACACCATGATGGTTGGCGTGCGCTCTTTTGTGTTTCTCCAAGTAATTATCAGCATAGTAAAAACAATAAGCAAAAGGAGGCCGGCTATGTATCGGTGGCCCATTTCCCACCAAGCTTTTTCAATCTCTACCGGAGCATCTGGGAAACGTGCCTCTGCGGTAGAAATCGCAGATACTTCCTCGGGTACCGTTAAAAACCCGTAGCAACCGGGCCAATCTGGGCACCCCAAACCTGCATCAGCTAACCGAGTGTAAGCACCCACAGACACCACGAGTAGTGCCCAAATTACGCCAAAGCCTGCTAGTTTTCTGAGTCGAGAGTTAACCAATTTGTGACACCTTTAATAGTCGTTTAAGGTCCTGCAAAATATCTTTGGGGTTAGTGACAATTGCATAGCGAAAAACTAAGTTGCCATTGGGATCAATTATGTATATCCCCTGCGGAACTGGCTGATTTACGATAGTGATAATTTTTAAGTTTGGCTGGTTTTCGGGTATAAAGTTTCCCGAATAATTAGAGAACCCGCGTCGCACGCGTTTTGCTTCTCTGTTTAACAAGATGTGGGTTGCTTGCAGGTTTTTCAATGCCTTGGCGCAATCTTCTGTGCAATTCTCTGTAACAGTCCAAAGCCACCAGTCGCTAGAGGTAGACACCTTTATGCCCTTGCTGTCCTGCCATCCTATGTCCTCAATATTTAGCGGCGGATTTACGAAGGCGCCATTATTAGTGGTGCCCCACCCTGAACTGTCTTGAGCGAGGAAAAAAAGCAAATAAGAGCCGCCAAGAGATAATGTAGCCGTTATTAAAATTAGCGTTAGTTGGCGACGGCCGCTCAATGGTTTCTTTGCTGTTCCATCCTGCATAATTTACTCCTGTTCTATGCTGTTGCTTGCGAAAACTGTCGGGCGGCAAAGCCAAAACAGCGGGTTTAGTTATGTTTAAATCCGTATATAACGAACCCTAAAATGAGCGTAATGCTCAAACCAAACCAAGTTAAGGCGTAGCCTTTATGGGTCACATCACTAAACACTTGGGCAAATGGCGCAGCGGCTAACACGCCAGGCTGCCCTCCTTCCAGGCGCAATTCCACCGGGTAAGCATCGACTAGTTGAGCCATACGATCTATTTCCAAACGTTGAATTTGTTTTGGCCATTGCTCGCCCCATGGTATATCAGCCAAAATAGGGATTTGCCCTAGATCAGGCCAAACTGTAGCTACCATCGATAGCTCACCTAACGGAATGGCTATAACTGGTAACTTACTGCGATCACGGCTACCGGCAACAAATCCTCGATTAACAAGAAACCGCTCGTGGTTTTCGTTTAAGAACGCTTGTATGACCCAATAACCAACAACGCCATCATGAATTTGGTTATCTAGTAAATAGTACATAGATTCGTATTCGCCACGTAAACGGATCGTTTTAAATGGCGTGTTCAACGCGATGCGCGTCGGTTTTACCGGTAAGCCGGCTAATTGCTCTAAATATTTATTTTCTAAACCGCGCTTTTCGGCGCCACGATCCACCTGCCAATTGCCCAACATAAGCAATACTGGAAACAAGATGACGGTAAAGACCGTCATGCGCCAACCTGGTGAAAACTCTTTCATTGCTTAACGCCTGCATCTATATGCTTTAGACTATATTTCTTCAAGCCAGAGATATCTCAGTGCTCAAAATCATTATTGTTGTATTGCTCTTGTGTGTCATTGCCAGCCTCGGCAGTGGCTTAGTATTTTTGTTTAAAGATACTGACAAACCTGACAGTAGGCGCTTATGGTACGCGCTTGGGGTTAGAGTCACGTTCGCAACGTTACTGATTTTAGCCATTGGCTATGGGTTCTACACCGGTGAACTGCGCATGGGAATAAACGCTCCCTGGCACGGTATTCCACAACAAGACGAATAACCTCCACACTGCCATTCCGACACGCAATTTTTTGTGAAATTTCAGGCAAATAAAAAGGGCTGATTAAAAGCCCTTTCCACTCGTTACTTCTATCAGCCGTACCTGCGCTAATAGCAAAGCAGGACGCGCTGTTTTGTTATAAAACGTAAACGAAGATAAACAGACCGACCCAAACCACGTCTACGAAATGCCAGTACCAACTTGCTGATTCGAAACCAAAGCAATCATTGGCAGTAAAGTGCCCTTTTATCGCCCTTATGAGCTGTACAAAAATAATAAACGTGCCCATTGTCACGTGAAAGCCGTGAAACCCCGTAAGGAGAAAGAAGGTAGAACCATAGATTCCACTATCTAGAGTAAGTCCCAAAACAGCATAGGCGTGAATATATTCTTCAACTTGAAGAATCAAAAATATAATGCCCAGAACAACGGTGACGGCTAGCCAGCCAATAAGCTTTTTGCGATTTTCTGCTTTAATTGCGTCGTGAGCGAAGTGAATCGTAACGCTAGAGGTCAAAAGAATAACCGTATTGTAAAAAGGTAGATAGGCTCCCCAATTCGTCACGCCCGGTGAAGCCATGCTTTCGCCAGGATTGATAAACAACTCGGCGTTTGGATTTGCGACAACTGGCCATGTGGATTCGAAGGCAGGCCACAAGTAATCGCCGATGATTCCTTTATCGCCCTCGCCGCCCAACCAGGGCACGACCAAAGCGCGAACGTAAAACAATGCGCCAAAAAAAGCAGCGAAGAACATCACTTCAGAGAAAATAAACCAGCCCATACCCCAAACATAACTCTTTTTCAGCGTGGCATTGTTCATGCCAGCGGCATTTTCTTCGACAACCTTTGAAAACCAGCTATACAACACGAAACTTACGACGAGGAAGCCAATGATGCTCTGGGTCCAACCCCCGGCGCTTCCATTTTTTATATCGTTTAAAAAGCCAGCAAGCCCGGTAACCAAGAGCATTAGGCCAAAGGCCAGAAACACAGGGTACCAACCTTGTTCGGGCACATAGTATGTTGAGTTGTCTAACTCTGTTGAACTACTCATTTATCTCCTCCACTGGATTATTGCGTTATCCGCCGGCAACCGGGCTAACTTGATTGCTTGTGCTTTGAATGTCATCTGGCAGCCCCACGCGATCTGTCACATCAAACAATGCATAGCTCAAATTGATGCTCTGAACATTTCGGGGTAACCCTAGGTCTACGATGAACCGCATTGGCATGTCCAAGAATTCTCCGGGCATCAAAAGCTGTTGTTCAAAACAGAAGCACTCTGTTTTATGGAAATATTCGGCCGCAGACGATGGAACTAACGAAGGGATCGCTTGAGCGATCATAGGTTTTCCGGTGGTATTCTTGACATAAAAACTTACGGTGGTCGCTGCGCCTGGATGCACTCTGACGGAACCTTTTTGCGATCTGAACTCCCAGGGCATTCCCTCGTTAGTATTCGTTAGAAAATTTACTTTTATTAAACGCGATGTATCTGGACGCACTTTGGCTTCGTCGAAGACATAAGGGCCGCCTGTTTTACCATTGAGGCCCGTAACTTCGCAAAACAAGTCGTATAACGGGACCAAGGCTGCCACGAAACAGCACATGCCCACTACTACTAGAGACAATTTTTTAACCGTCGCTTTGATATCTTGCGATTGCTTTTCTTCAAGAGACATTTAGAAAAATTTCCCTGAACAAATACACCAATATTTAAGCATAAGACTCTTTATCAGTCACTTCAGGTGGATAGGTAAAACTATGATACGGAGCAGGTGAAGGTAAGACCCACTCTAAGCCTTTAGCCCCTTCCCAGGCGCGTCCTACCGCAGGTTTCCCTGAGCGAATTGTTTTGATCAAGACGTAAAGGAAGAACAGCTGGGAGAACCCAAAAATAAAGGCCCCAATACTTGAAATCATATTAAAATCGGCGAACTGTAACGCATAGTCTGGAATACGACGCGGCATCCCAGCTAAACCAGAAAAATGCTGGGGGAAGAAAGTTACATTTACGCCGATAAACGACAACCAAAAATGCAATTTACCCAGAGATTCGTCATACATTTTCCCAGTCCACTTTGGGATCCAGAAATAAACCGCAGCAATGATAGAGAACAAAGCACCAGGAACGAGAACGTAGTGGAAATGAGCTACAACGAAATAGGTGTCGTGATATTGATAGTCAGCAGGAGTAATAGCTAACATAATTCCAGACAATCCTCCGATCGTAAACAGAACCACGAATGCAATTGCGAACAACATGGGCGTTTCAAACGTCATGGATCCACGCCACATGGTTGCAATCCAATTAAAGACTTTCACGCCTGTGGGAACGGCAATAAGCATTGTGCTGTACATGAAAAATAGTTGGCCCGCTAAAGGCATGCCGACGGTAAACATGTGATGCGCCCAAACGATGAAAGATAAAAATGCAATTGAGGCAACTGCATATACCATCGAGGTATAGCCAAATAATCGCTTACGGGCGAAAGTTGGAATGATATGAGAGACAATACCAAACGCGGGCAATATCATAATATAGACTTCGGGATGACCAAAAAACCAGAAAATATGCTGGAACATTACTGGGTCACCGCCACCTGCTGCATTGAAGAAACTGGTATTGAAGTGAATGTCGAACAACATCATCGTTACTGCGCCAGCCAAAACAGGCATTACAGCGATCAGCAAGTAAGCGGTAATCAACCAAGTCCATACGAACATAGGCATTTTCATTAATGTCATGCCGGGCGCACGCATATTAAGGATTGTAGCGATGATGTTGATACTGCCCATAATGGATGATGCACCCATTAAGTGCACTGCAAAAATAAAGTAGGTTACGGAATCTGGTGCATATGTTGTGGAGAGCGGAGCATAAAACGTCCAACCAAAGTTGGGGCCGCCACCTTCCATGAACAATGTAGAAATCATCATGCTGAAAGCAAAAGGCAAAATCCAGAATGAAAGGTTATTCATTCTAGGCAGCGCCATATCAGGTGCGCCTACTTGCATTGGAATCAACCAGTTCGCCAAGCCGACAAAGGCCGGCATGATGGCTCCAAACACCATTATCAGGCCATGGTTGGTTGTCATTTGGTTAAAGAAAGCGGGTTCGATAAACTGTAGCCCCGGCTGAAATAGCTCGGTTCTAATAACTAAAGCCATTGCTCCGCCGATAAAAAACATAGCCAGACTAAACCAGAGGTATAGAGTGCCGATATCCTTGTGGTTAGTAGTATAAAGCCAGCGCAAGATACCTTTAGCGGGGCCGTGCGCGTGGTCGTCGTGATGATCTGCGTGGATAATTTCACTCATGCCTATTCCTTACTGACCTTTAGATAAATTAATGACGTCTTGAGGCTGGGAAACATCCCCGACGTCGTTGCCGAATGCATTACGCTGATAATGGACGACAGATGCTAGTTGTACTGCATCAAGCTGCTTCCCAAATGCCTGCATTGCACTCCCGGATATACCATTGATCACTAGACTTAGGTGATCGTCGCGAGAACCGTTGGCAACAATAGAGCCAGCAATAGCTGGAAAAACTGGGGGTACACCCTCACCATTCGCCATGTGGCATGACGAGCAATAAGTGCCATAAGTCGCCTCTCCCTGAACCATTAGCTCGTCGTGGGTCAACGATTTGCTCATGGTTTCTTGACGCACTATTTCTGAAGAGACCTTAGTTGCATACCAGGCGTCGAACTCTGCTTCGGGCATTGCTTCAACAACAATCGGCATGAAACCATGGTCCTGCCCACACAATTCAGTGCATTGACCTCGATAAATACCAGGGGTTTCAACAATTGCCCAAAGTTCATTCAACATGCCAGGAACCGCATCCCTCTTAATGCCAAAATCAGGGACCCACCAAGCGTGGATTACGTCCTCTGAAGTAACCAAAAAGCGAACCTTTCTATTTATTGGGATTCTTAAATGTTCATCGACTTCTAGGAGGTACGTATCGGCTTTTTCCGACCGATTGGTAATCTGCGATCTAGGAGTTGCTAAACTAGAAAAGAACGAGTACGAATTATTGTAGTCCTCATCCAAATACTTATATTGCCATTTCCACTGGTAGCCACGAACTTCGATATTCATATCTTCGCCGCCCGTATCGTACATTTGCACTAACACTTGGGTTGCGGGAATCGCCATCACGATAAGAATGAGCGTAGGGACAATCGTCCAAGCAAGCTCTAACTTTGTACTTTCATGAAAAGTTGCTGGCACTGCACCCTTGGACTTGCGATGCTGAAAAACTGACCAAAAGAGCACGCCGAAAACGACTACGCCAATTGCTACACAGATATAAAAAATTGTCATGTGTAAGTCGTACACTTGGCGACTGATGTCTGTCACGCCCACACGCATATTCCATTCGTCCGCCAGAACCGTGCCTGAAGCTATAAACGCCAAGGTGCCGGTTAGCATCCGCAAAATCTGGTTTTTCATTCTGCTCTGTCTCACTTTCAGTTCTATTTCAAAAGTCCGTAACAAATTCGTAGTCAACTTTCTTAGCAACAACTTTTGCTTAGTCTTTAACAACGAATTTTTAAATAATATGCAAACTGCTTGAATGCCAGCAGTGCTGGGCATTTCTTATCTTGGCCGAATGTTGCATCCTTGCGGCCTAATCCTTGCCTTAGCAACTTAATAAATGAAGCGCAATTCTAAGATGCATCAAGCAAAGGGTGGCGATTTCTAACGGTATTTGAGCGTGGCTAGGACCAAATACTGCTACCCTCTAAAACGAGGGGGCTTGAAACGGGGCGAGATTATAGCAATTCGCCACCTTAGAGCAACTCGAAGTTTGGTTTTTGATCCTTGTACCAAGCTAAAAGTTCTTGGACAAAAGCTATGTAAGCCCATGAAATGCATAAGATCCAAGCAATGGACCGTTAGGCATATTCATCTTTTGGGAGAATTGGGGTCCATCAACCGAACCACTTGAGGTTCTGCTGCTTGCACTTTCGCTCGTTCAAATCTTGCTCGAGGCAACACAACGCCATTTGGCAGTGCTTCCGACTCCATAATTTCGGTAAAACCACAACTCACGCAACGACGTTGAACTTGGTCCTTACCTTGCGCGACGCCATCTGCAAGATTAGTGGGTACGGCTTCCAGAACTGTGCGATCCAGTTCTCGACATTCGGGGCAAACCGCCCCTGATACGAATCGCTTTGTCGTTTTCAAACCTGAACTCCTAATCGATATCTTAAACTTTCGTAAATTTCGTCAGTACCTGGCATAACACCACGCCAAATATTGAAGCTCTCAGCGGCTTGCTCCACCAACATGCCTAGTCCATCTACACTGTCTAGCGCGCCATGGTTTTTAGCCCACCGTGCAAATGCCGCTTTATCGCCATAACTCATGTCATAACAAAAGGCCCGCTTCACCACATTGGGCGGTAAGGTGATTCCATCTGCCAGCAAGCCTAAAGAAGTACTATTTACCACTAAATCATAGGTTCCAGCCTTGGTCTCCGCCAACTCTGAAAGATCCACACAGCTTAGACCGTCATGAGCGCGCCGGTTGGAGAACAGTGCACACAACGCTTGAGCATTGGCCAGAGTACGGTTTGCGATAGTGATTCTAGCCGGATTTGTGCCCAGAAGCGGTTCAATTATGCCACGGCAGGCACCACCGGCGCCCAAAATGAGTACAGATTTTCCATCCAGTTGAAAGCCATGGCGGTGGGTTAAATCACGGATAAAACCAATGCCGTCTGTATTGAAGCCCGTAATGTCCTCGTCCTTAATAGAGAGTGTGTTCACTGCATTGGCTATTTCGGCAAGCTTGTTTAATTTGTTCGCCGCGTTGAAGGCTTCAACTTTAAACGGCACGGTTATATTTAACCCTTTACCGCCTGAGTCCACAAAATCTTTGAGGAAATCGGCAAAACCCGTTAGCTCTACCTTTACTTTTTCGTAAGTCATCAACTCCCCGTTCTGAGCGGCAAAAGCTTGATGAATTTGCGGCGAAAGTGAATGTTCGATGGGATTGCCGACAACACAATAACGATCCATATACTTTCGTTCCTCTACTTTTGGACTGAAGCGCTTTTGATCAGGGCCTGCCCATTTATTAGTTATATTTCCTGAAGTATTTACAGGTTACGCATACCGGCTGGAATCCGAATCGTTAATAGAGCGTCTTTTGTCCTGTACTGAGATGCTTCCCTATAAAAGAACGCTTGGCTCCAAAAAAGTTACCGCCGTGCGCGATAAAATGCTCAATCATACTTGCAGCAATACCTAGCTCTATATGGGCAGACGAAGCAAAAACGTCTTCAACGATACCCACCCAAAACAGAAACTAGATTTAGCTTGATAAAACACTAGGCTCCTAGGCGCTTTCGCAGGTTTCTAAATCAGCTCTTTCGTCCAGAGTCTGCACTCCTGTAATGTTCCCAATTTTCATAAAATTGGTGATTCTTTGTTACATGTCTAGTGACTCTGTATCAAACAAAATTAGACACTGCGATAAGTTTACCCTTTATTCGGCTGCCTCTTTCTTTTAATTACAGATAGGTCCGGGGCGAACTGCTCAATTACTAGTTTAGTTGTCAATTTTCATATCCCTGAGTCGTTAGCTCCGAGACAGGTCTTATCACCACCACTAAAAACACGTCAAAGCGACACGAATCCCGGGCCGTTAACTCATCCGTGAGCTCCCTAACTTGGACACTCCTGCCAATCTAAGATAGATTAAGTGTGCATTAAAAATACTAAATGAAGGGGACGGCTCTTCGTTCAGCAGCGGCTACTTGACGCTATCTTCAAGATGCGGTGTACCCTCTTGAACAGTCTTTAAGAGCTTCACTGGCCAACAACTTTACGGAGACTTACATGCAAACAACAAAAATTAGCTTTGTGAAAGTGCTGCATCACGTCATGTTTGCGGCGGCATTAGCGGCATTAAGCCAATTAGCTAATGCAGACTCGGAATACGCGGCAGATTGGGGGCCAAGTATCGGGTCTACTGCTCCCATGCTGTCGGCGATTGACCAGGATGGGAACCCGCAAAACCTAGAAAGCCTGAGCAGCGATAAGGGTCTGTTGTTCATTTTCAATCGATCCGTTGATTGGTGACCATTCTGCATCCGTCAGTTCGTGAAACTGAACGATTTAAAAAACCAGTTTGATGCCCTTGATGTAGGCGTTGTTGGTATGACCTACGATTCACCGGAGATAATCAAAGCGTTTGATGAAAAGTGGAATATCGAATTCCCCGTGCTTAAAGATGTGGATCGTCAGCATGTCGACGCTTGGGGGATTCGAAACCTAGAGTATGGACCGGGTACCTTTGGTTATGGCATTCCCTATCCGGGTGTTGTCTTGATGTCTCCAGAGGGCCAAATACTCGCAAAGTGGGCTGAAAAAGGCTATCGCTCCAGAGCTGATTGGAAACAGGTTTTGCGCGAGGTACGAACAATTGTGGCTGATTTATAGGGCTTCTTTTACCTCAAATTCAACGAGAATCTTTCCATGAGAAGTTTCAGAGTTAATATTGGTTGGGTCGGAATCATCCTGCTTGGGCTCGCGCATGGAGTACTCGAGGATCTGATGTTCATCAAAGTATTAGTCGAATACGCGCCTGTTAGCTGGGACTTAACCGGCCAATTTTATTTCGTGTTTACCGTACCTCTCGCACAGTTAATGACCTTTGCTATCACCGGAACGCTAGCTTGGCATTTCCTGGACCTACACCAGATACCCAGACTCATCACGTTTTGGTTGACTTGGGTCATCGCTCGCGCAACATTTTTAGCGATTGTGCAGAACCCAGTTGGTGATATCTCGATTTATCTGGCGTGGATTACTTTATGGTGTTGTCTGGTAGGGCTATACGCGCGCTCGAAAAGTGTTGCGCCAACGCAGGATTGAGGCGGACTTGCGCAGCTGTTGCGTGGGGTATTAAGTCTAATGAGATTTCGACAAAGAGAGCAGGCGATCTCATTTGGTCGGGTTATCCCCGTACGGGCAATAGAGAACGACACAACTCATTTTTTATTAATTTTTTGTATAAGTCCGCTCGGATCCTTCCCCGAAAATTCTCCCAGCTGTTTAAGGCGCGCCGCCCGATTCCAACCGGCTGAACCAATAGCTAGCATTTAAAAAGTGCCTGATCAGATAATGAGTTTTTCCTCTAAATAACTAGGACAGGTTCAAAAGAAGAAAGGCCTTGGACATAAGCCAAATGAGCGGGCCGCGCCTCAGTTACCTCAGCGTTTGTATTCCGGCACCCTTGAATTGCAATATTTTGCTAGGCCCCTGAGCATATCCAATTTCGCCCTCCAGGACCAAATCGACTAGGTGCGCAAACTGGGCCGATGCTTCAGCGTAGGTCATTAGCGGAGGTTCTCCGGATAGGTTGAGAGAAGTAGATACTATTGGGCGGCCCATCTTTTCGGCAATCAACCTCGCCTGATGATGGTCGGGCACACGACAAGCGACGGTTGCACGGCCACCACTAACCCATGAAGGATACTTTGAGCTAGGCAAGATCCAAGTCACGTGACCGGGCCAACTATCTTCTATGCGTTGCTGATCATCGGCGCTAAGTGTTTTTAATTGGTCGGCAAAAGATTCTGACGAATCACCTAAGAGCAACAAGCCCTTATCTTCTGAACGAGTTTTGATTTCTAAAATTCGCTGAACAGCTACGTAATTCAACGGGTCACAAGCAAGACCCCAGACGCCCTCTGTGGCGTGAGCGAGGACGCCGCCGCCTCGTAAAACGGCGACGGCATCAAAGATGCTGCTCAAGAGACAAGCGATTTCTGTACAGAGGCGTTTTGCGCTTCGACTTTTTCTCGATTCGCGCTCCGATCAGCAACAACCACTTTGTGCAAATCGTCATTGCTAATAGCTAACATCTGCGCTGCCAAGTATGCAGCATTTTTTGCCCCTGCCTTGCCGACAGCAACTGTGGCAACGGGAATGCCGCCAGGCATCTGTACTGTGGACAACAATGCGTCAAAACCCTGCAGTGGGCCGCTATCTATAGGCACGCCGATAACAGGACGTTGGGTGTGAGCAGCTACTGCGCCCGCCAAATGCGCGGCCATACCCGCGGCGCAAATGAAAACTCTGCAGCCACGATCTTCAGCGTCGGCAACATATTCCGCTGTGCCTTGAGGAGTTCGATGCGCGCTGGTTACGCGCACTTCAAATTTGATTCCCAAGGTGTCTAACATTGTAGTAGTCGCTTGCATGACCGGCCAATCTGATTCAGAACCCATTAAAACTGCAACCCAAGACATGACTTTTATCCTTTTAACAATGGAAGACAAATATACCCGTCTAAACCCTGCCGAACAAACCCCGCGAGCTTCAATCCAACTAAACATTGACTGGTATCTTGGGGGTCATGACAGCGGACTTGTGTTATTTCATTATGATCCGTACCGCAGGGACTTAAAATCGTAAGCTCACGCTAATCCACCGCGCGCAGTTGGATTGCTTCGATGCTGGTTGCTAAAGCTTCGGTGATTGGGCCACCTCGAATAGGAGTTAATCGGCTTATCGCGATTTCATCTAACGTCGCAGTCCAACCCACTTATTCCAAAGCTTCGCGGGCGCTTCTTGCCGCGGCTGCGCCTTGTCTCGTAAAACTGCGGCACCTCTTACGGACCTCACTAAGTTGTAGACGAAGCGCCGCGAAAATATCCCTGCCTTTTCTTAATGCCTTAAGCCCAGTAATCACGTAGCTGCAGCGTTCAATTAAAGAGCTTCCACCTCCGCCTTTAGCCCTATTTAGCGGATTTTATTATTGAACACTCAGTATATGGCTAGGTTGCGCAATGGGATAAGAAAGGAGAATCGGCGGGCTCCGAGTGCCAAAAGCGCAATTGGCCATATTTCTTATAAGTAATTGACCAGCAAAGTCTCGGTATCTTTCAGCGTAGGCGTTATACTGCGGCCTTAATTATATTGGGCTTTAGTTAACACATGCCTTTGCTGCGAATTTTACATCACCCAGACCCACGCTTACGCAAAAAAGCTAAAGCCATCGCCGAGTTCTCACCTGACGTGGCGACTCTTGCGGCGGATATGCTAGAAACAATGTATGCAGCGCCGGGTATTGGCTTGGCAGCAACGCAAGTTGATGTGCATCAACGACTCATTGTGGTGGATATTTCTGAAGATAACGACCAGCCTCATGTTTTGATCAACCCAAAACTAAGATTGATCGGAGAAAACATTCCATGGGAGGAGGGTTGCCTTTCAGTGCCTGGGATATACGAAACCGTGCAACGTTCAGAGCATATTGAGGTGTCCGCCCAAGATGTAACCGGCAAAGAGATCACTATGGAAGCCTCTGGAATTCTTGCCATTTGTATACAACATGAGTGCGACCATTTAGATGGCAAGCTATTCGTAGACTACCTATCTAGCCTAAAACGCAGCCGCATCAACAAAAAACTTAAGAAAGATAAAGAAGAGGCGTGACAACCCTAACTACTGCATTTGCAGGTAGCCCGGAATTCGCAAAAAATATTTTGCAGAGCCTGCAGAACTCGCGCTTCGCCCCAACGGTGGTATTAACCCAACCGGACCGGCCCAGAGGTAGAGGGCGTAAACTTCAAGCAAACCCTGTTAAAACTCTAGCCCAAGAACACAACATCCCTGTTTTACAGCCAATTAATTTCAAACTCCAGGACAGTTTAAACGCACTTGCCTCGTTTAATCCAGACGTCCTGATTGTTGCGGCCTACGGGCTTATTTTACCCCGATCAATATTGACGCTTCCCAAGTATGGCTGCATCAATGTTCACGCCTCACTATTACCACGTTGGCGGGGCGCGGCGCCGATTGAAAGAGCCATTATGGCTGGAGATACGGCTACGGGGGTGGGCATTATGCAAATGGAAGAGGGTTTGGATACAGGGGCTCTATTTGCTGAGCGGAAATTAGTTATCTCTGCGCAAACTTCAACACTGCAACTGGAAGAGCAGCTAGCAATCAGTGGTGCAGAACTGCTTATTGATGTATTGAGCAAATTGCCCATGGACGCAAAACCCCAAAATGAGAAGGGCGTTACCTACGCATCTAAACTCACTGCGGATGACAGGCAGATCTTTTGGCAAAACTCTGCCGTCGACATAGAGCGGCAAATCCGCGCCCTTGCTGACAGAATGCCAGTAACGGCCAAACTACCCGAGGTAGAAGTTCAGTTTTTAGCCGCCAGCGTGCTTGACGGGGAGCCAAAAGAGGCCAAGCCGGGCACCTTGCTTATCGCGCGTAAAGGGCGCTTGATAATTCAATGTGGTGCTGGGCAATTACAGCTTCAACGACTTCGAATAAATAAGGGTAAAGGCTTACCAATGGATACGGCGGCGGCAATTAACGGCTTTCAGCGCTTCTTACCAGAGGGTGCGCAATTTGACGCAAACAACTTTGTCGACTCCAACCTGTGAGTTTTTCTTGGCAAACCAAAGGAACGGCTCGAGACCCTAAATCAAGGGTAGGAATAAATAAAAAAAACGAAAGCGCAAGAACGCGCATGGAAGTATGCAAAGCCCTCAAAAATATTGTTGAAGGCGGCCGAACTATAGATTGGATACGGGCAGAAAAGTCCGAGTGGATCGCAACGCCACTGCATAGAGAACTGATTTACGGAACAGCTCGTCACTATCTTTCTTTGCAGCAATCCGTAACCGAGTTGCTTAAAAAGCCAATGCGCGACAAAGACAGCGATCTGTTCCAACTTTTATTAGTGGGCGCTTACCAACTAAAGTACACCGGTATAGCCAGCTATGCGATTATCAATGAGAGCGTTAACGCGTGTGTTGTATTGGGTAAACCCTGGGCTAAGGGCGTAGTTAACGCCGTACTCAGACAGTTGCAACGAGCTGCCGAAACAAGCCAACAACATTCTGCTCAAGGTGAAACTTCAGCCGCTGAGCAAGCACTTGCTGCCGCGACCGCTGATCACCCCGAGTGGCTGAAAGACAAGCTGAAAATACAATACCCTGCCGAATGGCAGACTCTTGTGATTGCCAATAATCAGCGCGCGCCTATGACTCTGCGCATTAATACCGCAAAGGTAGAACCGGCTTTTTACAAAGCCAAGCTCAGAGAAAACGATATATCGTTTTCTGAAACTAGCATGATCGAGACTATCATTCTCGACACCCCACAAAATGCAGAAACACTGCCAAGCTGGTCAGAAGGAGAGGTTGCCGTACAGGATCTCTCGGCCCAGCTTGCATCACATACGCTCATGACTATGCTGCCTCCACAGATTGCTGAGCCAAGTATCCTAGATGCCTGCGCCGCGCCTGGAGGAAAACTATTTCACCTACACGAGCGCTTAAACGCTCGGTTCAAAAACCACAAGTTGTTTGCTTTGGACAACAAAAAAAAACGCTTAAACGAAACTAAGGTCATTGGCAGTCGGTTAGGCCACAGCGACGACCCCAGATTAACCATGCTGTGCGCGGACGCAACTATGGACGATTGCTGCGGCAATTTACTCTTCGACGCAATCTTGTTGGATGCCCCCTGTTCCGGCAGTGGCACCATTCGTCGCAACCCGGATATTCGACTATTGCTAAAGTCCGGGCACTTAACTTCCCACCAAGAGGTACAACTAAAGTTATTACACAACCTATGGCGCAGGCTAAAAGAGGGGGGTACGCTTCTTTATTCGACCTGTTCTATTTTCGAAGAAGAAAACGATCACGTGATAGAGAAGTTTATCAGTACCCAAGCAGGCGCAAAGTCGGTCGCATTGAGTATGAAACATGGACGCACTACCTTACTGGGTTGGCAGTTATTGCCATCGTCAAGAAGTACTGACGGGTTTTATTACGCTGGTCTGACCAAGGTTAAAGGAACATGAAAATTCTTATTTTGGGCGCCGGACAGGTAGGTGGAACACTGGCTGAAAGCCTAGCTAAAGAATCCTTTGATATTACCTTGGTAGATCAAAATAGCGAACGACTTCAAGAATTGGGCAGCCGCCTAGACATCCAAACCGTTGAAGGCTCTGCTTCCCACCCAGATGTTTTGCGCAAAGCCGGTGCGGACGATGCCGACATGCTTATTGCCGTGACCTCTAGCGACGAAATCAATATGGTTGCTTGTCAGGTTTGTTACTCGGTGTTCCGTACACCCATGAAGATTGCGCGGATCCGCTCTTCGGCCTACCTCAGTAAGGAAGGGTTTTTTCACAAAAATCATATGCCCATCGATCGCCTGATTAATCCGGAACAAGTAGTTACAGACCAAATAAACGAATTGCTTAGCCACCCTGGCGCGCTAGACGTTTTAGACTTTGCCAAAGGCAAAGCCCAACTCGTGGCAATGCGCGCATATAATGATGGCCCCTTGGTTGGTCACGCATTAAGTTTGCTACGCAAACACATGCCAAAAGTAGATACTCGGGTAGCTGCTATCTTTCGCCGCGGGCAGTCAATAATGCCCGAGGGCAGAACCGTTATTGAAGCGGATGACGAAGTATTTTTCATCGCTGCCAGAGAACACATTAGCGCCGTTATGGGCGAGTTGAGAAAGGCAGAACAACCTTACCGGAGAGTGATGATTGTTGGCGGAGGAAATATTGGTGCTCGATTAGCAGCCTCCATTGAAAATGAATACGCAGTGAAAGTGGTAGAGTACTCAAGACCCCGTGCGATTATACTCGCTGCTCAATTAGATAAAGCTGTCGTAATTCATGGCGACGCAACAGATCGAGATTTATTATTAGAAGAGAACATCGAACAATGTGATGCGTTTTGCGCTCTGACCAACGATGATGAGGTTAATATTATGTCCTCGTTAATGGCAAAGAGACTAGGCGTTAGACAAGTTATCACGCTGATTACTAAGCCTGCCTATGTTGACTTGGTCCAAGGCGGCGAAATAGATGTCGCAATATCCCCACAGCAAGCCACTATTAGTACTGTTTTATCCTATGTCCGACGAGCAGATGTGGCCCGTGTGCACAGTTTGCGCCGTGGTGCCGCCGAAGCAATGGAAGCCATTGCCCATGGCGACGCTAAAAGTTCGAAAGTGGTAGGGCGCAAAATCAGTGAAATTAAGCTGCCGGTGGGTGTGACTATCGGCGCACTTGTCAGAGGAGAGGACGTTCTTATTGCTCACGATGATGTCATCGTTACATCCGACGATCATGTGATTTTGTTTATGGTAGACAAGAAGCAAGTTAAAGCGGTTGAGCGTTTGTTCCAAGTTGGATTAACGTTCTTTTAAGTAGGAGCAGCAAAACCTAGTGCATCTATCCGTTATCTTTCGAGTCACTGGTACGCTGTTAACTTTTTTTAGCTTCACATTTTTGTTGCCTATCTTTGTTGCTTTGGCGTTCGATGAAAGCAATGCCAATACATTTATCACAGCTTTTTTCATAACCCTAATCAGCGGCTTAGTGCTTTGGTTGCCTTTACGTGGTAACCGAGAGCTCCGGGGCGGTGACGGCTTTTTAATAACAGCTCTGTTTTACATCGGTTTAGGCATCTTCGGGGCAATCCCTTTTTATATTGATCCGTCCACACAGTTATCTTTTACAGACGCGGCCTTTGAATCGATGTCTGGTTTAACTACTACTGGCGCAACTATTTTAATAGGTCTAGATGATCTACCCAAATCCCTGCTCTTTTACCGCCAACTTTTACAATGGTTTGGCGGCATGGGTATCATCGTTCTGGCTGTAGCTATTTTTCCAATGCTGGGTATTGGCGGCATGCAGTTGTATAGAACAGAGTCTCCAGGGCCAGTAAAAGACAACAAATTAACTCCGAGGATTACCGAGACAGCTAAAGCCCTTTGGTACATTTATCTGGGTTTAACGGTTTCGTGCGCGTTGGCTTATTGGGTTGCTGGCATGGATGTTTTTGATGCGATAGGCCATAGTTTTACAACTGTAGCTATTGGCGGTTTTTCTACCCACGATGCCAGTATTGGTTTCTTTAACAGCGGCGTGATCGAAGCCGTAGCCTGTCTGTTTATGGTGCTATCCGGGATCAACTTTGGTCTACATTTCTTGGTTTGGCGACGACGTAACCCATTCCACTATTTTCAAGATTTCGAGGTTCGCGCTTACCTAACGTTTTTGGTGCTCATCGCGGTCGCGGTTTGCAGCATTCTTTTGACTAATACTCCGGACAGTGTTTCACCTGTTCGCGATGGCATTTTTCACGCTATTTCTATCACCACAACTACTGGATTTGTTACCCAAGACTTCTCCCAATGGCCCTCAGTGGCGCCAGTAATATTGCTACTGGCCGCGTTCGTCGGCGGGTGTGCCGGTTCTACTGCTGGCGGGATTAAAATGATTAGAGTGGTGATGATTTATTTGCAAGGTATGCGCGAAGTAAAACGGCTCATTCATCCAAATGGCGTTTTCCCGATTAAGCTTGGCAAAAATGCGGTGCCCGATAGGTTGATTGAAGCTGTCTGGAGTTTCTTCAGCGTTTACGTATTACTGTTTTTGTTCTCGGTGACGGTGATTATGGCCTCGAGTGATTTAGATTTTTTGACCGCTTTTTCAGCGGTCGGCGCTAGCCTCAATAATCTCGGCCCCGGGCTTGGTGAGGTCGCAATAAACTATTCCGGGCTAGACGCCGATGTGAAGTGGGTGTTGATGTTTAATATGATGCTGGGACGCTTAGAGATTTTCACGCTCTTGGTACTACTTACACCTGCTTATTGGCGTCGGTAGATATCCTCTTTATCAGGTCCTAAACGGCGAAAGCGCTTATAGGACCACTGGTACTGGGCTAAGTCTTTTTCTGCAATCTTTTGCACACTGTTGTTTAGCGCGGCGGCATAAACCTCATCGTCTGAACTTGATATCCCCGACTCAGGTAGCTCAAAGGAAATGTTGTAACCAATACCGTTGCGGTCGATTGTTCTCCATGCGCTGGCCATAATTATTTTTGGATTACCTACTTTCGCGATTCTTTTTGCTAGAGACATTGTTAACGCATCTTGACCAAAGAATTTGCTCATGACGCCACGGCCATCTCCAGTGGGCACTTGGTCAGGAAGTAGCACGACCACATGGCCCTTTTTCATGCCTCTTACCAAGCCGCGCAAACCCGAGGCTGTTGTTGGAAACAATGTAGCGCCTTGGCGCTCTCGTGCTTGAAGAATAATTGGTTCTAAAGCGGATAATTTTGGCGGCGTGTAAAGGGCACTAACAGCATAGTCGCTGCCTAAATATAAACTCATAAACTCCCAGCAACCAAAGTGTGGCATTAGCAGCAATACTCCATTGCCCTCTGTCCAAGCCTCGCGTAACAAATCTTCACCCTGAACGCTGACGATTTGGGCCATCAATTCTTCGATAGGCCTATGCAATAGGTGCGCAAACTCAATCGGTAACAGAATGGTCTGCGCAAGAGATTGGAAGACAATTTGGGCCCGTTCTTGGGGAGGGTGGTGAGGCAGACTATGATCAACATTAATTTTGCTGATTCGATAGGAAGCAACATTGAAAAAAATCATAACGTACGCAAGGCCATGGCCAACAGCTAAACCCCAACGTTGCGGAATAAAACTAAGTAGCCAAAAGGTCGACCTAAAAAAGGTAACCAAATAATTTCTCCAACAAGCTAATAGGGAGGCCAAAAATAGGGCGTTCAACGGGAATGATGTTAATTTTTTGCTAAAGCCGTCTTAAGCAGTTTCTGGCAATTTATATGTCGCCAGCAGCGTGGATGGTGATCATTGACCATGCCGGCGCTTTGCATAAAGGCATAACAAATTGTCGGGCCAACAAAGCGAAAACCCTTTGCCTTCAAAGCCTTCGACATTAAGTTTGACTCGTCAGTCTGGGCTGGGACATCACAAGCTTTACGGGTAAGCAGCTCAGGCGGAGCAAACTGCCAAAGAAAACCGCTAAAGTCATCAATATCTAAAGCACATTGCGCATTGCCGATCATCGCGTTTAGCTTGCCGCGATGGCGAATAATGCCCGCATCCATAAGCCAAGACTTAACATCATCTGCGCTTGCGACCGCCAATTTAGACATATCAAAACCGAAAAACAACTTATGCATATGCTCGCGTTTAGTTAAAACGGTAATCCATGACAGCCCGGCTTGCATGCCCTCTAAGACGAGTAGCTTAAACAGAGCTCCGGGGTCTTTAAGAGGCACGCCCCATTCTTGGTCATGATAGTCTTCATACAAGTCGCTGCCCTCGCACCAGTTGCAACGATATTTGTTTATCGAGGCATGTTTAGATGTTTTAGTGAGGCCATCTTTAGAAGAATCTCGGACAGTCATAAATAGCTCTAAAACAGTGTTTTGCCGCAAATGCGGCAGATACCCTCGAGCTGGAATGCTCCGGGCACCGTTATTGAAATTACGTCATACGTCTAAATTAACCACTGACAGTGCATTCGCTTCAATAAATTCTCGCCTGGGTTCTACTTGGTCGCCCATCAACGTAGTAAACATGCGGTCCGCACCAATGGCGTCCTCGACAGTGACCCTAAGCATTCGGCGGACCGATTGATCCATCGTAGTTTCCCATAACTGTCCTGGATTCATTTCACCCAGACCTTTATACCGTTGCAGATCAACACCACGGCGTGCTTCAGATTGAAGCCAGTCAAAGGCTTGACCAAAGTAAGTGATTACTTGCTTTCGCTCACCGCGCTGTATGAAGGCGCCTTCCTCGACCAGATCATCTAACAGGCCAATCATTTCCGATATAGCTCGATACTCCGGACCGGCCAAGAAATTCTGCGATAAGGCCACTCGCTCCCTATTGCCCTTCAACAGAATACTGATATTTGGCACAAATATCTGTCGATCTTCGTCCCACGTAGCATCTACGGTTGGCGTTGAACCAGGGTTATCAGTAAGAATGCCGACTAGCGTTTCGCACCAAACTTGGATGTGCGCTTCATTAGTCAAGTCTTCTGGTCCAAGTTTGGGTGCTCGGATCAGTCCGTGTGTGATTTCAACAGGGTACTTTCTTTTTGATCGGTCTAACCTATCGATCAAAGTTTGGTAGGCTTGAACTAGGGTCTCTAAGGCTTGGCCTTGAATTGCAGGCGCTTGTGAATTGACGAAGAGCTTCGCATCCTGAAGAGAAAGCTCCATGAAATAAGCACTAAGCTCTTCATCATCTTTAACGTAACGCTCTTGCCTATTCTTTTTTACCTTATATAAGGGCGGTTGAGCGATGTAGATATGCCCACGCTCAAACAGTTCCGGCATTTGGCGGAAAAAGAAAGTTAGCAACAACGTTCTGATGTGAGAACCATCGACATCCGCATCCGTCATAATAACTATATTGTGATAGCGTAGTTTATCGGGGTCGAAGTCACCCTTGCCAATACCACAGCCTAATGCAGTAACCAGATTTCCAATTTCTTGAGAGGTGAGCATTTTGTCGAATCTAGCCCGCTCTACATTGAGAATTTTCCCTCGCAACGGCAAAATCGCTTGAGTACGTCGGTCTCTACCTTGTTTGGCTGACCCGCCAGCGGAATCCCCTTCGACTAGGAAAATTTCAGATTTAGATGGATCTTTTTCTTGGCAATCCGCCAGTTTACCCGGTAAACCAGCAATATCTAGAGCGCCTTTGCGGCGGGTCATATCTCTCGCTTTACGTGCGGCTTCGCGCGCACGTGCGGCGTCTATCATTTTCCCCACCACGGACTTAGCATCTTGGGGGTTTTCTGATAAGTAATCAGAAAAGAACTTATTTAACTCTTGCTCAACTGCAGTTTTAACTTCACTGGACACCAGTTTGTCTTTAGTCTGGGATGAAAATTTGGGATCAGGGACTTTCACCGATACTACGGCAGTTAAACCTTCCCGCGCATCATCACCGGTGGTAGTAACTTGTGCTTTTTTAACCATATTTTCGCGCTCAATATAGGAATTGAGTGTTCTGGTAAGCGCGCTGCGGAAGCCTGCTAAGTGAGTACCACCATCTCCTTGAGGGATGTTATTGGTATAACAAAAAACTTGTTCTTGAAAGGTGTCATTCCACTGCATGGCAACTTCTACGCCGATGCCATCTTCGCGTTCACTGTTGAAGTGGAATACTTCATTAAGCTGCATTTTGTTTTGATTAAGGTATTCAACAAAAGCCCTTAAACCTCCTTCGTAAATGAATATATCCTCTTTCCCAGAACTTTCTTCGGTGAGGTGAATCGCTACACCTGAGTTAAGAAATGCTAACTCGCGTAGTCTTTTGGCCAAAATTTCATAGTGAAATTTTATATTGTGGAAGGTGTCGGGCGAGGGCCTGAAGTAACACTCGGTTCCTCGATCGTCGGTAGTACCGATTTGTTTCAACGGCGCCACAGGCACCCCATGGCGATACTCTTGTTCATAAAGCTTGTTTTCTCGGCGAACCGTCAAACGAAGCTCATCGGAAAGCGCGTTCACCACTGATATGCCAACACCATGTAAGCCACCGGATACTTTGTAGCTATTATCGTCAAATTTTCCGCCGGCATGCAAGGTGGTCATAATGACTTCGACGGCGCTGACTTTTTCTTCCTCATGAATATCCACTGGTATGCCACGACCATTGTCTCGCACTGTAATGGCTTCTTCTGGATGCATAATGACATGAATAGTATCGCAATGACCTGCAAGAGCTTCATCGATCGAGTTATCGACTAATTCTTGGACCATATGATGCAAGCCGGTACCATCTTCGGTATCACCAATGTACATACCTGGTCGTTTTCTAACGGCATCAAGACCTTTAAGAACTTTGATACTGCCTGAGTCATAAGTATTTTCTTCGGACATATCGCCCCCTTCGTTAGGAATTGCATAGCCATCACAGCTCCGATATTTTAGTCGATTCGAGCTCCGCTGTATGTATTGGACTGGCATTGAATTCTATATATCAGAGCTATTTCAGGTTCAGGGCACCCTGTTTCACGTGGAACACTCTTGTTTCTTCTAGGCCTTTATGTTTCAACAATTCTGATGGCGTATCTGTAGTCGTCGCAATCACCTGACAATCAAGTGACATTAACGCCTTAAGAAAGCTTTGCCTGCGTTCATCATCCAATTCTGCGCCAAAGTCATCGATCAGTATAACCGGCTTTTTGTTATATACCTTTGCAAAAAGGGCGGCATTGGCAAGAATCGCGGCACTAGCAATAACTTTTGCCTGACCCCTAGAGGCAGTATCTCTTGCAATTGAGTCTTCAAGCTTGAACTCTAAATCGGCACGGTGGGGGCCATAGTGACTGACGCCAGACCTTATATCACGACTAAACGCTGTGGTCAGCTTCCGCCTGCCCTCCGCCTCGCTAGTCCCATAACCTCCGTCAAGGTAGCTTAAAGTACAAGATATTTCTGGATCGAGTAAATACAACATTTCCTTAAAATGTGGATTCATCTCTGCAAGAAACGCATGCCGCCAATTGCTTATCTGCACACCACCGGTTATCAATTGTTCCGCCCAAGGGTCCTCTTCAAATGAACTATTATGATTGGCTTTCATCCACGCTGCCCTCTGAATAAGCACTCGTTTGTAGCGTCTAGAGACACCGAGGTAACGGTGTTCCACGTGAAACAAACCCCAATCTAGAAACTCTCTCCTAGCGTTGGGGCCGTCCAGAATAAGATCGATAACGCCTGGTAACAGAACCTGCACAGGCAAGAGCCTCGCCAGATCAGAAGATCGTTTAACGCTTTCACCATCAATGCGAAGTACCGACGTGCCGTTCAACGATTTTGCAACAGCGAGCGACCGTGTGCGACCAGAGTCACTGCCCACTTCGGCCCTAACACAAGCTTCCTTACTATCGGTTTTTACGATGTTTTTTAGCTTTGTCGTACGAAAAGATCGGCTACGAGCAATCAGATATATAGCCTCTAATAGCGCCGTCTTGCCTGCACCGTTGGCACCATAAATTAAATTGAAACCTGCGCCAAGATTAAGTGTGATTTCATCTATATTACGAAAAGCGTACGCACTGACGCTTAGTAGATGCAAAACAGTCCTGTTTTAAAAAACCTAATGGACAAAACCTACTAGAGTCTCATCGGCATAACTACGTATAAAGCGCCTTCTTTGGAAGGATCTTCCAGCAACGCTGAACTATTTGCGTCCGACACGCTTATTTGTACGTCATCTCCCAAAAGCACACCCAACACGTCTAATAAGTAACTCACGTTGAAACCGATTTCCAACTGCTCACCATCAAACTGCACAGGCACGGTTTCCTCGGCCTCGTCCTGCTCAGGGTTATTAGCCTTAATGGTCATTTGATCATCTGCGATAACAAGACGAACACCTCGATACTTTTCGTTCGATAGTATCGATGCGCGCTGAAAGCCCTGTCGTAGCGTATTTCTATCGCCTGATATCGTTCTGGAAGCATCCTTCGGCACAACCTTGTCGTAATCGGGAAATTGGCCATCAACTAATTTAGTTGTAAGCGTAAAGGCGCCCTTGGTTACCCTAAGGTGATTAGTTCCAAGCTGAAGCTTTAATTCTTCATCTTCCTCGTCTAACAAACGGCTGAGCTCTAACACCGCCTTTCTCGGCACAATTGCTTGCTTACGCGATTCTATCGCCTTTTCAGGTGAGCAGGGCTTAGTAGACATCGCCATACGATGGCCGTCGGTAGCGACCGCCCGAATGTAGTCATTGCCAATTTCTAACAGCATTCCGTTTAAGAACACTCTTACGTCTTGCTGTGCCATTGCAAAAGATACTTGATCGATTAATCCAGCCAACGCTGTCGGTTCTAAGGGTACAAGAATATCGGCATCGCCACCTTCCACTTTAGGAAAGTCGCTTGCGGGCAGAGTTGCTAATGTAAACCGGCTCCTGCCGCTACGAATAGTTACCCTATCCCCCTCAACTGACAGAGAAACCTCAGCCCCGTCTGGCAATGAACGCCATATATCCGCTAACTTTCTCGCTGGAATAGTTACTTCCCCAACTTCCTGAACTTCAACATTGCAATGAGCAACCATTTCAACTTCTAAGTCGGTACCAGTTAGAGATATCCCGTTTTCTCCTGCCTGAACAAGGAGGTTAGACAAAACAGGCAGTGTTTGACGGCGTTCCACCACACCCGTCACCAACAGAAGTGGTTTTAACAATTGCTCTCTTTGCAGTGTGAATCTCATTTTGGCCTCGCTAACCCGATAAAAGTCGTGACAAATTTTTGTAATCTTCAGCTATATCTAGAGACGTAACTCTCAGCTCTACAATCTTCCTACAAGCATGCAAAACGGTTGTATGGTCTCTACCTCCAAATGCATCTCCGATCTCTGGTAACGAATGGTTAGTTAATTCTTTTGCTAGCGCCATGGCCAACTGCCTTGGTCTGGCTATTGATCTGTTGCGGCGCTTTGAAAGTAAATCGCCGATCTTAATATTAAAATATTCTGCAGTTGTGCGTTGAATATTATCAATTGAAATCTGTCTATCTTGGATCGCAAACAAATCGCGCAAGGCGCGACGCACTTGCTCTATCGAGATACGGGTACCGGTAAATCTAGCGTTAGCAATCACCCGTCTCAGCGCACCTTCTAACTCGCGAACGTTAGACCGAATGCGCTCAGCTATAAAAAAAGCTACTTCCTGGTCTAACGCAACCTCGTCTGCTTCTGCTTTTTTCATTAGTATCGCAACACGTGTTTCTAAATCTGGTGCCTCGACTTCTACTGTGAGACCCCATACAAAACGAGACTTTAACCTGTCTTCTAAACCATCGATTTCACGAGGGTATTTATCACTGGTTAAAATCATCTGAGCACCACGCTCAAGCAATGAGTTAAACAAGTGAAAAAATTCTTCTTGGGACCTTAATTTTTTCGCAAAGAACTGAATGTCATCTATCAACAGGGCATCTATAGAGCGATAATACTGCATAAAGTCCAGCATAGTACCTGTTTGTAGCGCCTTTACCATGTCTTGTACAAACCGCTGAGAGTGCAGATAGAGCACATTTGCCTCAGGTTTTATGCGTAAAATCTCGTTACCTACCGCTTGCATAAGGTGTGTCTTCCCCAGACCAACACCGCCATACATCAAAAGAGGATTGTAAGATTTTCCTGAATTATTAGCCACCTGAGACGCGGCGGCTTTAGCCATTTCGTTTGATTTACCTTCAACGAACGTGTCAAAAGT